>NZ_JBQEMZ010000003.1:231320-306691 GCF_052044445.1 Cellulosimicrobium sp. 22598
GGTGGTGGTGCCGCGTCGTGGTCGGGCCTGGCGGATGGTAGACGCGGCACCACCACCCACCCCGACCACCCAACGCGACCACACGCCGTCGGGCACGACCACGGCTCTACCCCGCGCGACCACGGCTCTACCCCGCGCGACCACGGCTCTACCCCGCGCGACCACGGCTCTACCTCGACCAACCACGGCTCTACCTCGGCCGACCAGGGCTCTACCTCGGCCGACCAGGGCTCTACCTCGGCCGACCACGGTTCTACCTCGCGTGGCCCCGGGTCAGGTGGTGCGCAGGGCGTCCTTGAGCCGGACGCGGGCGCCGGTGCGCAGGACCGCGTTGGAGTAGATCTTCGCGGCGAGCCACACGAGCACGGGGACGACGGCGAGCGAGAGGCCGAGCGCGAGGAGCGCCTCCCAGGTCTCGGCGCTGCCGAGCGCGATGCGCACGGGCATGAGGAGCGGCGAGCACAGCGGGACGAACGACAGCCACACGACGAGCGGGTTGTCCGGGGCCCAGGGCGCGACGGAGATGCCCACGACGTACGGCACGATCATGAGGAACGTGACGGGGGTCGTGACGGCGCCGACGTCCTCCTGGCGCGAGACGAGCGCGCCGAGGCCGGCCATGAGGAGCGCGTAGCTCACGAACCCGACGACGAACCACACGAGCGCCCAGACGGCCGCGGTGCCGAGGTCGATCGTCGACGTGTCGACGAGGCCGAGGCCGAGCGCGGTCCCGACGCCTGCGAGCACGACGAGCGCGACCTGCCCCAGCCCCACCAGGCCGATCCCGAGCACCTTGCCCGCCATGAGCTGCCAGGGCCGGACGGTCGAGAGCAGGAGCTCGACGACGCGGCTCGTCTTCTCCTCGACGACGCCCTGCGCGATGAGCTGGCCGCTGATCATGATGGCCATGAAGAGCAGGATCCCGGTGACGAGGCCGGTGACGTAGCGGGTCGGGTCGAACTCGCTGGGTTCGCCGATCGTGCGGACGGTCGGCTCGGCGGTCGCGATGTCGCCCGCGACCTGGGCGGGGTCGCCGCCGAGGCTCGCGACGGCGTCGGACAGCGCGGTCTGCTGGGCGAGGGTCGTGAAGACGGCCGTGAGGCCGGGGGAGAGCTCGGTGTCCACGACGACGGTGGGCGCGTCGGCGGAGCCGGTGACGAGGGCGTCGAGGTCGCCGTCGCGCACCTGGCCCTCGCCCGCGGTGTCGTCGGCGACGTCGACGGTCTCGACCTCGGTGCCGAGCGTGCCGCCCGTGGCCTCGATCGACTCCGCGAGCGCGGCGGTCTGCGGCGTGACGCCGACGCGCTCGGCGGTCGGGCCGGACGAGCTCGCGGCGTTGAGCACGAGCCCGCCGAGCACGACCGCGCCGACGAGGATCACGGTGAGCCAGACGAACGACTTCGAGCGGAGCCGCGTCATGATCTCGCGGCTCGCGACGAGGCGGATCGCGCCCCAGGACGTCAACGAGGTCCCCGTGCTCATGCCCCCACCTCCACGGTCTCGGCGGCCGCGGCGGCCGGCTTCTCCTCGGCGCTCACGACGTCGCGGTACAGCTCGGTGAGCGACGGCCGGACGAGCGAGAACTCGTGCACCGGTCCGGCGGCGAGCGCCGCGCGCAGCACGGCCTGCTCGCGCCCGCTCGCCCCGTCGACGGCGGCGCCGTCGCCCGCGGTCTGGTCGCCCTGCGCGAGCTCGACGACGGTGCGGGACCCCTCCAGGCTGACGGCCCGTGCGTCGGGCACGGCGCCGATCCACGTCGCCCCGGGCGGCCCGTCCACGACCCACCTCTCGGTCTCGGTCCGGCGGAGCTCGTCGATCGTGCCGACCTCGACCATCGCGCCGTCCTTGATGATCCCGACCCGGTCGCACAGGCGCTCCACGAGGTCGAGCTGGTGCGAGGAGAAGACGACGGGGACGCCCGCCTCGGCGCGGTCGCGCAGCACGTTGCTCATGACGTCGACGGCGACGGGGTCGAGCCCGCTGAACGGCTCGTCGAGCACGAGCAGCTCGGGGTCGTGGGTGAGCGCGGCGGCGAGCTGGACGCGCTGCTGGTTGCCGAGCGAGAGCTTCTGCACCTCGTCGCCGCGGCGGGCCTCGACGCCGAGGGTCGTGGTCCAGCGTTCCATCGCGTCCTTCGCCTCGGCGGCGGACAGCCCGTGCAGCCGCGCGAGGTAGACGAGCTGCTCGCCGACCTTCATGCGCGGGTAGAGCCCGCGTTCCTCGGGCATGTAGCCGATGCGCCGCCGCGCGGCGAGGTCGATCGGCCGCCCGTCCCAGCGCACCTGGCCGCCGTCGGCGGCGAGCACGCCGAGGACGATGCGCATGGTCGTGGTCTTGCCGGCGCCGTTGGAGCCGACGAAGCCGAAGATCTCCCCGGAGCGCACGTCGAACGACGTCCCGCGCAGGGCGCGCACGTCGCCGTAGGTCTTGGTCAGCGAGTCGATCTCGAGTGTCGCCATGCGCCCCAGACAACCACGGGGTCGCGCGTCCGGCACGGGACAGATGTCACGTCCTGCACCCACCCGACGGCCCGGGCGGGCCGTCCCCGGGACCGGGGCGGGCGCTCAGCCCCGGTGCTCGTCGCGCACGGGCGGCAGGGGGGAGCGCGCGGCCCGCACGGTGAGGCGGAGCATCGCGCCGGTCGCGTGGTCGACGTCGGCGACGTCGTCGCGCCGGACGGCGTCGAGCGCGGCCCAGAGGAGCTCGCGCGCGATCGCGGCCTCCCGCTCGTCGAGACGCGCGGAGACCGACTCGACGGCGCTCATCGCGACGAGGACGCGCATGCCCGCCGACGTCGGGGGCGCGATGCGCACGCGTCGGATCTCGACGGCGTCGCGCAGGGCCCGGCGCTCGACGCGCGAGAGCCGGGGGCCGGCGACGTGCAGGAGGACGCGCGTGAGGAGCGCGGCCGAGACGCCGAGGACCGCGGCGACGAGGACGAGGGCGACGGGCTCCAGGGCGTGCCCGACGAGGACGGCGGCGATCGCGGTCGCCGCGCCCGCGACGAGCCCCAGGCGCACGCCGTCGACCGACGCGTGCCACTCGGCGTGCCGCCGCACCCGGTCGAGCTCGCGGGGGGTCAGGCCGGGGACCAGCACGTCGGTGCGCTGGACGATGCGGTCCGGCGCCCCGGCGACGGCCCCGTGGAGGCAGCGCGCCGTCGTCCAGGTCGAGTACCCCCAGACCGTGGGACGGATCTCGTCCCGACGGTCCTCGTGCGTGCGGTCGGTGGACCGGTCGTGCCCGTGCATGAAGTGCCCCGCTTCGTCGGTCTCGTGCTTCCGCAAGGAGAGACGGGTGCGCCCGGGCGCCATGACGCGGGTTCGGAGAAGTTTCCCCGGGCGCCCCGTGGACGGACGCGTCAGGACTTGGTCGTGATGAGGTGCGGGCGCTTCTCCATGTCCGCGAGGCCGTTCCACGCGAGGTTGACGAGGTGCGCCGCGACCTCGGTCTTCTTGGGCGAGCGCACGTCGAGCCAGTACTGCCCGGTGAGCGCGACCATGCCGACGAGCATCTGCGCGTAGATGGGCGCGACCTTCGGGTCGAGACCGCGCGTGCGGAACTGGTGGGCGAGCAGGTGCTCGACCTGGGTCGCGACGTCGCCGATGAGGCTGGAGAACGTCCCCGTGGCCTGGGCGACGGGGGAGTCGCGCACGAGGATGCGGAACCCGTCCTCGGACGCCTCGATGTAGGAGAGGAGCGCGAGCGCGGTGCGCTCGAGCAGGACCTTGGGGTGGCCGCCCTCGTCGAGCGCGCCGGAGAGCGCCGCCGTGAGCGCCTGGACCTCGCGGTCCACGACGACGGCGTAGATGCCCTCCTTGCCGCCGAAGTGCTCGTACACGACGGGCTTGGACACCTCGGCGCGCGCGGCGATCTCCTCGACGCTCGTCCCCTCGAACCCCTTCTCGGCGAAGAGCCCGCGGCTCACGGCGAGCAGCTGCTCGCGCCGCTGGCTCGCGGTCATGCGGGATCGGGGGGTGCGTCTGGACTCGGCCACGGGGTCCATCATGCCGTGCACCCGCCGCCGCGCCCCGCGTGCGCACGCGCACGGGTGTGGCGCAGGCAACTACCACGGTGAGCGGGGACCGGGGTGCGGACCGGACGAGACGGGCACGACCGGCGTCGGGCACGGGGAGCGACCTGGCAGACTGTTCCCGGACCCACCCCGCCCGTCGTGGCCCGGGAACGCACCGGGCGCGAGCGTCGCCGGGTCCGATCCGCCTTGGTGTAATCGGCAGCACAAGGGTTTTTGGTGCCCTTGGTCCAGGTTCGAGTCCTGGGGGCGGAGCTCGTGCCACCGATCCCGAGGGGAACACCCATGGAAGCTCAGCAGGGAACCGACCCCGCCGTCGCCCCCGCTGCCGTGATCGTCCTCGCCGCCGGCGAGGGCACGCGGATGAAGTCGTCCACCCCGAAGATGCTCCACACGCTCGCGGGTCGCAGCCTGCTCGGGCACGTGCTCGTCGCCGCGCGCTCGCTCGACCCGGCGCTGCTCGCCGTCGTCGTGCGGCACGAGCGCGACCGCGTCGCCGAGCACGCCGTCTCGGTCGACCCGGACGTGGTGGTCGTGGACCAGGACGAGATCCCCGGCACCGGGCGCGCGGTGCAGTGCGCGCTCGCCGCGCTCGACGCCAAGGCCCATGCGCAGGCGCTGCTGCACGGCGTGCCCGACGGCGAGGAGGGGCGCGGCCTCGGCGACGGGCTCGAGGGCCCCGTGGTCGTGACCGCGGGCGACACCCCCCTGCTCGACGGCGGCACGCTCGCCCAGCTCCTCGCCGCGCACGTCGTGGACGGCAACGCGGTGACGATGCTGACGACCGAGCTCGAGGACGCGACCGGCTACGGGCGCGTCGTGCGCGACGGGTCGGGCGACGTGCAGCGGATCGTCGAGCACAAGGACGCGTCGGCCGACGAGCGCGCGATCCGCGAGGTCAACGCGTCGATCTACGTGTTCGACGCCGCGGTCCTGCGGCGCGGCCTGGGCACGCTCGGCCGCGACAACGCGCAGGGCGAGGTCTACCTGACGGACGTCGTCGCGGCGGCGCGCGCCGAGGGCGGCACGGTCCGGGCGCTCGTCTCGGCGGACCCGACGATCGTCGAGGGCGTCAACGACCGCGTGCAGCTCGCGACGCTGCGCGCGGAGCTCAACCGCCGGATCCTCGAGGACTGGATGCGCGAGGGCGTGACCGTCGTCGACCCGGCGACGACGTGGGTCGACGTCGACGTCGAGCTCGCGCGCGACGTGACCCTGCTCCCCGGCACGCAGCTCCACGGGGCGACGGTCGTCGCCGAGGGCGCGACGATCGGCCCGGACACGACGCTCACCGACACCGAGGTCGGCGCGGGCGCGACGGTGACCCGGACGCACGGCAGCCTCGCGGTCCTGGGGGCGGGCACGTCCGTCGGCCCGTTCGCCTACCTGCGGCCCGGCACCGTGCTCGGCGCCCACGGCAAGATCGGCACGTTCGTCGAGACGAAGAACGCGGAGATCGGCGAGGGTTCCAAGATCCCGCACCTGTCCTACGTGGGGGACGCGACGATCGGCGAGCACACGAACATCGGCGCCGCGTCGGTCACCGTCAACTACGACGGCGTCCACAAGCACCGCACGGTGATCGGCTCGCACGCGCGCACGGGCGCGGACAACATGTTCGTCGCGCCGGTGTCCGTGGGCGACGGCGCCTACACCGCCGCCGGCTCGGTCATCCGCCGCGACGTGCCCGCGGGTGCGCTCGGGGTGAGCGGCGGGCAGCAGCGCAACATCGAGGGCTGGGTCGAGCGCCGCCGCCCCGGCACCCCGGCGGCCGACGCCGCGGCCGCCGCGCGCGCGAGCGACCCCGAGGCGCCGCCGCTCGGTGCGCAGGCCCAGGCGCAGCTCGCGGACCAGAGCGCCGCCGCGACCGCCGAGCGCCCGACCCCGCCGCCGCCCGGGCCCGAGCTGGAGCACACGCTCGAGGCGCTGCGTGGCGGTCGCCCCGCGACCACGGCAGACTGACCGCGACCGGCCGAGACCTCCTCAGACCTACCCCGCACCCGGAAACACCACCGAAGGAACCCACTGGTATGAGCAGCACGATCGCCGGCAACGGGGAGAAGTCCCTCGTCCTCGCCTCGGGGCGCGCGCACCCCGAGCTGGCCAACGACGTCGCGCGGGAGCTGGGCATCGACCTGCTGCCCACGACCGCGTACGACTTCGCGAACGGCGAGATCTACGTCCGGTTCGGCGAGTCGGTGCGCGGCGCCGACGTCTTCATCCTCCAGAGCCACACCGCGCCGATCAACCAGTGGATCATGGAGCAGCTGCTCATGGTCGACGCGGCCAAGCGCGCCTCGGCCCGCACCATCACGGTCGTCCAGCCGTTCTACGGCTACGCCCGCCAGGACAAGAAGCACCGCGGCCGCGAGCCGATCTCGGCCCGCCTCATGTCCGACCTGTTCACCGCCGCGGGCGCGGACCGCCTCATGAGCGTCGACCTGCACGCCGCGCAGACGCAGGGCTTCTTCGACGGCCCGGTCGACCACCTGTGGGCGATGCCGATCCTCACCGACTACGTGCGCACGCGCGTCGACACGTCGAACGTCACGGTCGTCTCTCCGGACGCCGGCCGCATCCGCGTCGCCGAGCAGTGGGCCGCGAAGCTCGGCGGCGGGCCGCTCGCGTTCGTGCACAAGACGCGCGACGTGACGCGCCCGAACCAGGCGGTCGCCAACCGCGTCGTCGGCGACGTCGAGGGCCGCGACTGCGTGCTGGTCGACGACCTCATCGACACCGGCGGCACCATCGCCGAGGCGGTGCGCGTCATCCTCGCCGCGGGGGCGCGGTCGGTCATCGTGGCGGCGACGCACGGCGTGCTGTCCGACCCGGCGGCGCAGCGCCTCTCCGAGTGCGGGGCGAGCGAGGTCGTCATCACCGACACGCTGCCCATCGCCGCGGACAAGCAGTTCCCGCAGCTCACCGTGCTCTCCATCGCGCCGCTCGTCGCGCGCGCCATCCGCGAGGTGTTCGACGACGGGTCGGTCACCTCGCTCTTCGACGGCAACAGCTGACGGGAGGGGTCGTGGGCGGCTCGGGAGTGACGACCACCGGTCAGGGGGCGGTGACCGCGGCACCGGACGTCGCGGTCGTCGAGCTGGGCGCGGAGTCGAGCGCGCCCGGCGTCCAGGAGGCCCTCGACCGGGCGAACGCGGGGCTCGCCGCGGCGCATGACGCGCTCGTCGCGGCGGGCGTCGACGCCGCGGACGTGCGCACGTCCCAGACGTCGACGTGGACGGAGCAGCGCGACGACGGCCCGCGCACGACGGCACGGCTCACCCTGCGCGCGACCGTGCGCGACGTCGCGGCGTGCGGCGAGATCGTCCGCGCCGCCCTCGACGCGGCGGGGCCCGTCGCGCGCCTCGACTCGACGAGCCTCGCCGTCGGCGACCCCGGCCCGCTCGCCGTCGCGGCGCGCGACGCCGCGTTCGCCGACGCCCGTGCGCGCGCCGAGCAGTACGCCCGGCTCGCGGGCCGCTCGCTCGGCCCGGTCGTGGAGGTCCGCGAGGACGTCGGCGGGCCCGGCCCGGTGCCGCGCCTGATGGCTGCCAAGGCCGCGAGCGACGCGCTCGTCGTCGAGCCGGGCACGCAGGAGGTCCGTGCGAGCGTCACCGTCCGCTGGGAGCTCGCGGACTGACGTCGCGCGGCGGGCGACCGTGCGCCTCGCACGCCTCGGCCATGACAAAAGGCAGGTGTCCCCGGCCGGTGCGCGCCGTAGCGTGAGGACCATGCTCATCCTCGAGGACTACCTGCTGCTCACGCTCGACGACGTGACCGGGAAGGCCGTCGTCGACGCCTCGTACCGCGAGCAGGTCGCCGCGGGGGCGCTCCTCGTCGAGCTGGCGCTCCTGGGGCGCGCGGACCTCGCGGGCGACGGCGACGGCGGGCGGGTCGGCCGCATCGTCGTACGGGACGCGTCCCCGACCGGCAACGCGCTGCTCGACGAGGCGCTGACCGTCGTGCGGTCGCGCGAGGGGTCGAAGCCCAAGGCGCTCGTGGCGCCCCTCGCGAAGCTCAAGCCGGCGTCCCGCGCGATCGCCTCGCTCGCCGAGCGCGGGGTCCTGCGACGTGAGGAGGGCCGCGTGCTCGGGATCTTCCCGACCACGCGATGGCCCGCGGCGGACACGCGCCACGAGGAGGGCGTGCGGGCCGACCTGTGGCGCGTCCTGGTCGACGGCGGTGCGCCGGACCTGCGGACGGCCGCCCTGGTCGCGATCCTCGCGGCGACCGGGCAGGCGGGCCGGGTGCTCGCGGCGGGCGGGGCGCCCGGCGCACCGGCCGTGGCCGACGCCGGGCACGAGGCGACGGGGCCGCGGCGCCGCGCCGTCGACGCCCGTGCGCGGGAGATCGCGCGGCAGAGCTGGGCGAGCGAGGCGGTGCGCGCCTACGTCGAGGAGGTCACCGCGGCGATCCTCGTGGGCGCCACGGTCGCCGCGACCGCGGCAGCGACGAGCTGACCCCCGGTCCTCGGCGGGGAGCGGGCGCGGGTTTCGTCCGGCCGTCCCGCCCGGGTACAGTAGTCAGGTTGCCTCGGCGAGGGACGTCTGACGGCCGGCAGCGCTGGACCGGTGAGCACACCGGCGGCGCGGGACCGCGAGTGTCAGCCAGACCTGTTGGATCTCCGTTATCGACTGGGCGGTCGTCCTCCTGCGCGCCCGTCATTCGTCCCGCGCCGACGCAGCCGCCCGTCCGGGTGGCCCTCTCAACCGTCCGGACAGCCGACCGCTCCCCACTGGCGGCCGGCCCGCAACGTTCTTCCAGGAGTGATCCACGTGTCTGAGATCAAGCTCGCCGCCGAGGCCCGCACCGAGTTCGGCAAGGGTGCCGCCCGCCGCGTCCGCCGCGCCGGCAAGATCCCCGCGGTCCTCTACGGCCACGGCACCGACCCGCTGCACGTGACCCTGCCGGGTCACGAGACGATGATGGCGCTCAAGCACTCGAACGCGCTGTTCTCGATCGAGCTCGACGGCAAGGCCCAGCTCGCGATCGCCAAGGACGTCCAGCGCGAGCCGGTCCGCAACGTCATCGAGCACGTCGACCTCCTCATCGTGAAGAAGGGCGAGAAGGTCGAGGTCGAGGTGCCGGTGCACGTCGTCGGCGAGCCCGTCCCCGGCACGATCCACCTGCTCGAGCAGCTCACCCTCGTGGTCGAGGCGGACGCGACGCGCCTGCCCGACGCGATCGAGGTCTCCGTCGACGGCCTCGAGGCCGGCTCGGTCGTGTACGCGGGCGACGTCACGCTGCCGGAGGGCGTCACGCTCGTGACGGACGCCTCGGCCGACGTCCTCATCGTCAGCGAGCCCAAGGTCGAGGCTGCCGAGGACGAGGCCGCCGAGGACGCCGCCCCGGCCGAGGCCGCCGCGGAGTGACCCTCCCCGTCGTCGGCTGACGCCACGACGACCCGCGTCGGACGCCCGGTACCGTGACGGTGCCGGGCGTCCGTGCGCCCGCACCACCACCTGCACCACCTCCCGCCGGCGTGCCGCCCGGGGCGGGACCCGGACGAAGGACGAGGGACGACATGACCGACCAGCCGTGGCTCGTCGTCGGGCTCGGCAACCCCGGGCCGACGTACGCGGGCAACCGCCACAACCTGGGCCACATGGTCCTCGACGTCCTCGCGGGGCGCGCCGCCGCACGGTTCGCGCGCCACCCGCGGGCGCAGGCCGCCGTCGCCGAGGCCCGCATCGGCATGCTGCCGGGCGGACGGCCCGGGCCGCGCGTCGTCCTCGCGAAGCCCACGACGTACATGAACGTCTCCGGGGGACCTGTGTCCGGGCTCGCGAAGTACTACGGGATCGACCCGGACCACGTCGTCGTGGTCCACGACGAGGTCGACATCCCGTTCGGCGCCGTGAAGCTGAAGATCGGCGGCGGCGAGGGTGGGCACAACGGCCTGCGCGACATCAGCAAGGCCCTGGGCACCAAGGACTACGTGCGCGTGCGCGGGGGCGTCGGGCGCCCCCCGGGCCGCCAGGACACCGCGGACTTCGTGCTCAAGGACTTCAAGGGACCCGAGGCCAAGGAGCTCCCGTTCCTGCTCGACGACGCCGCGGACGCCGTCGAGATGCTGCTCACCGAGGGCCTGCTCGCCGCCCAGGGGAAGTTCCACACCAGGGCGTAGGCCGCGTCGAGCGCGTCGTGACGCCCCTTTTCACCCGGGTGAGGTCCCTTCGTCCCCCTCTCCGGCCCGCCCCTCCGACCTAGGCTGGTTGCCTGCGTTCGCGAGGGAGGACCGATGACCCACGGTGTCGCGCTCGCGCACGACTACGCGACCCAGCGTGGCGGCGCGGAGCGGGTCGCGCTGCTGCTCGCCGACGCGTTCCCCGGCGCGCCGATGTACACGACGCTGTACGACCCGGCCGGGACGTTCCCCGAGTTCGGCTCGCTCGACCTGCGCACGTCCGCCCTCGACCGGGCCGCGCTGCTGCGCCGGCACCACCGGGTCGCGCTCCCGTTCCTCGCGCCCGCGGTCGACCGCCAGCGCGTCGAGGCCGACGTCCTGCTCGCGTCCTCCACCGGGTGGGCGCACGGCTATCGCGGGGCGCGGCGCACGGTCGTCTACTGCCACGCCCCGGCGCGGTGGCTGTACCAGCGCGACCGGTACCTCGGGCCGTCCGAGGGCTCCGCGGCGCACCGGGCCCGACGACGTGCTGCGGCCACCGCGCTCGGTCTCCTCTCCCCGGGGCTGCGCCGGTGGGACGGTGCCGCCGCGCGGCGCGCGGACGTCTACCTCGCCAACTCGACCGTCACGCAGCGCGCGATCCGTGACGCCTACGGGATCGAGGCGGAGGTGCTCGCGCCGCCGCCGGCGATGCTGCCCGACGGCGAGGAGCGTGCCGTCCCCGGCGTGGAGCCCGGCTTCCTCCTGTGCGTGGCACGCCTGCTGCCGTACAAGAACGTCGACGTCGTCGTCGAGGCGGCGCTCTCGACGGGGCGTGAGCTCGTCGTCGTCGGGGACGGCCCCGACCGCGCCCGGCTGGAGGCGCAGGCCGCGCGCGGGGGCGGCCGGGTGCACCTGCTCGGCCGTGTCGACGATGCGACGCTGCGCTGGGTCTACCGGAACGCGTCGGCGCTCGTCGCGGCGTCGTACGAGGACTACGGGCTCTCGCCGCTGGAGGCCGGGGCGTTCGGTCGGCCGAGCGTGGTGCTGCGCGACGGGGGCTACCTCGACACGGTCGTGGACGGCGTCAACGGGGTCTTCTTCGACGCGCCGCGGCCCGACCTCGTCGCCGAGGCCGTCGAGGTGGCGGCGGGGCGCACGTGGGATGATGACGCGGTCACGGCGCACGTCGCGACGTTCGGCCGTGAACGGTTCGTCGCGCGGCTGCGTGGCGTGGTGGCCCAGCAGCAGGGCCACACCGTCGGTACGGGTCGGCCCGGTGGGGGGAGAGCGCAGCGATGACCATCAGGGAGTTCCTCCGCACCGTCTGGGCGGGCAAGTACTACGTGCTCGCCGCGATCCTCGTCGTGGTCGGCGCCGCGCTGTTCTACGTCGACCGGCAGGAGACGATGTACCGCGCGACCGCGACGGTCCAGCTCTACGGCGTGCAGAGCGCGCAGGGCGGGGAGTCGCTCGTCGAGGTCACGGTCGTGACCGACGCCGAGGACGTGACGTCGCCCGAGGTCGCGGCCGCCGCGGCCGCCGCGCTCGGCGAGCCCGAGGCGGCGGACGAGCTGGCGGACCAGGTGTCGGCCGACGTCGACGGCGAGACCAAGACGGTGGCGATCCACGCCACGACGACCGAGGAGGCGCGGTCCGTCGAGGTGGCGAACGCGTTCGCGGACGCCTACGCGGCGCAGCTCGTCACGATCCAGGCCGACCAGGTCGCCGAGCTCGAGGCCCGTCGCCAGGCGCTCGCCGACCAGCTCGCGGGCGTCCGCCAGCGGCTGGGGGCAGACCCGGAGGACCCGCTGGCGCTCGCCGAGCAGGACATCATCGTCGGCGACTACTCCGCGCTCACCGTGCAGATCAACTCGCTGCGCGGCATCGCCGTGCCGGGCGAGGTCGCGGCACCGGCGACGGGGGCCGAGCCCCTCGGGCTCTCGCGGCTCACGGTGCTGGCGCTGGCCCTGCTCGTGGGCCTCGTGGCGGGCATCGGGCTGGCGTTCGCCCGGCGGGGGCTCGACGTCCGGGTCCGGAGCGCGGCCGAGTCCACACGGCTCACGGACACGCCGGTCCTCGCGGAGCTCTACGGCACGCGGCCTGCGGAGAAGGAGTTCACGCACACCCAGGCCCTGCCCGTCGCGAGCAAGGTCGCGACGCCCTTCACGGAGTCGATCCGCGAGCTCCGCACCGCTGTGCAGGTGTCCACGGCCGGCATGAAGCACACGGTCGTCGTCGTCACGGCGGCCGACCCGTCGGCACCGCGCTCGTTCATCACGGCGAACCTCGCGGCCTCGTTCGCGCTGAGCGGGCGCCGCACGGTGGCGCTGTCCGGCGACCTGCGGCGCCCGCAGCTCGACCGCATGCTCCCGGCCCCCGACGACTGGGACGGGAAGGGCCAGGATCAGGAGCTGCGCCCGACCGCGGTGCCGAACCTGCGGGTCATGCCGGTGCCGGAGGAGGAGATGGACCCGGCGGACTTCCTCGCCACGGAGCGTGCGCGGGCGCTCGTCCGGAGCCTGCGCGACCACGCGGAGGTCGTCGTGGTGGACGCGCCCCCGGTCCTGGCCGCGGCCGACGCGACGATCCTCGGCGGCTACGCGAACGGGGTCGTGCTCATCGCGTCGGCCGGACGTACCGACCGTGCGGTGCTCGCCGAGGCGACGGAGCGGCTGCGCGTCAGCAACGTCCCGCTGCTCGGCATCGCGCTCACCGGGGTCACGGGCGACCGGCGGATGCTCTACGCGTCCACGTACGGCGACGACACGGAGCAGGAGACCGGCGCCGGCGAGGCACGGGCCGCAGCGCCGGCGCCCGCCCCCGCCGAGCCGTCCGGGCCGGCGCGGTCCGGCCGGCCGGAGGAGGAGCCCGCCCGGGACGAGGCCGCGCGCACGGTCGGCACGCGACGCGCGTCGGTCGCCGCGGCGGCGGTCGCGGTCGACGAGGCCGCGGGGCGCGCCGCGCCGCCCGCCGGGGCCGTCGGCAGCGCGTCCACGGCGCCCGACGGTCCTGTCGCGCCCGGCGCCTCGCAGGGTCCGGGCAAGCGGAACGCCGTGCTCTCGCCGGCGTGGAGCAAGGTCGAGCCGGCCACACCGGACGACACCGGTGACGAGCCCGCGCCCGACGAGCGCAAGCGCCCGTTCCGGTGGTGACCGCCCCGGGCGGTCCGCCGCTCCGGGTCCTCGTCCTCGACCACACCGCGGAGCTCGGCGGGGCGGAGCTCGCGCTCGTGCGCACGTGCGCGGCGCTCGGGCCCGAGGTGGACGTGCGGGTCCTGCTCTTCGCCGACGGCCCCCTGCGCGCGCGCCTCGAGGAGATCGGCGTGCGGGTCGACGTCGTCGTGCTCGCGCCGTCGGTGGCGACGGCCGACCGGGAGCGCGCCGGGCGGTTGTCGCCGTCGACGCTCACGGGCGCCCTGCGGACGCTCCCGTTCCTCTGGCGGCTCGTGCGTCGGGTGCGCGCCCTGCGGCCCGACGTCGTGCACACGACGTCGCTCAAGGCCGACCTCCTGGGGATCGTGCCCGCGGCGCTCGCGCGGCGGCCGCTGGTGTGGCACGTCCACGACCGCATCGCCCCCGACTACCTGCCCGGACCGCTCGTCCGGGTCGTGCGCGGCCTGGCGCGCCGGGTCCCCGCGGCGGTGGTCGCGAACTCGCGCGCGACGGCAGAGACGCTGCCCGTGGTGACGGCCGTCGCGTACCCGGGGTTCGCGCCGGAGCAGGTGGTGGGCGCCGAGCGCGCGCTCGCGGCCCGCTCCGGGGCTCCGCAGCCCGTGGTCGTCATGGTCGGACGGCTCAGCCCGACCAAGGGCCAGCTCGAGGTCGTGCGCGCGCTGCGCACGGTCGTGGACGCGGTGCCGACGGCGCGGCTGCGGGTCGTCGGAGAGCCGGCGTTCGGGGCCGAGGACTACGCGGCGCTGGTCCGGGCCGAGGTGACCCGGCTCGGGCTCGACGACCACGTCGACCTCGTCGGCTTCGTGCCGGATCCGCGGGCGGAGCTCGACGGGGCGGCGGTGTGCGTGCACGCGTCGCCCGTGCCCGAGCCGTTCGGCCAGGTCGTCGTCGAGGCGATGGTCCGGGGCGTCCCGGTCGTCGCGACGCGGGCGGGCGGCGTCGAGGAGATCCTCGACGACCCCGAGGAAGGACGTGACCCGCTCGGGCTCCTCGTCCCGCCCGGCGACGCCGAGGCGATCGCGGCGGCGCTGCTCGACGTGCTGCACGACCCGGCCGCGGCCCGCGATCGCGCGCTCCGGGCGCGCGCGTCGGCGCTCCGCAGGTTCCCCGTGGGGCGCACGGCGCGGGTGCTCACGGACGTCTGGACGTCCGTGTCCGGGCCAGCGCCGCGCGCATGAGCGCGGCCTGGCCGCGCCAGGTCGGGACGTCGGGCGGTTCGGTGGCGAGCCGGTCGGCGCGCGGGGGCGCCGCGTCGCCGAGCGCGGCGAGCACCGCCGTCGGGAAGCCCTCGCCGGCGGCGACCCGCACCCCGGGCTCGTCCCGGAACCCGGCCACGGGCGTCGACACCACGGGCCGCTCGACGGCCCGGTACTCGTAGAGCTTGATGGGGTCCAGGCTGTCCGTGAACGCGTCGACGACGTGCGGGACGAGCAGGACGTCGGCGTGGCGCAGGTAGGCGGGAACGTCGGTCCAGGGACGGGCACCGAGGAGCACGACCTCGGCGCGTGCGAGGTCGGCGTGCTCGGCGGCGGAGAGGTCCACCACCGGGCCGACGAGCACCACGCGGGCGCGCCCGTCGAGCGCGCGGGCCGTGGCGAGCAGCAGCGGGACGTCGAACCGGTCGGGGTGCACGGTCCCGACGTAGAGCGCGACCGGGCCGGCGGGGAGGTCGGACGGACGGTCGTACGCGCCGCGGTAGCGGTCGAGGTCGACGCCGTTCGTCAGGAGCGTCACGTCGCGGATCGCCCCCTTGCGCGCGACCAGGCCCGAGGAGCACACCGTGACCTCGGCGCACCGCTCCAGCAGCGTCGCCTCGTCCTCGACCAGCCGAGCGTGCTCGGCGGGGGAGCGGTCGGCGGCGAGCCAGTCGTCGGTGACGTCGTAGAGCGCGGGCCAGCCCGTGCGCCGCACGACCGCGGCGCCGGAGGGGTCGTTGACCCAGAGCACCGGGCGGCGCAGGCCGACGCGGGCCACGGCGCGCTCGACCGACCGTGCGAGCCGTGCGTCCGCGCGCGGGTCGACCCTGCGAGGGAGCCACTTGGTCGGCTCGTGGAGGAGCACGCGCCCCGGGGCGATCCCGTCCACGTCGGGCGCGGTGCGCAGACCGCGGCCGGGGCGGGGGACGCCGCGCCGGCTGAGCCGGTGGAGCGGGTCGGCCGCCGGCTCGACGAACAGCACGCGGGCCGTCGGGTCGGCGCGGCACAGCTCCGCGACGAGGTACTGGTTGCGGCGCCACACGTCGTCCCAGCGCTCGAGCGACAGGACGACGACGTCGCCCGCGCCCACATCGCCCACGGCGCCCGCGGCGGCCGTCACGCGAGCACCGCGCGGTAGACCGCGTCCGTCCCGGCGACCTGCGCCGCGGGCGTGAAGCGCGCGCGCTGCGCGGCGCGGCCGGCGGCGGCGCACGCGTCGCGGCGCCCGGGGTCGGCTGCGAGCACGGCCAGGGAGCGGCCCGCGGCGACCGGGTCGAGCGCGGGGTAGAGCGTGAGCGGGTCGATCCCGCCGAGCGTCTCGCGGTGCCCGCCCGCCGCGGACGCGACGACCGGCAGGCCGCTCGCCATCGCCTCGAGCACGCTCAGCCCCAGCCCCTCCACGGGGCACGGCGCGACGAGCAGGCCCGCGCGGCCCAGGAGGGCGTCGACGTCGTCGCGCGCCCCGAGGAACGACGTGGCGCCCTCGATGCCGAGCGACCGGGAGAGGCCTTCGAGCGCCGTCCGCTGCGCGCCGTCGCCCGCGACCTCGAGCCGCCAGCCGCGGCCCGCGAGCTCGGAGGCCGCGAACGCCTCGAGCGCGAGGTCGGTGCGCTTCTCGGCCTCGAGCCGCTGCACGACCAGCACGACGTCGTCGCGCGCGGCGGCGTCGCGCCCGTCGGGACGGTCCGCCACGCCGGGGTGCACCACCACGCTGTCCCCCTCCACGTGGTCCGCGACGTACCGGCTGATGGCGATCTGGGCCTGTACCGACGACGCGGCGACGACCGCGACGAGCCGTCCCCGCGCCCCGGTGCCGCGCCGCCGGGCGAAGTGGCGCGTCGACACGACCGGCGGGAACCCGCGCGTCGTGCGGGCCGCGACGGCCGCGGCGACCTCGGCCGCCGTCATGTGCACGTGGACGACGTCCGCCGTCGCCGCGTGCCGGCGCAGCGCCCGCACGACGTCGCCGGTCGAGGCCGCCGGGAGGAGGGGGACGGTGGGGTCGTCCACCGTCGCGCGCATGCCGTCGAGCGCGCCGCCGACGACCGCGACGTCGTGGCCAGCGGCCGACTGCGCGCGCGCGAGGCGCGCCACGTGCCGCTCGACGCCGGCGAAGCCGTCGGACCGGACGGCGTGGAGGATCCTCACGGGCGGGGCTCCGATCGTGCGGCGGCGAGCGCCGCCGCGAGCTCGAGGTAGCGACGTGCGACGGCGTCCCAGTCGTGCCGCACGGCGGCGGCACGCGCGCGCGCCGAGACCTCGGCACGCTCGTCGTCGTCCAGGGCGGCGACGGCCGCGAGACCGGTCCGGACGCCCTCGATCGTCCGGTCCACCAGCCACCCGGTGACCCCGTCCTCGACCACGTCGGGCGCATAGCCCACGGGGGTCGCGACGACCGGGACCCCGCACGCGAGCGCCTCGAGGACGACGAGCGCGTTCGCCTCGTACGCGCTGGGCAGGGCGAGGGCGTCGGCGGCGTGCAGCCAGGGCCGGGGGTCGGGCACGCGGCCCGCGAGGTGCACGCGGCCGGCCGTCCCGAGGCGGGCGACCCGCGCCCGGACGTCGGCGAGCATGTCCGGCGTCCCCCCGACGACGCTCACGTGGACGTCCGGCAGGTCCGCGGCCGCGGCGAGCACGAGGTCGAGGCCCTTGCGGTCGAACTCGTGCCCGACGAACACCACGTGGACGGCGCCCGCGGGCACGCCCGCCGCGGCACGGGCAGCGGCACGCTCGACGGGCGTGGGCGGCGCGAAGCGTGCGACGTCGACCCCGTTGCCGATGACGACCGCCCGGGCGCGCAGCCGCGGGTACGTGCTGCGCAGCGCGTCGCGCTCGGACCGCGTGAGGTTGACGACGACGCGGTGGGCGCGGCCGCGGTACCGGAGCGCGTCGCGGGCCGCCGTGAAGAGGTGCAGCGGGTTGCGCGCCATGCGCCACGCGTACCCGCCGCGCGCCCGCATGGCGACCCGGAGGATGCCGTGGTTGACGTAGACGTCGCCGGCGAGGACGTCGTTGTGGCAGATCGAGACCACTGCGTCCCCGGCGCCCCGGCTCGCGCGGCGCTCGCGGGCGACCCGGCGACGGGCGAGGACCGTCCCGACCGTGGAGAACCACACGACCCGCGCGAGGAGCACGAGCCGGCCCCGGACGCCCGGTCCGGGCTCGGGGAGCCACGTGCCGCGCGCGTCGGCGAGCGTGAAGCGCGCGGTCGGTACCCCGGCGCGCTCGAACGCCTCCTCCAGGTGGTGCGCGACGCCGCCGACGCCGCTGCCCGGGGCGATCTCCGGGGCGATCTGCAGGATCCGCAGGTCGGTCATCGTTCGGCCATCTCCCGCACGGATCGCAGCTCGTCGAGAGGGAGCTCTCGACCGGTCACGTCGCGGGCGCGCTGCCGCGACTCGGCGTACGCCTCGGCGCCCAGGCACACACCCACGATGACGAAGGGCACCGTCACCTGGACGGACACCCAGAAGAGGTCGAACTGGCCCTGGACGAAGCGCATCATGAGCATCGAGAACGCGAGGGTCCCGAAGCGGGGGTTGATCCGCCACAGCACGACCATCCCGCCGAGGAACAGCACGAGGAACCCGACGAGCCCGACGATCCCGGCGGACGTCAGCACCTCGAGCTCGACGTTGGGCGGCTGGAAGACGAACTCCGTGACGCCCGCGGTCCACCACCGCAGCCCCATGCCGACCCAGGGACTGCGCTGCCACACGTCGATCGAGTCGGCGTACCAGGTGAGCCGCTGGTTCGCGGAGTTGAACTCGTTCCCCGACTCGAGCTGCTCCTGCACGGCGAGCACGACGAAGTAGATGGCCGGGACCGCGGCGAGCAGGATGAGCTTCGAGCGCTTGCGGTCGGGGTCGCCCCGCAGCGTGATGAGCATGATGCCGATCGCGAGCCCGATGAGCGCCTGCCGCGCCTGGGCGGCGAGCACGCCGAGGGAGCAGAGCCAGAACGCCCCGAGCGAGAACCAGCGCGGCCAGCCGACCCACCACGGTCGTGCGTAGGCCGTGAGGGCGGCGAACGCGAGCACGCACCCGATGAAGTTCTTGTGCATCGCGATCGGCCAGTCGACGTACACCGGGCCGGTGTTCCCCACGGCGAGCTGCTGGAGCGCGACGAGGCACGTCTGGGCCGCGATCGCGAGACAGGGCAGGAGGAAGAGGGTCAGGCCGAGCCGGGCACGCCCCGAGCGGCCGACGGCCCAGCCCAGGACGAGGGCGCCCGCGACCGAGACCCAGGCGTGGAACCACTCGACGACGTTCGCGCTGAAGGGGTTGACGATCACCGTGAAGAGCGTCGCGACCTGGTAGACGAACGACAGCCAGAGCATCGCCCGCATGGGCCGCGAGAACGGCCGGGGCGAGAAGAAGAGCGCGAACCAGAACGCGCCGAACAGCGCGAAGTCGCTGAGCGAGAGGTCGACCCCGCCGCCGCCGACGCGCTGGACGACCACGAGCGCGGGCATGGCGAGGATCGGCAGGGCGACCGGCTCGTACGCGGTGAGCCCCACGATCAGGACGATCACCGCACCCCCGACCGCGGCCGTCTGGAGCTCGGGGACGACGAAGCCGAGGAGCGCGAGGAGCGCGACGACGACGGCTCCCCCGAGGAGCCAGGCGGCGACGGTCCGGCTGCGTGCGGCGAGCGCGCCGGGGACGCGCGGCGCACGGTAGAGGACGGGCCGACGCCGGAGGAGCGGGACGCGCTGCGTCACAGCGCCGACTCCGTGCGGACGGGCCCCGCGAGGTAGAGCCGCAGCCGCCGCCGCGCGGACGCGCGACCGTCCCCGCGCAGCGCGACGGAGCGGGCCGCCGCCCCGACGACGGCCCCGGCACGCGCGAGCGCCCAGCCCGCGCGACCGTGGTGCTTGCGCAGGTAGCGCTCCTGCGACGCGTGGAAGTGCGTCTCCCTGCGGCTCGGGTCGCTGCTCGTCGCGCCGCCGAGGTGCAGCGCGTGCGCCTCGGGCACGACGGCGTGCCGCCACCCGGCCCGCACCGCGCGGTACGCCCAGTCGGTCTCCTCCGCGTAGAGGAAGAACCGCTCGTCGAAGCCGCCCACGTCGTCGAGCGCCGCCGCGCGGAGCAGCAGCACCGAGCCGATGACGAACGAGCGCTCCGCCGGGGTCCGGCGCAGCCGCGCGAGCCCGACGGCCTCCGTCCACGTGGCCGCCGGGGACGGGAACGGCCAGACCACGCGCGCCCGGGTGCCGTCGTCGTCCACCTGCTCCGGCCCCACGCTCGCGATCCCCGGGTCGGCGTGGAGCGCGCGGTGGAGGGCCTGGACGTCCTCGGAGGTCACGACGGCGTCCGGGTTGAGGAGGAGGACGTCGGCGCCGGGCACCTGGCGGTGGGCGAGCGCGTGGTTCACCCCCGCGGCGAACCCGCCGTTGCGGCCGGGGTCGAGGTAGCGCCCGCCCGCGAGCTCGGTGATCTCCCGGATCTCGGGCAGGGACGAGTTGTCGACGACCGTGATCGGGTACTTCCCGGCGAGCGGGGCGAGCGCGTCGCGCACCATCGCGGGGGAGCCGTAGGCGACGACGACGACCTCGGGCGGCACGCCCGCGGACGGGTCGCGCTCGTCGGTCGGCCGCGCACGCGCGGAGCCCGGCCCGCCGTCGACCGCCGTCCGGTAGAGCCCGGCGTAGCGGCGGGCGACCTCGGCCCACGAGCACGCCGCCGCGCGCTCCGCCCCCGCTGCGCGCAGGCGGTCGGCCAGGCCGTCCTCGTCGCGGACGCGCACGAGCGCGGCGCGCAGGGCGGCCGGGTCCTCGGAGGCGACGAGCAGGCCCGCGCCGCCCACGACGTCGGGCAGCGCTCCCGTGCGGGTCGCCACGACCGGCACGCCGCACGCCATCGCCTCGACCGCGACCCGCCCGAACTGCTCGACCCAGCCGGGCGTCTCGCGCGACGGGACGGCGAGCGCGTCGAGCGAGCGGTAGAACGCGACGAGCTCGGCGTCCGCGAGCGCGCCGACGAACCGGACCCGGTCGCCGAGCGGTCGCGCCGCCTCCTCGAGCGCCGCGCGGTCCGGGCCGTCGCCCGCGACGACGAGGTCGAGCCGGTCGTCGCCCGCGACCGCGGCGAGGAGCACGTCGACGCCCTTGTGGTGCGCGAGCCGTCCGGCGTACCCCACGCGGAGGCGATCCGGGGCGCGGTCGTCCCGACCGGCGTCGGGCGCGAAGACCGCCGGGTCGACGCCCAGCGGGACCGTCTCGACGCGCCCTCGGGCGCCCTTGGCGCGCACGATCCGGCCCGCCTCGTCGTTGCAGACCGACACGGCCGCAGCACCGCGCAGCGCGCGCGCCTCGAACCACCGGAACGGCCACGGGTAGCGCTTGTCGAGGTTCTGCGCGGAGTAGAGGAGGTACGGCGGGGCGGGGCGGCGCGAGACGACCGCGCGCAGCCGGCGCAGCAGGAGGACCTGCGCCGTCGCGAGCGCGAAGGGCTCCTCGTGCACGTCGAGCACGTCCCACTCCTGCCCGAGCGCGCGCCACAGGGGGAGCGGGTCGTACACGAAGAGGGCGGGGTGCGACCCGATCGTCCGCACGCCCCGCACCGGCTCGCCCGGGCGGGGCACGAGGTGGACGGTCGTGCCGCCCTCGTCCCACGCGCGCGCCGACAGCAGCCGGACGTCGACCCCCCGCGCACGCAGCTCGCGCTCGCGCTCGCGCCAGGCGTCGACCACGGCGCTGTGCGAGACGCGGAGGACCCTCATGTGGGAGATTGTCCCCCAGCAGGCCACGGATCCCGCGGGAATCCGCCGATTTCACCCCGTCCGTCCGCGGGCCGGGTACGGAGCGGCCGCACAGGACGGGACACGGCCGAGACATGGCCGTGACATGCGGTGACATGCGGAGACATGCGGAGACACGGAGGAGCGACGTGGGCGAGGTCCGGCAGACGGACGGGGACGGCACCGCCCTCCCGAGCGTGAGCGTCGTCGTCGCGACGAACCGCGGCGGGCCGTTCCTCGCGGAGGCGCTCGCGTCCGTCCTCGCGCAGTCGTACCCCGCCGTCGAGCTCGTCGTCGTCGACGACGGCTCGCCCGACCCTGATGCCCTGCTCCGGATCGTCGAGGGGACGGCGGCGCGGGGCGCCGCGCCGCGTCCTCGTGTGGTGCGACGGGCGCCCGCGGGCGTCTCGGCCGCACGCAACGCGGGCGTCGCGCTGACGTCCGGCGACCTCGTCGCCTTCCTCGACGACGACGACCGCTGGCACCCCGACCGGCTGCGGCGGCACGCCGAGGTCATGGCCGCCCGTCCGGACGCCGTGGTGAGCTACTGCGGGATGCGGACGATCGACGCCGACGGCGCGGAGCTCGTCGCCGCGGACCAGCGCGCCGCGGTGGACCGGCGCGCCGTGATCCGCGGACCGGGCGTCATGCTCCCGAACCTCGTGATCCGTCGGGAGGTCTTCGACGCCGTCGGCGGCTTCGACCCGGGGTACCGGCAGGGAGAGGACCTCGACCTCGTGCTCAAGGCGGCGGCGCTCGGCCCCTTCGCGTTCGTCGACGACGTCCTCGTGGACTACCGCCACCACGCGACCAACACCACGCGGTCCCACCGCGACCTCGCGACGAGCCTGCGGACGATCCTGCGGCGGCACCGGGCCGACGCGCTCGCGGCGGGCCGTCGCGACCTCGTCGACGCGTACGACGACCGGCTCCGCGCCAACGACCGGTTCGCGTGGTGGAGCGCGGCGCGCGCGGCGTCCGCCGCGACCGCACGAGGCCACGTCCCGGCGGCGCTCGGGGACGCGGCGTGGGCAGCCCGCTTCGCGCCCGCGACGCCGCTGCGCGTCCTCGTCGACCGCCTAGGCGGGCGTGCCGGGAAGCGCTAGCCCGAGCTCGTCCCACTGCTCGGCGAGCAGGGAACCGACCCGGTCGACGTCGTCGACGGCCGCGAGCCGCCTCGCCTCGTACCAGCACGTCACGGCCGCCCACAGCGCGAGCACGAGGACGCGGTCGCGCGGCGTCGCGTCGAACGCCGCCCGACCGGACGCGAACAGGTCGCCGACGGCCGCGTCCAGGTCGCCGTCCAGGTAGGCCGCGAGGACGGCCCCGTGGGCGGACGCGATCATCCCGACGGGGAACACGAAGAACGGCGCGAGGACCATGACGCCGAGGTCGATCGGGACCGGCGTGCCGTCGGGTGCGACGACGAGGTTGTTCACCTGGGGGTCGGCGCCCGACGGGACGGTGCCCCACTCGGGGGTCCGCGCGACGAACGCGGCGAGCTCGGCGGGCGGCGGGAAGCCGTCCGGGAGCGGGCCGCGGAGGACGAGGTCCACGGCGCTCTCGACGATGCGTCGGGGATCGGTCTCCCACTCGCCGCGGGCGAGGTGCGCGTAGTCGAGCACGAGCCTGCGCACCAGGGCGACGCGCTCGTCCTCGCCGAGCTCGAGCGGGTGCCGGCCGGCGACGAACTCCTCGACGAGCAGGTCGTCGAGCACGCGGTACGACGGGCACCGGACGTGCTCGGCGAAGCGTCGGCGCAGCACCGCGTAGCGCTCGGTCGCGCTCGCCGCCTCGATGGTCCTGGCGACGGAGCGCCCCGGCTCGAGGAACAGCAGCCCGCCCTCGAACGTGGTGGTGACCACGGTGTAGGGGCCGGACGGACCGTGGCTGACGAAGAGCCAGGGCGGGGGGAGCCGCCGTGCGACCTGGAGCAGCGCGTCCCGGACCGGGTGCCGGGACGGTTCGGCGCCGACGACGTCGACGTGCTGGCGCGACCGGCGCAGGTGGCCGGGCAGCGGCGTGCCGAACCGGTGCCAGACACCGTCCGACGTGCTCACGAAGACGCCGCGAGCGAGCAGGTCGACGTGCCCGAGCGCACCAGCACGCGTCGCACGACGCCGCGCTCCCACGGCGTCCCAGCGGGCGATCGCCGCGCGTGCCCGGGCCGCGACCGTCATCGCCGCAGGTCGCCCTGCAAGGACGCGGGGTGGGCCCGGCTCACCTGGGGCGTCGCGGGGTCGACCCGGGTCAGGCTCCAGCCGAGGGACCAGCACACGCGCCATGCGACGTCCGACAGGTCGCCCGGGTGGCGCACCGTCGAGGCCTTGCGGAGCGCGCGACCCGCGACGCGCCCGACCCGACGGACGAGGGCGAACCCCGTCGCCGTGACACGACGGAGGGCGCTCGGGCCGCCCGCGGCGGTCGGGCCTCCTGCCGACGGAGGCTCGGGCGCCTCGGGCGGCGCGGCCTGCGCCTCGGCGACGAACTCGGCGTAGCGGTGCAGCAGCCGCCGCTCACCGCCCCCGTAGGCGTACGCCTGCTTGCAGACGTCCCAGAGCCCGTCCCGACGACGGACGTGCAGCACGATCGCGGGGTCGAAGGCGAGCGCGTGCCCGTGCAGCTGGACGCGCAGGCAGAAGTCGTCGTCCTCCGCGGTGCGCGCGCCCTCGTCGAACCCGCCGACCTCCTCGAAGACCTCCCTGCGGACGCCCATGTTCCCCGAGCCGGCGGTGACGAACTGCGGCAGGAACGGCTTCACGGTCAAGCCGTGCGCCTGCGCGGTCCACGTGACGGCCGAGCGCATCCCGGCGTTGAGCAGCGCCCCCTCGAACGGGCCGGCGACGAACTCGTGGACGTCGAGCGCCCGGCGCACGGCCGCGACCCAGCCCTCGCCCACGCGGTCGTCGGCGTCGCAGAACGCGATCCGCGGGGCGCGCGCGGCCGCCACGCCGATGTTGCGCGCCGCGCTCGGCCCGCGGCGCGCGGAGGCGTCGACGAGGCGCAGCTCGGGCATCCGGGTCGCCGCCCACGACCGCACGAGGTCCGCGGTCCCGTCGCGCGACCCGTTGTCGGCGACGAGCACCTCCCAGGGCCACTCCGGGCGCTGGGCGAGCAGCGCCTCGAGCTGGGTCGGCAGGGTCTCGACCGCGTCGTACGCCGGGATGACGACGGAGAGCTCGGGCACCGGGCCCCGGAGGTCGTTCATCGTCGGGCCATCCGCTCGCGCGCGACGCTGCGCACGCGCCGGTAGCGCGTCGTCAGCGCACCGGTCGTCACCTCGGCGTAGCCCTGCGCCCGCGTCGAGGCGAGGATCCGCTCGAGGACGTCGGCCCGGTCGAACGCGGGCAGCCGCTCGCCCGGTCCCAACGTCTCGGGATCGGCCCGGGTGTCGTGCAGCAGGAGGATCGCGCCGGGGAACACGGACGACAGGGCGCGTGCCGCGACCGCCGCCTCCTCGTCGTGGACCCAGTCGAACGCGTCGCCGGACCAGATCGTGAGCTCGAGTCCGAGGCGGCGCACGCCGCGCGCCTGGCCCCACGTGTGCTCGCCGTACGGGGGCCGGTACAGCCGGACGGACGTGCCCGCGACGTCCTCGACCACGGCGCGTGCCTCGCGGATCGTCGCGACGGCCGTGTCGTCGTCCAGGGTGAGCAGGGAGGTGTGGTCCTTGCCGTGCAGCGCGAGCTCGTGCCCCTCCTCGACGATCCGCCGCACGATCTCCGGGTGGCGTCGTGCCGGCTCCGAGAGCACGAAGAACGTCGCGGTGGCGCCGTGCCGGGCGAGCACGTCGAGCACGCCGGGCGTCGTCCGGGGGTCGGGACCGTCGTCGTACGTCAGGGAGTACACCCGGTCCGGGGTGTCCACGCAGAACGTCCCGAGCGACCGCGTGAGGAAGGACGGGACGAGGCCGCGCGCGTAGGAGACCCCGCGGAAGGCGCCGGCGGGCGGGTCGTCGCGCTCGATGTCGCGACGGCGGACGACGAGGTCGGGTGCCGACCGTCCCCTCGGCGCGCGGGTCGTCGTGGGGGTCATGCCGTCCGCCCGTCCAGCGCGGCGAGCCGGCGGCGGGACGCGTCGTCGTCCGCCGCGGCCAGGCGTGCGCGCAGCGCGCGCACGGCGTCGTCGAGCGTGACCCCCAGGACGTGGTGGAAGGACCAGTCGTCGTCGGGGTCGAACGCCGGGTCGAGCGGCCGCGGTCGAGGGGCGGGGTCGTTGCCGGTGACGTCGCCCGAGTCGAGGAACGGGATGCCGGAGGTCCGGCGCGAGAAGGTCTCGAAGTCGGTCGCGACGAGCCGGCCGTCGAGCAGCCACACGTTGTGCGGCTGGAGGTCTCCGTGCAGGTACCCCTCCAGGTAGATCTCGAGGAGCACGTCGAGCGCCCACGCCCCCGCCTCGACCCGCTGCGCGCGGTCCATGCCGCGGCACGCGAGGTCGAGCCGCGCCTCGTCGGGCAGCCGCGGCACGGTGAGACCGCGCCGGTGCCACCGGACGACGGGCATGCGCCACGCGCGGTCGCCGAGGACGTCTGCCGCGAGACGTTCCGCCGCGAACCCCTCGCGCCCGAGCTCGCCGCGCGCGAAGAACTTGCCGACGGTCGGTCGCCCGCGGGTCGTCGTGTAGACGGTGACCGCGTAGTCGGTGCTCTTGACGAACGTCGCCCCCACGGGGCACCCGAACAGGTAGACGAGCTTCGCGCGCCCCAGGACGCGGCTCACGAGCGTGCGCCGCACGCCGGGCTCCGGCCGCACGTCGCGTCCGATCGGCGCCCCCGTACCGACGGGACCTCCCTCCGCCGGACCGTCAGGCCGGGTGTCAGCCATCGTGCCGCCCCCGTCCGATCACGCGCCGGGCGACCGACCGGGCACCCCGGAACGCGCCGCGCAGGACCGACGAGCGTGCCGCCGCCCGGGCGACGCGCGAGCCTCGAGCCGCCTGCCAGAGCTCCGTGCGGGCGAGCGCGAGCGTGCTCGGCTCCACCGCGGTGAGCCGGAACCGCTCGACGAACGCGTCGTTGCGGTGCACCCCCGCGTCCTCGCTGCGCGGCAGGCCGTAGCCGTGCGCCGAGAGGAAGCCGTCGAGCACGGACGCCGCGACGTCGTCGTCGGTGACGCGTGCGGCGACGTCCTCGGGCAGGCCCACCGCGCGCGCGAGCTCTCGCAGGCGGGGGACGTAGACCGGCTTGACCGCGGGCTTCTGCACCTTCGCGTGGTAGAGCAGCGAGAAGAGGTGGTCGTCGGCGCGGGGGACCGCAACGGTGCCCGCGTGCCAGGTGCGCCGCCGCAGCAGGTCGTCCTGCCAGCGGCGGTCGAGGTAGCCGTCGCCGACCTCGCGGACGTCGAGGACGACCTGCTCGCCCGCCACGAGGCAGCCGTGCTGGACACCGTCGCCGCCCGGGTCGAGGGGGCGCGCGCCGGCGACCGCCGCCAGGTCGGTCCGGTCGCGCGCGAGGACGTCGATCTCGCGGTCGTCCTCGAGGCGCAGCGGCAGGTCCTCGGCGTTGCGCAGGACGACGTACTCGCTCGTCAGCCGCAGGACGCCGAACAGCTCGGCCAGGTCGCGCCAGCCGCCGCTGCCGACGACGTCCTCCGCCACGACCTCCCGGTAGGGGGCGTCGCCGGTGTGCTCGAGGACCGCGCGGAGCCGCTCCTCGCCGAGGACCAGCGTCGCGTCGTGGAAGAACTCGCGGATGTTGTTGCTCGAGTGGATCCGGTACCCGCCGACGAGCGCCCGCGCGGCCGCCTTGGCGCGGGCCACGGCGAGGTTCGTCAGCTCGACGTACCCGGTGACGTTCTGCCCGTACCCGTAGCGCGGGTCGGGATCCTCGACGACGACGAGCAGGAACGGCCCGGCACCGACCTCGAGAGGCTTGGGCGACGTGCCCCAGAGCTCCTGGCCGTAGAGGCGCTCGAAGTTCGTGACGACCTCGTCGGGGGACCAGCGGACCTCGATCTCCGCGACGACGCGCAGCTCCCGCCGGAGGATCTCGAGGACCTCGGCCTCGTGCGCGCGGGCGGCCGACCACACGACGACGAGCTGGAGGTCACGGTCGTACTGGTGCACGAACGTGCCGCGCCGCGCGTCGTGCACGTAGCTCAGCGAGGACGGGGAGAACTCGCCGACGGGCGTCGTTCCTCGCCGCGCCGCGACGCCGTCGGTGGTGCCGACGTCGGCGGGACCGACGTCCAGCGTCCGGGGTTCCGTCATCTGGGACCTCCCCTGTGTCTCCGGTACACGTGTGTGCCGGCGACCGACCAGCAGACAGTAACGTACGACCCTCGGCAGGCGGTCAGTAGCCCTCGCGCGGGTGAACTTGCCCGAGCGCCCTCCCGCTCCTGGTCCCCGCATGGTTCGATCAGAGGTGGTACGTGCGCCCGGGGGGCGAGCGCTGTTTCCCTCGCTGAGAGTCCGAGCACACACGACTGGCAGGTCATCATGTCCGTTCCCGCGCGACGACGCCGTCGTCCCGTCCGCGCCGTCGCCGCGCTGCTCGCCGTCACCCTCGGCGTCGGCGTCCTCGTCACCGCCTCCGAGCACGGGGGGTGGGGCGCGGCACCGGCCGCCGCCGCGGCGGACGACGTCGTCGGAGACGTCGCCGCGGAAGCACGAGTCGTCGGCGGCACGGTCGGGCAGGACGTCGCCCCGAACTTCCCGGCGTCGCACCGCGGGCCGGAGTCCCCGAGCACGGTCGCCCGGTCCCTGTGGTGGTCCTGGACCGCGCCGCGGTCCGGCCCGGTCACGTTCTCCACGGCGGGCAGCGAGCTCGACACCGTCCTGCGCGTGCGCGAGGGGTCCGGCCGGGGCCCGGTCGTCGCGACGAACGACGACGACGGCGACGTCTCGACGTCCGCCGCCACGGTCGACGCGAGGGCGGGCGAGCGGTACCTCGTCGAGGTCGAGGTGCCGGCGGGCGACGGACTCGTCGGCCTGTCGTGGCAGCCCGCCGCCGCGACGGCGGACGAGCCCGCCGGACCGGCTCCGGCCCCGGACGCGGCGACCGCCCTCACCGCGCCCGGGATCCCGCTCACGGGCAACACGGGGGAGAAGCCGCAGTCGAAGGTGTGGTTCGCGCACGGCTCGTGGTGGGCCGTCCTCGCGTCGGCGTCCACGACGCCCGCGGGCACGTGGGTCTGGCGGTACGACGGCGCCGCGTGGACGAACGTGGCGTCCGTGTCGACGCGGACCGACGTGCGGGCCGACGTCAAGCAGGTGGGGGACGTCGTGCACGTGCTCCTCCACGGGTCGTCGAGCTCGCTCGTCTCGCTCCAGTACGCGGCGGGCACGAACTCCTACGTGCCGTGGACCTCGCGACCGACGGCGACCGCGCTCTCGCTCCCGGGGAGCGAGACGGCGACGCTCGACGTCGACGGCGCGGGACGGATGTGGGTCGCCTACGACACGGCCTCGGCGGTGCAGGTGCGCTACGCCGACGCGCCGTACGCCTCGTTCTCGTCGGCGATCACGCTCGCGTCGGGCATCACCGAGGACGACATCGCGCTCGTGACCGCGATGCCCGGGGGCACCGTCGGGGTGCTCTGGTCGAACCAGGCCACGGAGCGCTTCGGGTTCCGCACGCACGTGGACGGCGCGTCGCCGTCCACGTGGTCGGCCGACGAGAAGCCCGCGCAGTCCTCGGCGCTGCCGATCGGCGACGGGTTCGCCGACGACCACCTCAACGTCGCGGTCACGTCGGACGGGACGCTGTACGCGGCGATCAAGACCTCCTACGACTCGCCGTCGGCGACGACCCTCGGCCTCCTCGTCCGACGGCCGGACGGCACGTGGGACCCGGTGTACGAGGTCGACCGCCGCGGCACCCGGCCCATCGTGCTCGTGGACGAGCAGACGGGGTCCCTGCGGGTCGTCTACACCGCGAGCGAGCAGCTCGACGACATCCTCGAGAAGGTCACCCCGCTCGACGACATCGACTTCTCCGGCGCGCCCGACCTCGTGCTCGACGGGTCCTACAACAACGTCACGAGCTCGAAGGCCAACGTCCCCGGCGAGGCCCTCGTCCTCGCGGCGTCGAGCGCGACGACCGGCACGGCGCGTCTCGCGTGGACGGCTCTCGGAGCGCCCACGGCGACCGACGGCGCCGCCTCGACGGTCGCGGGCGGCGTCGCGACCGGCGTGCTGCGGGGGTCGTCGCCCACGGACGCGCCGCTGCACTTCGAGATCGTGCAGGCGCCGGCGCACGGGACGGCCGCGGTGACGGACGCGTCGACCGGGGCGTTCACGTACGCGCCCGCGGCCGGGTACGTCGGGCCCGACGCCTTCACCTTCCGGGTGCGCGCGGGGGAGCTCTGGTCGAACGTGGCGCGGGTGAGCCTCGCCGTGACCTCCGAGGCGGGCGCCCGCGGGCGCTGGGACCTCGACGAGGGGACCGGGCTCGTCACCGCCGACACGTCGGGGTGGGGGCAGACGGGCGCCGTCTCGGGCGGGACGACCTGGGTCACGGGGCGCAGCGGCATGGCCCTGCGGTTCGACGGCTCGACGGGCAGGGTGACCGTGCCGGACGCGGCGTCGTTGGACCTGGCGGGGACGATGACGGTGGCGGCGTGGGTGCGTCCGGAGCGGGTGGCGACGCAGCACGTGGTGAAGAAGGCGCGGTCGTACGAGGTGGACGGGTACGAGCTGAGCGTGGCGAGTACGGGTCGGCCGTTCTTCCGGGTGAACCAGGCGTCGTCGGGGGATGCGTTCCGGGTGAACGCGACGTCGGTGCCGGTGGCGGACGGGTCGACGTGGACGCACGTGGTGGGGACGTTCGACGGTGCGCGGCTGCGGTTGTTCGTGAACGGGGTGGAGCAGGGTTCGGTGGCGGGTCCTGCGGCGGTGGGGACGAATGCTCTGCCGCTGGCGATCGGTGACCAGTCGGGTGGGGGGTATCCGTTCCAGGGTGCGGTTGACGGTGTGCGGTTGTACGACCGGGCGCTGAGCGCGGCGGAGGTCGCCGCCCTCTACGCCGGGTCGCCCCCGGGGCCGGTCGCGCCCGTCGCGACGCCCGGGTCGCTCACGACCGTGACGGGGACCGCGGCGCAGGGCGTGCTCGCCGCCCAGGCGTCGGGGGCTCCGACGTTCGAGGTCGTGCAGGCGCCGGCGCACGGGACGGCCGCGGTGACGGGCGCGTCGACCGGGGCGTTCACGTACGCGCCCGCGGCCGGGTACGTCGGTCCCGACGCCTTCACGTTCCGGGTCCGGGCCGGGGGTGTCTGGTCGGCCCCCGCGACGGTCGACGTCCGGGTCCTGGCCGAGCGCGGGACGCGGGGTATCTGGGACCTCGACGAGCAGTCGGGCACGACGGTCGCGGACCGCTCGGGCTGGTCGCAGACCGGGACGCTGTCCGGCGGGACCTCGCGCGTCGCCGGGGTCGCCGGGTCCGCGGTCCGCTTCGACGGGACGAGCGGAAGGATCACCGTCCCCGACCGGGCGTCGTTGGACCTGGCGGGGACGATGACGGTGGCGGCGTGGGTGCGTCCGGAGCGGGTGGCGACGCAGCACGTGGTGAAGAAGGCGCGGTCGTACGAGGTGGACGGGTACGAGCTGAGCGTGGCGAGTACGGGTCGGCCGTTCTTCCGGGTGAACCAGGCGTCGTCGGGGGATGCGTTCCGGGTGAACGCGACGTCGGTGCCGGTGGCGGACGGGTCGACGTGGACGCACGTGGTGGGGACGTTCGACGGTGCGCGGCTGCGGTTGTTCGTGAACGGGGTGGAGCAGGGTTCGGTGGCGGGTCCTGCGGCGGTGGGGACGAATGCTCTGCCGCTGGCGATCGGTGACCAGTCGGGTGGGGGGTATCCGTTCCAGGGTGCGGTCGACGGTGTGCGGTTGTACGACCGGGCGCTGAGCGCGGCGGAGGTCGCCGCCCTCTACGCCGGCGGCACCTCCGACGCCACGGCGCCGGGGACGGACCCGACGGACCCGACGGACCCGGGGACGGGACCGACCGACCCGGGGACGGACCCGACGGACCCGGGCACGGGACCGACCGACCCGGGGACCGACCCGACCGACCCGGGCACGGGACCGACCGATCCCGGGACCGACCCGGTCGACCCCGCCGTGCCGCCCGTGGTGGAGGACCTCGCGCTCTCGACCGTCGCCGGCACGGCGGTCGACGGGACCGTGGCGGTCTCGGGCGCCACGGGCACGACGCTCGAGGTCGTGACCCCGCCGGGCTCCGGTACCGCGGAGGTGCTCGACCCGTCGGCGGGCACGGTGCGGTTCACCCCTGCCCCGGGCTTCACCGGGACGACGTCGTTCACGGTCCGCGCGGGTGCGCAGGGTGCGTGGTCCGCGCCCGCGACGGTCGAGGTCCGGGTGCTGCTGGCCGCGGGGGCGCGCGGGGCGTGGCGCTTCGACGAGACCGGGCAGACGGCGTCGGACGGCTCCGGATGGGGGACGGACGGCGCGCTCGCGTCGAGCGGGGTCGGCCGCGTCGCCGGTGTGTCGGGCAGCGCCGTGCGGTTCGACGGCACGGCAGGACGCGTGAGCGTGCCCGACGCCGCCGCGCTCGACGTGTCGGGTCCGATGACGGTGGCGGCCTGGGTCCGGCCGGAGCGGGTCGCGACGCAGTACGTCGTCAAGAAGGCCGTCCTCGCGACCCACGACGGGTACGAGATCGGTCTGTCGAGCGCGGGCAAGGCGTTCTTCCGGGTGAACCAGGCGACGTCGGGAGACACCTTCCGGGCGAACGCGACCTCGGCCTACCCGGTGGACGGGACGACCTGGACCCACCTGGTCGGGGTGTTCGACGGGGGCCGGGTGCGCCTGTACGTCGACGGCGTCGAGCAGGGCTCGGTCCCGGGTCCCGCCGCCGTCGGGACGAACGACCGGCCGCTCCTCGTGGGCGACCAGCCGGGCGGTGGATACCCCCTGAAGGGCGCGGTCGACGACGTGCTGCTCCTCGACCGGGCGCTGAGCCCCGCCGAGGTCGCGGCTCTCGCGGGCGGTGGCTTCCCCGGGTCGTGAGGACCCGCGTCAGTCCGCGCCGGGTGCCGCCTCGGTGACCGTCCGGTCGGACGGGGCCGGGCGCGCGAGGCGCCGTCGGACCCGTCCGACCACGGGGATCGCCCGCAGGAGCCAGCCCACGGGCCGTGGACCGAGCGCGGCCGTGTACGACGCCGTCCGGAGCCGGGACGGGTAGAGCTCGTTCTGGTCCGGGTACATCGACGGGTGCATGCACGAGTCGAGGAACGTCACGCTCGGGTCGGTCGCGAACATCCGCACGGTCAGCAGGCGGCCGACGACGCCGGGCGCGAACCGCGCGAACCGGTCGGCGTACTCGTCGTACCAGGCGAAGACGTGCGAGCCCGAGCGCAGGAACCCGGCCATGTACAGGGTCACGCCGGCGACCGCGAGCGCGACGATCGAGGCGTTCCCGGACGCCGCGTAGGCGGTGAAGACCTCGCTGAACCATGCCTCGCCGCCCTCGACGCGGGAGAAGCCGGGTCCGTTGCGCTCGGGGTCCGCCTTCCACGTCTCGTGCTCGAACGCGAGGAAGGCGCCCGGGTCGGAGACCGGGACGAGCGCGGCCGCGGAGAGCGTGACCGGGGCGCCCAGCTCGTCGGCGAGGCGGCGCACGCGCCGTCGCACGGCTCGGGCGCGGGACCTCGGGACGTGGGCGAGCGGGTCCTCGTCCTCGGGCAGCTCGGCGAACCGCACGGCCGCGCGGTCGTCACCGCCCCACACGTGCAGCGTCACGTGCGCGTCCTCGAGCGCCCGGTGCAGCGCGCCGCCCGCCGCGCCGTCGTCGGCGACGTAGGCGAACGCGAAGGCGCGGCCGAGCGCGCGTCCGTGGGCGCGCAGCGCGGAGACGAGCGCGGCGGCGGCCGCGCCGGGGTCGGCCGCGTCGAGGAGCGGCGAGCCGAGCGAGGTCACCTGGTTGAGGACCGGACCGTCGTTCGACGCGTGCCGCCGGGGCCAGTGGCGGTCGCCCGGCACCATCTCGTAGGGCATGACGGCGATCCAGGTCCCCGCGTCCTCGACGACCAGGAGCCGCACTCCTCCGTCGCGGTCGAAGTGCGCCACGGTCGGCAGGAGGAAGTCGGGCTCGAAGAACACGTTCGGCTCGGCCGCACGGTGCGCGAGCGCCCGCCACGCCGCGACGTCCCCGTCCGAGATGCCGCGCACCGCGATCGTGCGGGACGTGAACGGGCGTGCCGTCCGGGCCGGCTGCGTCGTGGTCATGACGGCTCCTCCTGCTCGATGCTCGGTGCCCGCGGCCCGGGGGACGCGGCGGGTCCCGCGGTCGTCCCGGATCGCGAGAAGAGGCCTCGCACCCGGGAGGGGACGCCGCGGAGCCGCGCGGCGGCGTCACCCGCCCGGGTGGCGAGGACGCGCAGGCGGGCCGAGCGGCGCAGCAGCGCGCGGGCGACGACGCCCCGGGGGGCGATGACGATCCCGCGGAGCGTCCGGCGGTCGCGGTAGAGACCGGAGGGCACGGTGTACCGCGGGTGGAGGCACGGGTCGAAGAGGGTCGCGTCGGTGTGCTCGAGCACGTGCTCCTGCTCGACGACCCGACCGAGGGAGCCCGGGCTGAACTTCGCGAACCGCTCGTCGTACGTGTCCATGAGGGAGTAGAGGCGGTCGCCCGCGCGCAGGACCACGGAGATGAAGACCACCTCCTCGCCGGCGGTGAGGACGAACAGGTGCAGCCGTCCGCGCGCGCGCAGGTCGTCGGCGACGTCGGTGAACCAGTCGAGCGCGCCGGGGACCACCTGGAGCGCCCCGCCCTCCTCGGTGGTGCCCTTCCACCCGGCCGCCTCCAGCCGGACGAACAGGTCGAACGCCTCCGGGTCGAGGCCGGCGTCGGTCATGACGAGCGGGCCGACGTCGCGCTCGATGCGGCGGCGGAGCCGTTCGACCTGCTTGCGCCGCGACGTGCTCAACGCCTCGCGCGGTGCGGGCGCGCCCGCGGCCGGGACGAGCGCGGCCCGCTCGAACCGGTAGCGCTCGACGAGCGGCACGTCGTGCTCGCGGCACGCGGCCACGAGGGCCTCGTCGAACCGCCCGCCGACGGGGACCAGCGTGAGCTCCACGAGCCCCGGCAGGCGCGACTCCCGGGTCGCGAGGTGGGTGAGCAGCGCCCCCAGCGCCTCGGCGGGCCTCTCCTCGTCGACGAGAGGGACGCAGAGCGGCGACTCCGCCCCGAGGAAGGGCCCCGCGGTCGTCGCGTACGGCAGCGGGGTCCGGGCGAAGCGTCGCGCCCTGCTCAGCGGCAGGAAGGCGTGCATGGCCTCGTCGTCCTCGACGAGGACGGCGACGATTCCCCGCGCGCTCGGCAGGTGCCGCACGGCGGTCGCGAGGTACGCGGGCGAGACGAAGGGGTTCGGCTCGAGGGCGCGGTCGACGAGGTCGGCCCACCGGTCGTGGTCGCTCGCGGTGAGGTCCTCGAGCGCGACGGTCCGTGCCCGCAGGGGTCTCATCGGGCCCTCCCCGTCCGGTCGCCGGCCCCGGTGAAGGGCGCGAGGACGTCGTCGAGCCGCGCGGCGGACGCCCGCCAGTCGTGCAGCCGGGCGTGTTCGACCGCGGCTCGCGCCGCCCGGTCGAGCGCGCGCGGGTCGTCGGCGAGCGCCTCCAGCGCGCTCGCGAGGGAGGCCGCGTCGTCGGGCGGGACGAGGATCCCCGCGTCGCCGACGGCCTCGGGGACGCCCCCGACGGCGGACGCCACCACGGCGGCGCCGGCGGCCATGCCCTCGAGCGCGGTGAGCGCGAACGGCTCGGGCCAGGTGGACGGCACCACGACGACGTCGGCCTCGGCGAGCCGCGCGGGAAGCTCGGTGCGCGGGACGAACGAGCCGAAGCGGACCGGACCCGCGGCGCGTCCCGCGGTCCTGCGCAGGGACCGCTCGTAGGCGGTCAGAGGTGCGTCCGCCGCGAAGCCGGGCCGACCGAGGACCGTGACCTCGACGTCGCGACGGCCGAGCGCGACGACGGCGTCGAGGAGCACGTGGACCCCCTTGTCGGGGATGACCCTGCCCACGTACACCACGCGCAGCGTGTCGCCCCGCGGCGGTCGTGCGACGGCGAACGCGGCGGCGTCGACGCCGTTGTGGACCGTGCGCACCCGGTCGCGCAGCCGGACGGGAAGCCTGCCCGCGACGGCGTCCGCGAGATGGTCGCTCACGCACACGATCGCCCCGGCGGGGTCGAGGGCGCGTCCGGCGTCCCGCGCGGACCACGTCCCGAGCACCTGGTTGTGGGCGTAGAGGACGGGCACGTGCCGGTCCGCGTGGACGAGCGGGACGAGCGCGGGCGCGTTGTGGGCGAGGACCACGGCCGGGTCCCACCCGTCCTGGGCCGAGACCGTGGCCCCCAGGACCCGGCGTGCGCCGGGGCGGGCGAGGCCGAGGCGCCCCGCCGCGGCGTCGAGCCAGCGGTCGGACCGTCGCGGGGCGGCCGGCGCGTACTCGAGGACCTCGGCGCTGTCGTAGCGGTCGGGGTAGGTACCCGCGGCGACCACGACCGCCGGGCGCGGCCCCTCGGCGCGGGCGTGCCGGCTCAGGCCGTCCACCACGGTCGGCACGGCGCTCCCCGTCCGCGGCGAGAAGTGGTCGCCCGGGGTGATGACGTGCACGAGACGGCGAGGACGCCCGGCCTCGCCGGTCGTCCCGCCGCGCCCCCTGCGAGCGGTCACGGGGTCGCGACCCCGTCCGCACGGTCGCGCCGCGTCGCCACGAGCGCCGCCGGGACGCCGGCGACCAGTCCCCACAGCTCGGCCGCGGCCCGGGAGAGCACGACGGGCGCCGTGACGCGCCGGAGCAGGGGCCGCGGCGAGCCGTCGGCCATCGTCGGCCCGAGGCGGCTGCGCACGGCCCAGAGATAGCTCGACTGGGCACGCCAGGTGGTCCGCGCGTAGCGGCGCACCATCGGGTCGCGCCAGCCGAAGTTCCGCACGAGCATGACGACGTGGTTGCGTCGGGCGTAGTAGAGGTAGCGGCGGTCGAAGCGCTTCCCGCCGATCCCGTACGGCGCCGCCATGTGCCGGACGACGGCTCGGGGCGTGTACAGCAGGCGTCCGCCCGTCGCACGCAGCCGCAGGGAGATGTCGGACTCCTCGCACAGGCACGTGCCGGGGTAGTTGCCGCGAATCCCGCCGATCGCCGCCAGGGCGCTGCGGCGGAACGACATGTTCGCCCCGAGCAGGTGGTCGACCTCGATGACGCGGCCCGTGTCGGCGGCGAAGTAGCCGGTCAGCCGCCCGTCCGGCAGGAGTCGGCCGACCCGGTCGAGCCCTTCGCTCTCCTCGCCCGGGATGCCGTTGTCGGCGCGCCCTCCGACGGCGACGACGTCCGGGTCGGCGTAGGGCGCGACGAGCTCGTCCAGCCAGTCGGGCGCGACGTACGCGTCGTCGTCGACGAAGGCCACGACGTCGCCGCGCGTGACGGCGAATCCCTGCTGACGGGACTCCGGCGTCGTGCCGCGCCCGAGGGTGCTGTGCAGGAGCCGGACCTCCGGGAACTCCTCGCGGACCAGGCGGCGCGTCGTGTCCGCCGGGGTGGAGTCCACGACGACGACCTCGAGGGGCGGCGTGTCGAGACGCCGCAGGTGCTCGAGGCACTCGCGCACGCTGTCGGGCCGCCCGTACGTCACGACGACGACGCTCACGGTCGGGGTCACGGTTCGCCTCCGGGAGGCTCGGGGAGGGTGACGAGACGGTACCAGTCCGAGCGTCGCAGGGGGGAGGTGAGGACGGCGCGCCGTGGGTGGCGCGTGCGTCCCGCCCACGCCTCGTAGACGCCGGGGCGCGAGTAGTGGGCCGTGTGGCCGGACCACCCGAGCTTCTGGCGCATGGTCTCCGGTCGCCGGACCCAGGAGAAGTGCAGGACCGCCGAGCCGGGGTCGACGACCTCGTGCACGATCGTGTCGCGGCGCCGCGCGGGGTCCGTGTTCCAGGGACCGAGGTCGACGCGGTACAGGGGCACGTCGGCCTGCCGGGCGTGCACGAGCCGGGTCCCGGCGCGCACGGCGAGCGGACCCGGGTACGACGCGGCGGGTCGCCCGAGGCGCGTGCTGGCCTCCAGGTAGCGGCCCGGTGCCACGCGCGAGTAGAGCCAGCGCGAGGGGAAGTCGAGGCCGGACGCGCCGGCGGCGTCGGCACGGCGCACGGCGCCGACGAAGGCCGCGGGGTCGAGCACGACCTCGTCGGTGTCGAGCTGCAGGACCCAGTCCGCCCCGTCGGACGCCTGGTCGAGCGCGGCCTGGCGCTGCAGCGTCTCGCTGTCGAGCGGCGGCGCGTCGGGGCGGGCGTAGCGCCCGGGCGCCCGGACGCACTTGCCGTCCACGTCGAGCGCGTCGACCAGGGCGAGGCACTCGTCGACGGGCAGCGGCGTGCCGGTCCAGGACGTCGCGGTCTCGTCGTAGGACAGCACGATGCGGTCGACGTGCGCGTAGTACGAGCGCAGGCTCGACTCGAGGTAGCTCGGGTCGGCGACGAGCACGTACGCGGTGCGGCGCATCAGATGAAGTCCGCGAACTCGCGCTCGTTCTTCTGGAAGACGAGCGTGCCGCCGAGCAGGATGAGCGGCGCCGCGACGACGAGGGCCACGACCTGCCAGGTCACGGGCGCCTCGGTGCCGAGCAGGGACCAGCGGAAGCCCTCGAGGAACCACGTGACCGGGTTGATGTCGAACAGCCACCGCAGGTTCGCCGGCACCTCCGACAGCGCGTAGGCGACGGGGCTCGCGTAGAGGAGGATCTGCACGAGCCAGGGGAGCACGTAGCCGACGTCGCGGTACTTGACCATGTACGCGGCGGCGGCGAGGCCGATCCCCGTGCCGATCATGAGGATGAGCACGATCCACACGGGCAGGAGGAGCACCGCCCACCCGGGGTTCACGCCGTAGACGAACAGGAGCACGACCGCGAGGACGAGCGCGACGAGGAAGTCCACGACGACCGACGCGAGGCTCGAGACGGGGACCAGGAGGCGCGGGAAGAACACCTTCTGGACCAGCGACTGGTTCCCGACCATCGAGCTCGACGCGCGGCCGAGCGACCCGTTGAAGAGGTTCCACGCCAGCATGCCGGCGAGCGTGAAGAGGAAGTACGGGATGTGCTCGTCGCCGGTCGACAGGTCGGCGATCTGCCCGAACACGACGGTGAAGATGCCTGCGCTGACGAGCGGCTGGGCGATGACCCACGTGATGCCGAAGATCGTCTGGCGGTACCGCACGATGATGTCGCGCAGCGCGAGGCGGACGGCGACCTCGCGCGCGTTCCACAGCTCGCGCCACGACGGCAGGTTGAGGCGGCCGGGCGGCGTGATGACGGTGCGCTGCACGGTCTGCTCCACGTCAGCCTCCCTCGTAGTCGAAGTTCACGAAGACCATGCCCTTCTCGGTGCCCGACGACTCCGTGAACTCGGGGTAGGGGAGGTCGGGCAGCACCTCGAAGCGCCACGCCCCCTCCCACGCGTCGAGGACTCCCGCCTGGCACGCGTACACGTCCACCGTGTACTGGCCGGGCTTGAGCCACAGGTCGCGGACCACGAGGCGGCCCTTCTGGGGCTGCTCCGGGTCGAACCACTTCCCGACGAGGCGCGAGTCGCACTGGGCGATGACGGTGCCCTGGTCGTTGTTGATGTGCATGGAGACGAAGTACGTCCCGATCAGGTCCTTGCTCGCCGGCGCCTCGAAGTCGACGACGATGTCCTGCGACGACTTGACGAACTCGTCCTCCATGCGGACCGAGGACAGACGGAGGTTGCCGTTCCCGGGGCGCTTGGTGGGGTCGGACTGCGCGGCCGCGAAGCTCTCGAAGCTGTCGCGGTACGCCTGGAGCGTGCCCTCGACCGTCCCGGAGTACGTCAGGGTCCCGCGGTCGAGGAGGACCGCGGACGTGCACAGGGCCTGGACCGTCTGGAGCTGGTGGCTCACGTAGAGCACGGTGCGACCGCCCTGGGCGGCCTCGCGCATCTTCTGGATCGAGCGGCGCTGGAACTCGGCGTCGCCGACGGCGAGCACCTCGTCGATCGCGAGGATCTCGGTGTCGAGGTGGGCCGCGACGGAGAACGCGAGCCGCACGTACATGCCGGACGAGTAGCGCTTGACCGGGGTCGCGAGGAACTTCTCGATGCCGGAGAACGCGACGATCTCGTCGTAGCGCCGGGTGATCTCCTTGCGCGTCATGCCGAGGATCGCGCCGTTGAGGAAGATGTTCTCCTTGCCGGTGAGCTCGGGGTGGAACCCCGTGCCGACCTCGAGGAGCGACCCGACGCGCCCGGTGAGCTCGATGCGCCCGCGCGTGGGCGCCGTGACGCGCGTGAGGATCTTGAGCAGCGTCGACTTGCCGGCGCCGTTGCGCCCGACGATCCCGAGCGCCTCGCCCTGCGGGACCTCGAAGGAGACGTCGTCGAGCGCGTCGAACAACGTGTACTTCTGCTTGCCGGTGGACCGCACCCACTGGATGGCGGCGGCCGCGGCGGTGGACGGTCGCTCGCCGAACGCGCCGAGCCGGTAGGTCTTGCCCAGCCCGGCGACGCGGATCGCGGGTTCCGTGGTCGCCTGCACACCTGAAAGATAGTCGTCCCGCCGGGGCCCGAGGCCGGGTCGATCGGGTGAATCGAGCCCAGAACCGGACGAACGCGGGTGAAAGTACCGCCAGGCCCTCGGTGCTGGGGCCGGGCCGACCTACGATCGCGGCAGCGGCACCTGTGCCGGGCCCGACGACGGCAAGGGCGGCGAGATGGCTTCGGACGAGGACGGCACGGGGGCTCGGGGCGGCGCGGACCCCACGGTCGTCGGCGGGGTCGTCGCCGCGGTCCTGGGCGTGGTCGCCGCCGTCGTGATCGGCGGCACCGGGACGGGGAGCACGTCGGGCGCGCAGCCGTTCACCGCGTCCCCGGTCCCCGGGACGGCACCCGTGACGCAGACGGGCGCGCTGCCCCTGTGCGGGTTCCCCCGCCTCGAGCAGGTGACCGACGACGGCGTCGACACCGACGAGCTGGACGGGATCCGCACGGTCGTCGACGACGTCGTCACGCTCGACGACGGCGAGCTCGTCACGTTCCGCGTGCTCGACGGCGCGGCGTACGTGCTCGAGTGGGACCGCGAGGCGACGTACACGGTGACGCGCTACGACCTCGCGACGGGGGACGCGGAGGCGACGACGCCGGTGGAGCTCGACTGGGACGGCGCGAGCGAGACGTTCCGCACGGACTCCTTCGAGGTCGACGCCGACGGGAGCGTCTACCTCCTCGACACGCTCATGCACCGCCGCGACCTGCTCAAGGTCGCGCCCGACGGGACCACGACCTGGTCGACGACGATCCCCGAGGGCGAGCACACGGCAGGCGACCTCCTCGACCTGTACGGGACCGTGCGCTGGACGGACGGCGGCCGGACCGTCGTCGGGGTGCAGGAGGCGGGCGAGGTCCTGCACGAGGTGTCGGGCGACGGCGACCTCCTCGCGGAGATCCCGTTCGAGGGCGCCGTCCTCGCCCAGCTCCCGGACGGCGCGGCCCTGGTGCAGACCGACGTGCGCGACGACGAGCGCCGCACGCTCGACCTGCGCGCCGTGGGGCCGGAGGGCGACGACGGGTCCCTCCACCTCGGTGCCTCGTGGGAGCGCGGGCGGCCGTTCGGCGTCCCGCGCGTGCCCTGGCTCGACGACACGACGGGCGCGACCACCGGCCCCTCGTCCGGACCCGAGGGCGACGGCCTCGTCGTCGCCGACGAGAACCTCGGGTTCCGGTGGTGGGGGAGCGACGGCGTGTTCCGCGGCGTGTGGCCGGACACGCACAAGGACCTCGAGCAGCCGTTCGCGCTGTGGGAGAGCACGCCGGTGCTGCGCGACGGCACCGCGGGCGACGCGCCGTACTACGTCCTCACGCACGGCGACGACGGCGGGTTCGCGCTCACCGAGATCTCGGCCGACCGGATGGCGTACCAGCTCGGCGCCCCGGTGAAGTACAACGCGGCGAACGAGGAGCTGTTCGGCGGCCTCGGGCTCGGCGCCGGGCTGCTCGTGGACGTGCCGTACGGCGTCTTCCCCGACGGGACCGCGCCGCGCGTGGTCGCCGCGTTCGACGACGCCTGGGCCGCCTCCGCCGGGACGTACCGCCTGCGCTACCAGGTGCGCGGGGACCCGCGCGTGTGGGACCCGGTGGTCGGCGAGGAGACCGTGGTGGACCTCCCCGCGGAGGGCGGCGAGCTCGCGCTCGACCTGCCGCCGACCCGCCCGGGCGTGTACGAGGTCGACGCCGCGCTCGTCGACGCCGCGTCGGGCGAGGCGGTCTCGGGGACGTGCCTGCGCTACACCGTGGCCGCGGCGGGCAGCGGCCTGGACCCGGCGGCGCTCGCGGACGGCGCGGACTGGGGCGGTGCCGGACCGCTGCGCGGCGTGCAGCTCGCGGACCAGCTCGGGGTGGGCAGCCACCGCACGCAGCTCGACTTCGGGGCGATCGTGCCCGACCCGACCGCCGAGCCGGACGCCGCCGCGCTCGTCTGGGACTCGCTGCCGAACGCGGCCTTCGAGCCCGACGAGGAGGAGGGCGAGGAGCCTGCCGACGTCGACCCGTTCACCGAGCTCGCGGCCGCCGCCGAGCTCGCCGAGGAGACGGGCGTGATCCTCACGCTCCAGCTCGGCTCGGGCGGCGAGGCGGAGCAGGCCGCGGTCGAGGCCGGCACGTGGGAGGGATGGACGCGCGAGATCGTCGCCGCGGTCCACGAGCACGCACCGCAGATCCGCTACTGGCAGCCGTGGAACGAGCCGAACAACACGGGCTACGAGGACGCGGCCGCGTACGAGGAGGAGGTCGGCGCGCCCTTCGCGGCGGGCGCTCGCGACGCGTCGGCCGACGTCGTCGTGGTGGGCGGCAACACGCTCGGGATCGAGCCCGCGTGGTGGGCCGACCTGGTCGCGGCGGGCGGCTGCGACTCGCTCGACGTCGTGGGGATCCACCCCTACACCGGGTTCAACCGGTCGTGGGAGGAGGAGGGGTTCTCCGCGGACGGCGCCGAGCTGGACCGGCTGCGCGAGGCGATCGGGCCGTGCGGCGACGTCCCCCTGTGGGACACCGAGAGCGGCTGGTGGTCCGACGGCGTCGCGAACTTCTGGGCGGGCGGGTCCGACGTCGTGCGCAAGCTCCTCTGGTACGGGGTGGAGGGCGTCGACGAGTGGACGTACTTCTTCTCCGAGGGCGGGTTCGGCGAGGCCGGGAACTCGTGGTCGCTCCTCCAGTACGGGCAGTACGTGAAGCCGGCCGGCGCCGCCTTCGCGGCGAGCGCGGCGTTCCTCGACGGGTTCGGGCGGCCCGAGGCGGTCGAGACCGGGACGCCCGGCGTCCACGCCGTGCGCGCGCCCGGGGCCGGGGAGGTCGCGGGTGCGGAGCTGCTCGCGCTGTGGAGCGAGGACCTGTCGACCACCGTGCGGCTCTCCGCGCCGGGCGGTGCGGTCACCGTGACCGCGCGGGACGGGTACGGCGCCCAGCGCGGCCTGGAGGTCCCGCCGGGCGGCGTCGAGGTCCCCGTGAACGGCGCACCCGTCCTGCTCGTCGCCCCCGCGGGGACGGCGCTGGAGGTGGCCCCCGTCGAGGCGTTCGGCGACGACGTGCTCGAGGGCCGGCCGGTGACCGCGACGTCGACGCACGAGGACGCGAGCGACCCCGACGTCGTCACGTCCGGCACGTTCGCCGTGCGCGAGCCGTGGCGGTCGGGCCGACTGGCCGACGGCTCCGTCGACGAGGCGCCCGGCGTCGAGGTCACGACGGACGGGCCCCGCACGATCGACCGCGTCGCCGTCGCGACGGCCGGCATCCGCTGCTGCACGTCGGGGCTGCGCGACTACACGGTCTCCGTGCGGACGCCCGACGGCGGCTGGCAGGACGTGGCGCGGCAGACCGACCAGTTCCTCGACCGCGTCGCGCTCTTCTCGTTCGAGCCCGTCGAGGTCACGGCCGTGCGCGTGACGCTCCCGATGACGACCGAGCGCGACGTGCCCGTCCTGGCGGCGAACTACACGGGGATCGTCGGCGGGCTGCACCCCGACTTCGTCCCGCTCGCGACGGAGAGCGAGTGGATCGCGGCGATCAGCGCGGTCCAGGCGTGGGAGCCGGCCGGGTGACCGTCGTCACCGGGGGGCGGGCCCGGTCAGCCGCGCGCGGCGACCGCGCGCCAGATCGCGGCGTGCTGCGCGGCGCTGCGCTCCCACGTGAACGTGGCGGCGCGCTCGCGCCCGCGCCCGACGAGCGCCTCGACCTCGGCGTCGCGCGTCGTCACCCACAGCAGCGCCTCCGCGAGGCTCGCGCCGTCCGGCTCGGCGAGCACGCCGCCGTCGCCCACGACCTCGGGCAGCGAGCTGGTGCGCGCCGCGACCACCGGCACGCCCGCGGCCATGGCCTCCAGGGCGGGGAGCCCGAAGCCCTCGTAGCGCGACGGCACGACGACGGCCGCGGCCCCCGCGACGAGGCCCGGCATGAGCCCGCCCGGCAGGCGCCCGACGAGCCGGGTGCCGGGCAGCTCCGCGAACAGCCCGGTGCGGCGCGGGTGCGGCGGACCGCTCATGACGAGCGTGAGGTCCGGTCGCGCGGAGCGGACCCGTCCCCACGCGACCGCGAGCTCCTCCAGGTTCTTGCGGCGCGACGCGCCGCCCGCGTGCAGGACGTACGGGCCGTCCACCCCCAGCTCCGCGAGGCGCGCGCGGGGCAGCGGCTCGGCCGAGAAGTACACCGGGTCGACGCCGTTGTACGCGACCGCGGGTCGCTCGGCGAGCCCGAGGACCTCCGCGGCCTCGTCCGCGCTGAACTCCGAGACGCACACGACGGCCGCCGCGCGGCGGACCTCCTCGGCCGCGGCGCGGACCGGTGCGGACTCGTCGTCGTAGCGCCACGACACGACGTCCTGCACGGCGACGACGTCCCGCGTCGGGTGCGGCGGCAGGTCGAGCCCCACGCGGTGCACGACGGCGCCCCGCGGGTAGACCGCACGGCCGACGGCCCGGCGCACGGCCGGAGCCGCGGAGCCGAGGCGACCGAGGGGGAGCCGGTGGGTGCCGGGCAGCGGGGAGCGGAGCGAGCGGAAGACGGCGCGGTCGACGGACCAGGCGCTCGCTCCGGTGCCCCCCTCCGCGAGCGCCCCCGCCGCGCGCGCCGCGACCTCCTCCTGGTACACCTGGGCGCCCATGGGCACCTCGACCGCGACGGTCGCGACGACGAGCTGCGGCATCGGGCGGGTCCCCCTCGGGGCGTGGTGCGCGGCGGGTGCGGCACGGTCGGGACGACCGGAGCGGTCGGTAGAGTGGCCCACTCTAGTGGCGCGGACGCCCCGCCGGACCTGCGGGAGCGGGTGATGAGCGGGTGATCGTGGACCGGGCGCGGGCCGTCCCGCGAGAGGGTGAGGGACGCATGGCAGGGCGTCGTCGGGTGGCGCTGGTCGCGAGCTCGTTCGACCCGCACACCGGGGGCGTCGAGTCGCACGTGCGTCACGTCGCCCGCGTGCTCGCGGCGCGGGGGACCGCGGTGGAGGTCTGGACCGTCGACCGGGGCGAGCGCCTCGGCACGCGCCGCGTCGACGGCGTCCTCGTGCGCTACCTGCCGACCCCGCAGCCCTCGAGCCGGCCGGGCGACGTCGCCCGGTTCGCCCTCGCCGCGCCGCGGGCGGCGCTCGCGTGGGGCCGGGCCTTCCGCGCGTTCCGGCCCGACGTGCTGCACGTGCAGTGCTTCGGCCCCAACGGCGCGTACGCCCTCGGCCTGCGCACGCTCACGCGCACCCCGCTCGTCGTCAGCTCCCACGGGGAGACGTTCGCGGACGACCACGCCGTGTTCGAGCACTCGCGGCTGCTGCGGGCGGCGTTGGAGCGCTCGATCGACGTCGCGGGCGCGGTGACGGGGTGCTCGCGCGTCGTCGCGGACGACCTGGTCCGCTTCGGGGCGCCCGACGCGGTGGTCGTCCCGAACGGCGTCGACCTGGCCGGGTACGACCCGGTCGATCACGGTCCGCGGGACGTCGCCGCGGGGGAGCTCGCTCGGTCGGACGCGGTGCGCGCGCCCGTGGTCGTCGCGGTGGGGCGGATCGAGCACGTCAAGGGGTTCGACCTGCTCGTGGACGCGTTCGCGTCCTCCGCGCTGCGCGACCGTGCGCGGCTCGTCGTCGTGGGCGACGGGAGCGAGGCGGGCGCGCTGCGCCGCCGGGTCGCGACGGCGGGGCTCGCGGACCGCGTCGAGCTCCCCGGGCGGCTCGACCCCGCCGAGGTGGCGGCCCGGCTCGCGGAGGCGGACGTGGTCGTCGTGCCGAGCCGCGCGGACGCCGCCCCGCTCGTGGTCCTGGAGGCGTGGCGCTCGGGCCGGCCGCTCGTGGCGACCGTGCGGGGCGGGCCCCCGGAGATCGTCACCGACGGCGTCGACGGCGTGCTCGTGGACCCCCAGGACACGCAGGCGCTCGCCGCGGCCGTGCTCGGCCTGCTCGACGACCCGGAGCGCGCGGGGCGGATCGGGGCTGCCGGGCGCCGACGGGTCGAGGACTTCACCTGGGAGCGGGTCGTGGACCGGTACGAGGACCTCTACGCGGGGCTCGCCGACGTCACGCCGAGGGGTCGCTGACGCGGGGCGAGCCGGTCGTCCCGTCGGGCAGGACGGGAGGGCCGCCGGGGCGCGCGCTCGCCGTGCGCGCTCCTCGCGGGACGTCGAGCAGCCACACGACGGCGACGGTGACGGCGGCGGCGACGAGCAGCGAGCCGACGACGTCGCTCGGCCGGTGCGCGTACGTCACGACGGACGCGAGGGCGGCGACCGCGGTGACCACGAGCCCGGCCCAGCCCGCGACGGCGCGGGACGTCGGCCACGGCCACAGGAGCCAGATCGCGACGCACAGGCCGCCGACCACGGCGACGTGACCGCTCGGGAAGGTCTGGTAGGCGTAGCCGTGCTCCCCGAGGTCGGGCCGCACGAGGACCTCGCGGAGCCCGAGCGCGATCCCGACCGTCCCCAGCACGACGAGGACCGCGGCGAGGAGGTCGCGCCACGCGCGGCGCACGAGCGCGACCACGCCCAGGACGGCGACGACGGCCGCGCACGCCACCGGGAGGCCTCGGCGCAGCGCCCCGGCGAGGTCGCGCCCGGCGTCGTGCAGGGGCGCGAGGGTCCGGAACGCCCCGGCGTCGGCCTGCTGCCCGGCCACGGTGAGGTGCGAGGCGGCCCAGAGCGCGACGAAGACCGCGACGACCAGCGCGAGCAGCACGAGGAGCGCGGACGAGCGAGGCCGGGGCGGCACGGGGTCCGGCGCCCCCGAGGTGGACACGCCCCGAGCATGACGGAGCGGCGGGGACCCTGTCACCGGTCGTGGGCGGATCGCGCCGGGTGAAAACGTCGCGTCCCCGGTCGCCTGCCGGACGTCCGAGGGTCGGCTGCCGGTCGGCTGCCGTCGGTCGACGTGTGGGCGCCGGGGCGTACGCTGGGAGCCGTCGTCTCGCACGGCTCCAGCCCGGACCCGCTCGCCACCCGGTGAGCCTCGGTCCGGGCCGTTCGTGCTGCCCCGTCGTGTCCTCAACCAGCCCCGGCACCGTCCTCGACCCGGGCCCGCCTCGTGCGGCCGCCGACGCCACCGACCACCGTCCTCGGAGGGACCCCACCGCATGAACCTCACCGGCATCCTGCCCGCGCTGCTCGCCGACCCCGCCGCGACGGCGGCGGTCGAGCACGTGCGCGCCCGTGGCGAGGCGGACGTGGTCGGCCCGGCCGGCGCGCGCCCGCCGCTGCTCGCCGCGATGGCGGGGGCGCGGGCGACCGGGCCGGCCGACGGGGTGCCTGGCGGCGACGAGCGCGCGGCCTCGGGCGACGCGTGGGCGACGGGCTCGCGTCCCCTCGTGGTCGTGACGGCGACGGGGCGCGACGCGGACGAGCTCGCGGCGAGCGTGCGCGCCTACCTGCCCGACGAGCTGGCGGACGTGGTCGCGGTCCTGCCGAGCTGGGAGACGTTGCCGCACGAGCGCCTGAGCCCGCGCGCGGACACCGTCGCCAAGCGCATCGCCGTGTTCCGCCGCCTCGCGCACCCGGACCCGGAGGTCGGGCCGTCGGGCCCGGTCCGCGTGCTCGTCATGCCGGTGCGCGCGCTCCTCCAGCCGGTCGTGGACGGGCTGGGCGAGCTCGAGCCGGTCGAGCTGCACGCCGGGTCGACGGCCGACCTGACCGACGTCGCGGAGCGCCTCGTCGCGGCCGCGTACACGCGCGTCGACATGGTCGAGCGCCGCGGCGAGTTCGCGGTGCGCGGCGGCATCCTCGACGTGTTCCCGCCCACCGAGGACCACCCGCTGCGCGTCGAGTTCTGGGGCGACGAGGTCTCGGAGATCCGCTGGTTCGCCGTCGCGGACCAGCGCAGCCTCGAGATCGCCGAGCACGGGCTGTGGGCGCCGCCGTGCCGCGAGATCCTGCTCACCGAGTCGGTGCGGTCGCGGGCCGCGGCGCTCGTCGAGGACCTGCCGGGCGCCACGGAGATGCTCGACAGGCTGGCCGCGGGCGTCGCGGTCGAGGGCATGGAGTCGCTCGCGCCGGTGCTCGTGGACCGCATGGTCCCGGTGCTGGAGCTCGTGCCCGACGACGCGCTGCTCGTCGTCGACGACGCCGAGCGCGTGCGCCGCCGCGCCCACGACCTCGTCGCGACGACGGAGGAGTTCCTCGCCGCCGCCTGGACCGGCGCCGTCGCGGGCGGCAAGGCACCGGTCGACCTGTCCGCGGCGTCGTTCGAGACGTTCGCCGAGGTCCGTGCGGTCGCGCAGCGTCGCGGCCTGGGCTGGTGGACGCTGTCGTCGTTCGCGCTCGACAACCCGGACCTGGACGTGGCGCCCGACGCCGGCGCGCCGGACGCGGCCGGAGCGGGCGCGGCGTCGGGCACGACCGCCGCGCACGTGGGCGAGAGCGCCGACGGCGTGCCCACCTTCACGCTGGGCGCGCGCGACGTCGAGTCCTACCGCGGCGACGTGGCGCGCGCGCTCGACGACGTGCGCGGTCTGCAGCACGCCGGCTGGCGGCTCGTGCTCACGACGGAGGGTCACGGGCCGGCCAAGCGCATGGTCGAGCAGCTCGGCGCGGCGGACACCCCGGCGCGCCTCGTGCCGCGGCTCGACGACGAGCCCGAGGGCGGCATCGTCCTCGTCACCCCGGCGATGGTCGGCAAGGGCTTCGTCGCGCCCGAGCTGCGGCTCGCCGTCTTCTCCGAGGCCGACCTCACGGGCCGGGCCGGCACGAGCACGCGCGACATGCGCAAGATGCCGAGCCGGCGCCGCAACGTCGTCGACCCGCTCCAGCTCAAGGCGGGCGACTTCGTCGTGCACGAGCAGCACGGCGTGGGGCGGTTCGTCGAGCTCGTCCAGCGCACGCTCGGCACGGGCGGCAACGCGGCGACGCGCGAGTACCTCGTGATCGAGTACGCGTCGAGCAAGCGCGGCCAGCCGGGCGACCGGCTCTTCGTGCCCATGGACCAGCTCGACCAGGTCACCAAGTACACGGGCGGCGAGTCGCCGAGCCTCAACAAGATGGGCGGGGCCGACTGGGCCAAGACGAAGACCCGCGCGCGCAAGCACGTCAAGGAGATCGCGGGCGAGCTCATCCGCCTGTACTCGGCGCGCATGGCGACGCAGGGCCACGCGTTCGGCCCGGACACGCCGTGGCAGCGCGAGCTGGAGGACGCGTTCGCGTACGTCGAGACGCCGGACCAGCTCGCGACGATCGACGAGGTCAAGGCGGACATGGAGAAGACGGTCCCCATGGACCGGCTCGTGTGCGGCGACGTCGGCTACGGCAAGACGGAGATCGCGATCCGCGCGGCGTTCAAGGCGGTCCAGGACGGCAAGCAGGTCGCGGTGCTCGTGCCCACGACGCTGCTCGTGCAGCAGCACCTCGAGACGTTCTCCGAGCGGTACGCGGGCTTCCCGGTGACGGTCAAGGCGCTGTCGCGCTTCCAGACCCCCAAGGAGTCCGAGGAGGTCGTGGACGGGCTGGCCCAGGGGACGGTGGACGTCGTCATCGGCACCCACCGCCTCATCACGGGCAGCGTGCGGTTCAAGGACCTGGGTCTGGTCATCATCGACGAGGAGCAGCGGTTCGGCGTCGAGCACAAGGAGACGCTCAAGCAGCTGCGGACCAACGTCGACGTGCTCGCCATGTCCGCGACCCCGATCCCGCGCACGCTCGAGATGGCCGTCACGGGCATCCGCGAGATGTCGACGCTCGCGACCCCGCCGGAGGAGCGCCACCCCGTCCTCACGTACGTCGGGGCGTACGAGGAGAAGCAGATCGCCGCGGCGCTGCGCCGCGAGCTCCTGCGCGAGGGCCAGGTGTTCTACGTGCACAACAAGGTCGAGACGATCGAGCGCACCGCGGCGCGGCTGCGCGAGCTCGTCCCCGAGGCCCGCGTGGGCGTCGCGCACGGCAAGATGAACGAGCACCAGCTCGACCAGGTGATCCGGGCGTTCTGGGAGAAGGAGCTCGACGTCCTCGTCTGCACGACGATCATCGAGACGGGCCTCGACATCTCCAACGCGAACACGCTCATCCTCGAGCGCGCGGACATGCTCGGGCTCTCCCAGCTCCACCAGCTCCGCGGACGCGTGGGCCGCGGGCGCGAGCGCGCGTACGCGTACTTCCTCTACCCGCCCGAGCGGCCCCTCACCGAGACCGCGCACGACCGCCTCGCCACGATCGCGGCCCACACCGACCTCGGCGCGGGCATGCAGGTCGCGATGAAGGACCTCGAGATCCGCGGCGCGGGCAACCTGCTCGGTGGCGAGCAGTCCGGGCACATCGCGGGCGTCGGGTTCGACCTGTACGTGCGGATGGTGGGGGAGGCCGTGGCGAACTACCGCGGCGACGGTCCGGAGGAGCAGCCCGAGATCTCCATCGAGCTCCCCGTCGACGCGCACCTGCCCGAGTCGTACATCGCGACCGAGCGCCTGCGGCTCGAGGCGTACAAGAAGATCGCCGCGGCGACCGACGCGCCCGAGCTCGCCGAGGTCCGGGCCGAGCTCGTCGACCGGTACGGCGCCCTGCCGGACGTCGCGTCCGCGCTGTTCGACGTCGCGGACTTCCGCAACCACGCGCGCCGCGCGGGGCTCACGGACGTCACCGCGCAGGGCAAGTTCATCCGGTTCGCGCCGGTGGACCTCGCGGAGTCCGCGCAGCTCCGGCTCAAGCGCCTCTACCCGGGCACGCTCCTCAAGCCCGCGATCCGCGCGTTCCTCGTCCCGTACCCGACGACGGCGCGCATCGGCGGCCGCCCGCTGCGCGGCGCCGAGGTGCTCGAGTGGGCGCGCCAGCTCATCGACGCCGTGATCGTCGGCGAGGTGAGTGCGGCGGCGACGGTCGGGACGTCGTCGGCCGCCCGCTGAGCGGGGGTCAGCTCTTCCGACCGTCGAGGAAGTAGGCGATGGGGCCGACCCAGTTGACGAGCAGCGCGAGCCCCCACGCGAGCTTGGTGCCGTTGACCTGCTCTGCCGGGCGGCGCAGCAGGTCGCGGTACGCCGCGGCGGTGAGCGTGACCTGTGCCGCGCCCACGACTCCGACGGCGATCTTCTGACCCGTGGTCAGGTCCTTCCAGCGGCGCTTGGTCCCCATGTCGTCGTCTCCTCCCGTGTGCGTACGGCTCGACGCTATGCCGTCCGGACGCACGGTGCACGGCTCGTGGGCGGCCCGAGGTCCCGCCGGTGCGCGCTGCCCTCCCGGCCGAGGGATGCACCCCGACGTGCGTCACCCGGCCGAGAGCGCCCTCGCTCGACGTGGGCGTGTCGACCGGGCGCCGCGTACGAGGTCGTGACAGAGCACCGAGCGCTCTGTAAGGTTGCAGCAACATCCGGAAACTCTCTGCAACGCCGCCGAGTCCCGGACGCGCCCGACACCCCGGGGCGCAGTCAGCACCGCGTGGCCCTCCCGCGCTCGAGGCCGAGCGGGTCGCCGGCCGCACCACCTCGAAGGAGCAGCAATGACGCGCACCACCGATCCCGCCGGTCCGCCGGCACCCACTCCCGCCGCACCCCCCGCCGCGGACCGCGGCCGAGCGCGAGCCGACCGACGCGACGGTCGGCTGCGGCGCCTCGTCGCCACCGTCGCCTCGGCGGCCCTCGCGCTCGGGACGGCGCTCGCCGCCACGGTCCCGGTCGCCGCGCCCGCCGCGGCCGCGCCGCCCGTGCCCACGCCCGTCGTCGACTCCCCGAACGGCCGGGGCGACGTGATCCTCAACCTCTTCCAGTGGACCTGGGACTCGGTGGCCGCCGAGTGCACCAGCACGATCGGCCCGGCCGGGTTCGGCTACGTCCAGGTCTCCCCGCCGCAGGAGACGATCCAGGGCACCGCGTGGTGGACCTCCTACCAGCCCGTGAGCTACCGGATCGACTCGAAGCTCGGGACTCGGGCGGAGTTCGAGAACATGGTCGACACCTGCCGCGCCGCGGGCGTCGGCGTCATCGCCGACGCCGTCCTCAACCACATGGCGGGTGCGGACCAGGGCGGCGGGACGGGTGTCGCGGGCTCGTCGTACGGCGTCGAGAACTACCCCGGGCTCTACGGGCCGAACGACTTCAACGACTGCAAGGAGAACATCGGCAACCGGTACGGAGACCGGTACGTGGTGCAGAACTGCCGCCTCGTCTCGCTCCAGGACCTGCGGACGGGCTCCGACTACGTGCGCGGCCGGATCGCGGGCTACCTCAACGACCTGCTCTCCCTCGGGGTCGCCGGGTTCCGGATCGACGCCGCGAAGCACATCCCGGCCGCGGACCTCGCGGCGATCAAGGCGCGGCTCACGAACCCGGACGTCTTCTGGGTGCACGAGGTCATCGGCGCGGGCGGCGAGCCCATCCAGCCCTCGGAGTACCTCGGCTCCGGCGACTCGCACGAGTTCGACTACGCGCGCGAGCTCAAGTCCCGGTTCGACGGCCAGATCAAGGACCTGCGCACCATCGGCGACAACAAGCTGCCCTCGGACCGCGCCGGCGTGTTCGTCGACAACCACGACACCGAGCGCAACGGCGAGACCATGAACTACAGGTGGGGCGCCAAGTACAAGCTCGCGAACACGTTCATGCTCTCGTGGCCGTACGGCGCGCCGAGCGTCTACTCGGGCTACACGTGGAACGACAAGGACGCCGGCGCCCCGGGCGCGTCCGCGACGTCCGTGCCGGACGCGAGCTGCTCGAACAGCGCCTGGGTCTGCACGCAGCGCTGGACCGAGATCGCGGGCATGGTCGGCTTCCACAACGCCGTCGCCGGGACCGCGGTGACGAACTGGTGGGACGACGGGAACAACCACGTCGCGTACGGTCGCGGCAGCAAGGGGTACGTGACGATCAACAACTCCGCGAACGCGGTCACGCGCACCTACCAGACGTCGCTCCCGGCGGGCACGTACTGCGACGTCGTCGCGTCGAAGGACTGCGCCAAGACGGTCACGGTCTCCGGCTCCGGCACCTTCACCGCGACGGTCCCGGCGTACGGGGCGCTCGCGCTGCACGTCGGCGCCGTGGACGACGGCGGCACCGGCGGCCCGGGTCCCGTCGACCCGAGCGGCACGACGACCGTCTACTACGCGACCGACAAGGGCTGGAACGCGTACAACGTCCACTACCGCGTCGGCACGGGCGCCTGGACCGCCGTGCCCGGGGTCGCGATGACCGCGGCCTGCACCGGCTGGGTCGCGAAGGAGATCGTCCTGCCGGACGGCGCGACCGGTGCCGCCGCGACCGTCACGGCGGCGTTCACGAACGGCTCGGGCGCGTGGGACAACAACGGCGGCAAGGACTACTCCCTGTCGGGCGCCGCCGTCGCGGTCTCGGGCGGGACGGTCACGGCGGGCGACCCGTGCGAGGACGACGGCGAGGGGCCCGGCCCCGTCGAGGGCCAGGGCGACGCGTCGTTCTCCGTCACGGCGACGACGACCTGGGGGCAGAACGTGCTCGTCGTCGGGAGCATCCCGGCGCTCGGGTCATGGGCGCCCGCGAACGGCGTCGCGCTCTCGGCGGCGAGCTACCCCGTCTGGACCGCGACCCTCGACCTCCCGGCCGGGACGACGTTCGAGTACAAGTACGTCAAGCGCGACGGCGGCGGGAACGTCGTCTGGGAGAGCGGCGGCAACCGCACCGCGACGGTCGGACAGGACGGCTCCGTGACGCTGTCGGACACCTGGAGGTCGTGACCTCGCGGCCCCGCCCCGGTCTCACCCAGACCGGGGCGGGGTCTGCCGCTACCGTGGCGGGAAATAGTTCAACCATTGTCTGAACCTGGTGGGTGCCCCTAGGGTGTGGCCCGGGCGCGCCGGTGCGCCCGGGGGCGACGTGCCCCGTGCAGCCGATCGCAAGGGAGCGACGACGATGAGACGCACGTGGAGGACCGCCGTGGCGGGGGTGCTCGCCACCCTCGTGGCGAGCGGGGGAGCGAGCGCGGCGATGGGGATGGATGCGATGGGCGTGTCGACGTCTGCCCAGGTCGATAACGATATCGATATCGTTCTAGAGAACGATTTCGAGTCGGCGACGACGGCGCCGTGGACCGCGCGCGGGCCGGTCACCGTCGCCCTGACCGACGCGGAGGCGCACGGCGGGTCGTCGAGCCTCGCGGTGACGGGCCGGACCGCGGACTGGCACGGCGTCGCGACGGACGCGCTCGCGCTGCTCGAGCCGGGCGTCGCGTACGACGTCGAGGCGTGGGTCAAGCTGCCGGCGGGCGCCACCGGGTCGTCCGGCGTCCACTTCACCGTGCAGGAGACCGGCGCGGCGGGAGACGCGTACACGTGGGTCGGCGGGGCCGTCGCGACGACGGCCGACGGGTGGGTGGAGATCGGCGGGACGTACACCCTGCCCGCGGGCCTCACCGCGGCGACGCTCTACGTCGAGGCCGCGCCGGTCGCGGGTGCGCACCCGTCGTTCCTGCTGGACGACGTCCGCGTGACGACCGTCGCGACCGACCCGGGCGACGTCGTGCCCGGGGGAGCGGTGAACCCCGTCCCGACGCCGGTGCGCCTCGCCGAGGGGACCGGCGACGTCGCGGCCCTGACGTTCGACGACGGCCCGAACCCCGGCACGACGCCCGCGCTCCTGGACTTCCTCGCCGAGCACGACCTGCACGCGGTGTTCTGCGTCATCGGCCAGAACGTCCAGGCGCCGGGCGGCGCCGAGCTCCTGCGCCGCATCGTCGACGAGGGCCACGTGCTGTGCAACCACTCGACGGGCTACGCCGACATGGGCACGTGGTCGGCCGACCAGGTGCGCGCCGACCTCGTCGAGAACCTCGGCATCCTGCGCGACGCGCTCGGCGACCCGGCGTACCCGGTCCCGTTCTTCCGCGCCCCGAACGGCTCGTGGGGCGCGACCCCCGAGGTCGCGGTCGCGCTCGGCATGCAGCCGCTCGCGGTCGTCAACACGATCTCCGACTGGGAGACCCAGGACGTCGAGACCCTCACCGCGAACCTGCGCGCCGCGATGAGGCCCGGCGAGGTCGTGCTCGCGCACGACGGCGGCGGCGACCGCGCGGGCACGCTCGCGGCGGTCGAGACGGTCGTCGCGGAGCGGCTCGCGGCCGGCTGGGACTTCACGTTCCCCGTCGGCACGCCGCCGCGCGGCGGCGAGGTCCTGCTGGAGACCGGCTTCGAGGACGGCCTCGGCGGCTGGGTGCCGCGCGCGGGCGACGCGACGACGCCGTCGCTCGACCTCACGGACGTGGCCCACGGCGGCGCGCAGGCCGCGGTCGTCTCCGGTCGCGACGGCCAGGGCGACGGCATCGGGCACGACGTGACCGGGCTGCTCGCCGCCGGCACGACGTACGAGCTCAGCGCGTGGGTCCGCTTCGCCGAGGGCCAGCCCGCGGACGACGTGTGGCTCAGCATCGCGCGCACGGTCGACGGGACGACGTCGTACTCGACCCTCGCACAGTTCTCGGGGATCACGAGCACCGGCTGGACGCAGATCACCGCGACGTTCCCGGGTGCCGCCGCGGACGAGGCGCTGCTGTACCTGGAGACGGACTACAACGGCGACAACACGAGCGACCTGCTCGTCGACGACGTCGTGCTGCGCGTGCCGCCGCCGCCCGCGGTCGAGGACCTCACGGGCATCAAGGAGACCGTCGACGTGCCGGTCGGGGTCGCGATCGACAGCCGGGAGACCTCGGGCGCGTCGTCCGAGCTGCTCCTGCGGCACTTCGACCAGATCACCGCCGAGAACCACATGAAGCCCGAGGCCTGGTACGACGAGGACCGGACCTTCCGGACGCACCCCGAGGCGACCGCGCTCATGGACTACGCGGCCGCGCACGACCTGCGCGTCTACGGGCACGTGCTCGTGTGGCACTCGCAGACGCCGGACTGGTTCTTCGAGGGCGCCGACGGCGCGCCCCTGACGACGTCCGAGGCGGACCGGCAGGTCCTGCGCGACCGCCTGCGGACCCACGTCTTCTCCGTCGCGGGGGCGCTCGCCGACGCCTACGGCCCGTTCGGCGGCGACAACCCGCTCACGGCGTTCGACGTGGTGAACGAGGTCGTGTCGGACGGCGGGGAGAACCCCGACGGCCTGCGCCGCTCGGAGTGGTTCCGGATCCTCGGCGAGGAGTACCTCGACCTCGCGTTCGCGTACGCCGACGAGGCGTTCAACGACGTCTACGCCGACCCGGCGGCGAAGGAGCGCGGGGAGCGTCCGGTCGCGCTGTTCATCAACGACTACAACACCGAGCAGGGCGGCAAGCAGGACCGGTACCACGCGCTCGTCGAGCGCCTCCTGGCGCGCGGCGTGCCCGTCGACGGCGTGGGCCACCAGTTCCACGTGAGCCTCGCGATGCCGGTCTCCGCGCTCGAGGGCGCGATCGAGCGCTTTGCCGACCTGCCCGTGACGCAGGCCGTCACCGAGCTCGACGTGACGACCGGGACCCCGGTCACGCAGGCGAGCCTCGTCGAGCAGGGCTACTACTACCGCGACGCGTTCCGGGCGTTCCGCGCGCACGCGGACGACCTCTACTCCGTCACCGTGTGGGGCCTCACCGACGGCCGGAGCTGGCGCGTCGACAGCGGTGCGCCGCTCGTCTTCGACGACGCCCTGAAGGCCAAGCCCGCGTACCACGGCGTGGTCGACGGCGAGCTGCCCGCCCTGCTGCGCACGGCCGACGTGTTCGCCGGGGACGTCCCGCTCGACGGCGACGCCGCCGCGGCCCCGGACTGGCAGCGGCTCCCGCTGCACACCTTCGCCGCGCCGGGCGGGGTCGCCGGGGGAGAGGTCGGGTTCCAGCTCCGCTGGGCCCCGGACCACCTCACCGCGTTCGCGAGCGTCGACGACGCGACCGCCGACGCGGCCGACGCCGTGACGTTCGCGCTCGCCGGCGCGGAGCACGTCGTCGGGCGCGACGGGACGACGAGCGCGAGGGCCGCCGCGGAGGTGACCGAGCGCGCGGGCGGGTACGACGTCGTCGCGCACCTCCCGCTCGCCGGCGCCGCGCCCGGGGGCACGCTCGCGCTCGACGTGCGCGCGAACGACGGCGGCGCGACGTCCGCCTGGAACACGCCCGGCGCGACGGGCACGCTGCGCCTGCTCGAGGAGCTGTCCTACCTCGAGGTCGCGCACGCGTCGGCCGCGCCCGCGGTCGACGGCGACATCGACGCCGTGTGGGCGGAGGCGAACGCGCCCGTGACGACCGCGAAGGAGGTCCAGGGGAGCGGCGGCGCGGTCGCGACCGTCCGCACCCTGTGGCGCGACCGGACGCTCTACGTGCTCGCCGAGGTCGCCGACCCGGTGGTGGACGTGAGCGGCTCCGACCCGTGGGTGCAGGACTCGGTCGAGGTCTACGTCGACGCGGGCAACGGCAAGAACGGCGCCTACCGTGACCTGGACACCCAGATCCGCGTGAGCGCCGAGAACGCGGTGTCGTTCGGCACGGGCGACGAGGCGGCGCAGCGGGCGCGCGTCACGAGCGCGACGACGCGCACGGCCGACGGGTACGTCGTCGAGCTCGCGGTCGACCTCGCCGACCAGGGCGGTGAGGGCACGTTCCACGGGCTCGACCTCCAGGTCAACGACGCGTCCGCGGGCACGCGCACCGCGATCCGCAACTGGGCGGACCCGTCCGGGGCGGGCTACCAGTCGACGGCGCGCTGGGGCGTCGCACGGCTCGTCGGCGCGGGCGCGGCGCCCGAGGTCGCGCTCGACGTCGAGGCGTCGGCGCGCTGCCTCGCGGGCAAGGCGTACGTCGCGGTCCGGGCCACGAACCGCGAGGACGTGCCGGTCGACGTGACGCTCACGACCCCGTACGGGACGCGGACGTTCCCGGCGGTGGCGCCGGGCGCGAACGCGTACCAGTCCTTCGCGGTCCGCGCGACGTCGGTCCCGGCCACCACGGCCACGATCACGGCAACGCTCGAGACCGGCGGCCCCGCGTCGACGCGCGACATCGCGGTGGAGGCACGCACCTGCTGACCCGCTGACCCGCCGACCCGTCGCCCGCCGACGGCGAGCAGGTGGTCGTGGCCCGTCCGGAGATCCGGACGAGCCGCGACCGCCTGCTCGGCGGGCACGGATCGCCTGGTCGGCGAACCTACGATGACGTGGTGACCGCACCCGTGCCCCCGGCTCCTCAGCCCGTGTCCGCGACCGACCCGCTGCGCGACGTCGTCGCCGTCATGGACCGGCTGTACTCGCCGGGCGGGTGTCCTTGGGACCGCGAGCAGACGCACGAGTCGCTCGTGCGGTACCTGCTGGAGGAGGCGCACGAGCTCGCCGACGCCATCGAGACCGGCGACCGCGCGGGGATGCGCGAGGAGCTCGGCGACCTGCTGCTCCAGGTGCTCTTCCACGCGCGCATCGCGAGCGAGGAGCCGGACCCGTTCACGGTCGACGACGTCGCCGCCGACCTCGCGGCGAAGCTCGTGCGACGCCATCCCCACGTGTTCGCCGACGCCGACGCGACCGACCTGCACGAGCAGTGGGACGCGATCAAGAAGGCCGAGAAGCAGCGCACGTCCGTGCTCGAGGGGATCTCGCACACCCAGGGCGCGCTCGCCCGCGCGCAGAAGGTCCTCTCCCGCGCCGGTCGCGGCGGCCTCGGCGACGTGGTCGGCACGGCGCTCGCGGCGCCGTCGGGCGGTGCGCCCGCCGCGGTCGGCGACGAGGGCACGACGGCGGACGAGCGGCTGGGGCGCGAGCTGCTCGCCCTCGTCGCGCGCGCCGAGGAGGACGGGCTCGACGCCGAGGCGGCGCTGCGCGGGGAGCTGCGGCGCGTCGAGGGCGAGATCGTCGCGGCCGAGACGCGGCGCGCGGAGGGGACGGCCTGACCGGGACGTTCGTCCCGATCGTCGTCGCGCAGGTCCCCGACCCGGGGCCCACGGACCGGACGCAGCGGCGCAGGTCACATCCGGGCACTAGGCTGTGGTCGTAAACCCACCATCGTCGCGGGCGCGCACGCGGCGTCCCGGGTTTCCCTGCCCGGGTCCGCCACCACCGTTCGAAGCGCCCGCAGCCCTGCCCCGAAGGAGCACCTGTGGCCAGCATCGAAGCCGTTGGAGCGCGCGAGATCCTCGACTCCCGCGGAAACCCGACCGTCGAGGTCGAGGTCGTCCTGGACGACGGGACGTTCGCCCGCGCCGGAGTGCCGTCGGGCGCGTCGACCGGTGCGTTCGAGGCCGTCGAGCGTCGTGACGGCGACAAGTCCCGCTACCTGGGCAAGGGCGTCGAGGGCGCGGTGAACGCCGTGATCGACGACATCGCCCCGGAGCTCATCGGCTTCGAGGCCGAGGACCAGCGCCTCATCGACGCCGCCCTCATCGACCTCGACGGCACCCCGAACAAGGGCAAGCTCGGCGCGAACGCGATCCTCGGCGTCTCGCTCGCCGTCGCGAAGGCCGCCGCGAAGAGCGCCGGCCTGGACCTGTACCGCTACGTCGGCGGCCCGAACGCGCACGTCCTGCCCGTGCCGATGATGAACATCCTCAACGGCGGGTCGCACGCCGACTCGAACGTCGACATCCAGGAGTTCATGGTCGCCCCGATCGGCGCGTCCTCGTTCCGCGAGGCGCTGCGCACGGGCGCGGAGGTCTACCACTCGCTGAAGTCCGTGCTCAAGGGCAAGGGCCTCGCGACGGGCCTCGGCGACGAGGGCGGCTTCGCTCCGAACCTGCCGAGCAACCGCGACGCGCTCGACCTGATCCTCGTCGCGATCGAGCAGGCCGGGTTCGTCCCCGGCAAGGACGTGGCCCTGGCGCTCGACGTCGCCGCGACCGAGTTCTTCCAGGACGGCGCCTACCAGTTCGAGGGCAAGGCGACGAGCTCGGACGACATCATCGCGTACTACGAGCAGCTCGTGCGCGACTACCCGCTGGTCTCCATCGAGGACCCGCTGTCCGAGGACGAGTGGGGCGCCTGGTCGCAGCTCGTGGCCGAGGTCGGCGACAAGGTCCAGATCGTCGGCGACGACCTGTTCGTCACCAACCCGGAGCGCCTCGCGAAGGGCATCGAGCTCAAGGCGGCGAACTCGCTCCTGGTCAAGCTCAACCAGATCGGCACGCTCACGGAGACGCTCGACGCCGTCGAGCTCGCGCAGCGCAACGGCTTCACCGCGATGGTGTCGCACCGCTCGGGCGAGACCGAGGACACGACGATCGCCGACCTGTCCGTCGCGACGAACGCCGGCCAGATCAAGACCGGTGCCCCCGCCCGTGGCGAGCGCATCAACAAGTACAACCAGCTCCTGCGCATCGAGGAGGCGCTGGACGACGCCGCGCGCTACGCCGGTCGCGGCGCGTTCCCGCGCTGGACGGTGCAGGGCTGACCCTCGGGTCACGCACGCCGCCGGGGCGACCCGGCACCCGGAGCCCGGAGGGCCGCTCGTCGGCCCGCCGGGCTCCGGCGCGTCCGGGGCCCGGGCGGGCACCCGCACCCCGCCGCAGGTCACGGCCGCGGGTGAAGATGTCGTGTCGATCGGCTCACGTTCGCGGACGCACCGCGCGTGCTCCCGGGGCCGGGGCCGTCGCGGCAGCACAATCGGGCCATGCCGTCCTCGCGCCGCCCTCCGCGCCCCGGTGCCCCCGCGCGACCGGGGACCGGGCCTGCGCGCGGGTCCGGGTCGAAGCCGGTGCCCCGGTCCGGCTCGACGGCGTCCGGTGCGTCTCGTCCCGCGGCCCCGAAGCCGGCCGCGCCGAAGGGCGCGTCGGGCGCGAGGCCGACGTCCGGGAAGAGCGCGGCCACGGGCCGCGCGACCGGGGCGAAGGCCTCGGCGGGGGCGCGTCGCCCCGCCACGCGCGCGCAGCGGGCACCCTCGCGACGGGCCACCGGCCCCGCGCCGGAGGACCGGCGCCGCAGCCGGTACGGCTTCCTGCTTCCCGAGGTCGTGACGGTCCGGACCCTCGTGCTGTCCGTCGTCGTGCTGCTCGCCGTGGTGCTGCTGCTGCCCACCCTGCGGGCGTACGTCAACCAGACGGGGGAGCTGCGCGAGCTGCGCAACGACCTCGCGCAGGCGCAGGCCCAGCACGACGACCTCCAGTCCGAGCTGGACCGCTGGGACGACCAGGCGTACGTCGAGCGCGAGGCCCGGGACCGCCTGAACTTCGTCATGCCGGGCGAGCGGCCGTGGCGCGTGCTCGACCCGGAGACCGTCGTCGACGACATCGACCCGCAGACCGGGCAGACGATCACCGACGGCCCCGTCCAGGGCTACGAGGACGGCACGCCCTGGTACGAGGCGATCTGGGCGTCGGTGCAGGTCGCGGGCGAGCAGCCGGTGTCGTCGGGAACGGGCGAGGGGGCCGGGGCGGCCGACGACGGGGCTGGCGAGGAGTCCCCGCCCGCGGACGAGGACCCGGCCGGCGACGGCGCGGCGCCGTCGAGCGGGGAGAATGGGTGACGCGTCGACCCGACGCGCCCGACCGACCCGAAGGAACACCCGTGCCCGACGCCCGCCTGGCCATCCCCGCCGACGACCCGGACGCCGTCGTCACCGAGCGCGACCTCGAGACCCTCGCGGAGCAGCTCGGGCGCACCCCGCGCGGGGTCGTCGGCATCGCCGCGCGGTGCGCGTGCGGGCGCCCGCTCGTGGTCCGCACCGCGCCGCGGCTCGAGAACGGCACGCCGTTCCCCACGACCTTCTACCTCACGCACCCCGGTGCCGTGGCGGCCGCGTCGACGCTCGAGGCGAACGGCGTCATGAAGGAGATGTCGCAGCGCCTCACCGAGGACGAGGAGCTCGCCGCCGCGTACCGGCGTGCGCACGAGCACTACCTCGCGCAGCGCGAGGCGCTCGGCCACGTCGAGGAGATCGACGGGATCTCGGCCGGGGGCATGCCCACGCGCGTCAAGTGCCTGCACGTGCTCGTGGGGCACGCCCTGGCCGCAGGCCCCGGGGTGAACCCGCTGGGCGACGAGGCGCTCGAGCGCGTGCGCGACGTCTGGCGCCCCGACCGCTGCACCTGCTGACGCCGTGGCACGCTTGGTCGCATGACCTCTGGCTCCACCTCTCCCCTCACCCGTGACCCGGGCGCGCTCGCCGCGACGGCACCCCCGCCGGCTCCTGCCGGGCCCGGTGCCTCGCGCGTGGCCGCGATCGACTGCGGCACCAACTCGATCCGCCTGCTCGTCGCGGACGTCGACCCGGCGGCGGGCACGCTCGTCGACCTCGACCGGCGCATGGAGGTCGTCCGGCTCGGCCAGGGGGTCGACCGCACGGGCCGCCTCGCGCCGGAGGCGCTCGCGCGCACGCTCGACGCCGCGCGCCGCTACGCCGACGTGATCGCGGAGCTCGGCGCGACGCGCACGCGGTTCGTCGCGACGTCGGCCACGCGGGACGCCAAGAACCGCGACGAGTTCGTCGCGGGGGTCCTGGCCGCGCTGGGCGTGGAGCCCGAGGTCGTCTCGGGCGAGGAGGAGGCCGCGCTGTCGTTCCGCGGCGCGACGTCGACGGTCGCGGCGCTGCGTCCGGGCCCCTACGCGGTCGTCGACCTCGGCGGCGGCTCGACCGAGCTCGTGCTCGGCACGACCACGCCCGACGCCGCGTTCTCCATGGACGTCGGGTGCGTGCGCATGACGGAGCGGCACCTGCGCTCCGACCCGCCGACCGCGGACGAGGAGGCCGCGGCCCGAGCCGACGTGCGGGCCGCGCTCGACGAGGCGGCGGCCGTCGTCCCGCTGGGGGAGGCGGCGACGCTCGTGGGCCTCGCCGGGTCCGTCACGACGGTGACGGCCCACGCGCTGGGCCTCGCACGGTACGAGCGGGAGCGGATCGACGGCGCCGTGCTCCCGGTCGACGCGGTCCTCGCGGCGTGCGACGACCTGCTCCACCGCTCGCGCGCCGAGCGCGCCGCGCTCGGCTTCATGCACCCGGGCCGCGTGGACGTCATCGGCGCGGGCGCGCTCGTGTGGTCGGAGGTCGTGCGCCGCGTGCGCGACGACGTCGCCGCCGCGGGCGGTTCGCTCACCGAGGTCGTGACGAGCGAGCACGACATCCTCGACGGGATCGCCTGGTCCCTCGCCTGATCCTTCCGCCGAACCCGGGGTCGCTCCCCACCCACGCCGAGGCCTGGGGAGCGACCCCGGGTTCGGCTTTTCCCCGACCAGCATCGGAGTGTCGGTGTGCGTGGTACTGCGCATCGCGCGGTAGTGTGCATCGCGTGAGCCCGTCGTGTCGGCGGGCCGAGTGCCGGGACGGACCAGGGCCACGCCCGACGGAGGGTCGGATGGACACCACGCAGCTGCTCAAGGGGGTGCTCGACGCCGCGGTCCTCGCGGCGGTCGAGGCCGAGGACGGGTACGGGTACGACGTCGTGCGACGCCTGCGCGCGGCGGGGCTGGACGACGTCGGCGACGCGTCGGTGTACGGGACGCTCCGGCGCCTGTACGCGAGCGGGGCGCTGACGACGTACGTCGTGCCGTCCGACGCCGGCCCGCACCGCAAGTACTACGGGATCAACGCGCAGGGGCGGGCGATGCTCGACCTGCACCGCAAGGAGTGGCAGACGTTCGCGGGCACCGTGTCCGCGCTGCTGCGGACCGGAGAGGTGGCCGCCTGATGAGCACGACGACGCCCGCGCAGCAGCCCGCCGGGGCGCCCGTGGGCCTGGCCTTCTACGGGCACGTCCACGCGTACGCGCAGCAGGTGCGCGCGCACCTCGCCGACCTGCGGCCGGAGCAGGTCGAGGAGCTCACCGACGGGCTCGAGGCCGACCTCGCCGAGGCGGTCGTCGACGCGCCGGGCGCGCTGCCTCGCCGCAGTGGTCCCGCTCGTCCGCTGCCCGACGGCGGCCCGGCCGACCCGGGCGGAGCCGTCGCCGACGACACGGGCCTCGACCTCGTCGCGTTCTTCGGCCCGCCCGCCGAGTACGCCGCCGAGCTGCGCGCCGCGGCGGGGCTCCCGCCGGTCGCCGCGCCGGGCGGCGCGCGCCGCCCCCGCATCGGGGTACGCGGGCGGTTGCTCGTGCTCGGCGGGATCCTGTCGTCCGGGTGGCGCTCGCTGTGGCGGCCCGTCACCTCGACGCCCCAGTGGGCCTCCGTCATGGAGTTCCTGCGGACCCTGACGCCCGCGTGGTGGATCCTGCGCGGCTGGGTCGTGGCGACGCTCCTGCTCGCGCTGCTCGGCGGCTACCAGGTCGCGGTCCTGCCGCGGGACCTCTCCGCACGGGTCGTGGTGCTCGCCGCCGTGGTGGTGAGCGTCCAGTGGGGTCGGGGTCGCTGGCTGCCCACGACCTGGCTGCCCAAGGTCGTGCGCCCGCTGTCCGTCGCGGCGGCCGTCGCGGCGGTCCCGACCGTGCTCTACGTCACCGCGGCGAGCGCCTCGGTCTCCGTGTCCGGGTGGGACAGCGGCTACCAGCAGGGGTGGGCCGACGCGAGCGGCGGGACGCAGCCCGTCTCCTACGGCGGCCCCTCGGGGCCGGGCGGCGACGGCGTGTGGGTCGACGGGATGCAGGTCTCCAACCTGTTCGTCTACGACGCCGCGGGAGACCCCGTGCGCGACGTCCAGATCTTCGACGACCGCGGCCGCCAGGTGCGCACCGTGACCGAGGAGGGCGCCTACGGTCCGTGGTCGGTGCCCGACGTCGAGGGCGCGTGGTACTTCCAGCCGACGCTCTCGACGGACGGTCGCGAGCGCTGGAACGTCTACCCGCTGCGCGCGGTCGCGGAGGAGGACGTCGAGTACGCGGACGGCGACGGGCGCCCTGTCCCGGCGACGGGCACGCGCACGCGCGAGATGCCATGGCCGTTCCTCAAGGCGCCGACGGCGGTCCCGTCGAGCGTCGGCGCGGACGACGCGACGTCGGGCACGGACGAGCCGGGCACCGGCGACGCCGACGACCCCGCGCCGTCCGGCGACGCGACGGACCCGGCCGAGGGCACGGCACCCGAGCCCGCGCCGACCCCGCCCGCGGGCGGCACGCAGCCGCCACCGACGGGCCCGACCCCCGTCGTCGGCGCGATCGGCTGACCCGGGGGCGCCGAACCCGGGGTCGCTCCCCAGCCTGGCGACATCGTGGGGAGCGATCCCGGGTTCGGCGCCGTCCGGCCGCGCGGAATGTCGGGTCTGCCCGGTGCGCAGGGCGGGCGTGGGGCGCGTCACGCCCGTCTGACGGACGCTCCGGCTCGCCTGTGCCGCAACCGGTAATACTCTGGAACCATGCCTCAGAATGACCTGACCTCGGTCAGCCGTGCCCAGACCGCTTCGCCGCGGCCCCGCAAGGTGCCCCGCGTCGTCGTCCTCGGCGGCGGCTCCGTGGGTCTGTACGCCGCGCGCCGACTGCGCAAGAAGCTCGGTCGCCGCGAGGCGGCGATCGTCGTCGTCGACCCGCGACCGTACATGACGTACGCGCCCTTCCTCCCCGAGGCGGCCGCGGGCTCGATCGACGGCCGCGACGTCGTCGCGCCGCACCGCCGCGCCCTCAAGGGCGTCGACGTGCTCCAGGGCAAGGTCGTCTCGATCGACCACGCCGCGCGCCGCGTGACGATCCACCCGGAGGAGGGCGACGACTACTCGGTCACGTACGACCACCTGATCGTCGGCCTCGGCTCGGTGTCGCGCACGCTGCCCATCCCCGGGCTCGCGGAGAACGCGATCGGCTTCAAGAACGTGGAGGAGGCCATCGCGGTCCGCAACCACGTGCTCAACCGCATGGACGTCGCGTCGTCCACGTGGGACGAGGGGCTGCGTCGCCGCATGCTGACGTTCACGTTCGTGGGCGGCGGGTTCGCGGGCGTCGAGGCGATCGCCGAGATCGAGGACATGGCGCGCTACGCGACCCGCAACTACGCGACGATCGAGGAGAAGGACCTCCGCTTCGTCATGATCGAGGGCGCCGGGCGCATCCTGCCCGAGCTCAGCGAGCCCATGGCGGGCTACGCGCTCGAGGAGCTGAAGAAGCGCGGGATCGAGTTCCACCTCAACACGTTCCTGTCGTCGTGCGTCGACGGCCACGTCGTCACGTCGACGGGCGTCGAGTTCGACTCCGACACGATCGTGTGGACCGCGGGCGTCAAGGCGAACCCGGTCATCAAGGAGGCGTCCGACCTCCCCGTGGACAAGATGGGCCGCGTCACGGTGCTCCCGACGCTCCAGGTCGCCGACGCCGACGGCAACGTCGTGCCGAACGCGTGGGCCGCGGGCGACTGCGCCGCCGTCCCGGACGTGCTCAACCCGGGCAAGTTCTGCCCCCCGAACGCGCAGCACGCGATCCGCGAGGCCACGCGCCTGGCCGACAACCTCGCGCTCGAGCTGCACAGCGAGAAGCCGGTCGAGTACCGCCACAAGAGCGTCGGCACGGTCGCGTCCCTCGGCCTGTACAAGGGCGTCGCGGAGCTGTTCGGCGTGTTCAAGCTGCGCGGCGTGCTCGCGTGGCTCATGCACCGCAGCTACCACGTCATGGCGATGCCCACGGGCAACCGCAAGATCCGCATCTTCATCGGCTGGATCGGGCAGTTCCTCCTGGGCCGCGAGCTCGTGTCGCTCGGCTCCCTGCACGACCCGCGCGCGGAGTTCCGCGCCGCGTCGGTGCCGCCCAAGAAGGACGGCGAGCCGGTCAAGCAGACCGCGCAGGGCTCGGCCGCCGCGGCCGAGGCGGGCGTCTCCGCCGACGCGGACGAGAAGGTCCCGGCCAAGGCGTCCTGACCGCCGTCCGGGGGCGACCCCGGAGCCGTGCCCGACGACGAGGGGCGAGCCGCCGGTGCGGCTCGCCCCTCGTCGCGTCCCGACGTGTCCGGCGCGTCCTCGGCAGGCGTCGACCGTCCCGGCTCGGTCCGCGGTCGCGGTAGATTCGGGCCGCGCCCCCATGGCCCAACTGGCAGAGGCGGCCGGCTTAAACCCGGCGTGTTCCGGGTTCGAGTCCCGGTGGGGGCACCGACGTCACGAGAGCCCTGTCGGGCCCTCGGGCTCGGGCGGCGGCGCGGCCTCCTGGCCGAGGATCACGACGGTGCCGTCCGGGTCCTGCACGCGCGCGACGCGCTCGCCCCACGGCTGGTCCGTGGGCGGCTGGAGCACCGGCACTCCGGCCGCGGCGAGGTGCTCGACGGCCCGGTCGCAGTCGTCGACGTACACCCACAGCGCGGTGCGCGCGACGCCGGCGGGCATCATGCCGTCGTCGAGCCCGATCCCGAGCGGTGAGCCGCCGACGTGCACGCTCACGTACACGGGCGGGCCCTCGTCGGGGAACGCGTACTCGACGGTCCCGCGCAGCAGGTCGCGGTAGAAGACGAGCGACCGCTCCACGTCGGCCACGGAGAGGATCGGGAAGAGGCTGCGGAACATCGGCCTGGCTCCTCGGTGCGCACGGCTGGGTGCTCCCATCGTGCGCGCCCGGCGCCGGGTGCGCGCCCCGAGCCGGGCCCCCGCCGTCGGGGTCGGCCGCCCGCGCCTGCGGTCAGGCGGCGGTCCGCCCCAGGGCGTCGTCGAGGAACGCGCGGACGTCGGCGAGCTCGCGCGCGTCGATGCCGTGGGCGAGGCCGGGGTAGACGCGCTCGACGAGCGTCGAGCGGCCCGGCAGCCACGCGGCCGTCCGCTCGACCGCGTGCGGCGCGATGACGCGGTCCTCGGCCCCGCGGCCCCAGAACGCGGGCGGCCGGGACGCGGCGAGCGCGGCGTCCGCGGGCTGCTCCGCGGCCTGGACGAACCCGCCGAGGACGACGGTCGCCGCCACGCGCTCGGGGCGCGTGCGCAGGAGCTGGGTCGCCATGAGCCCGCCCTGGGAGAACCCGACGGGGACGACCGGCCGGTCAGGGCCGAGCTCGGCGTCGACCCACGCCCAGACGGCCTCGGTCGCGCGCGCCACGGGCTCCGGGTCGGGGTCGCCCGGCGTGACGATCGGGAACCACGCGAAGCCGCCGTGGGGGAGAGGGAGCGGGGCGCGCAGCGAGACCCACGGCGCGCCCAGGTGCGGGCCGAGGCCCGCGAGGTCGTGCTCGTGCGAGCCGTACCCGTGCAGCAGCACGACGACGGGCCCCGCGGCGGGCTGTCCTCCCAGGCCCGGGTCGGAGCGGACGGCGACGAGCGCGGCGGGCGCGCTCATCGCGCCAGGAGCTCGTCGGTCGTCGTGCCGGGCACGGCCAGCGTGACCCGCGTGCCCCACGGATCGTGCACGACGACGGAGCGGCCGTCGTCGGCGTGCTGCAGGCCGCGGGCCCGCAGGCGGGCGACGAGCGCGTCGAGGTCGTCGCGACCGGGGACGGTGACCGCGACGTCGCCGAGCCCGAGGCTCGCGGCGCGCGGGCCGGCGCCGGCGCTGTTCCAGACGTTCATCGCGACGTGGTGGTGGTACCCGCCGGCGGAGGCGAACAGGGCGCCGCTGTACTCGGTGACCGTGGCCTCGAACCCGACGGCGTCGACGTAGAAGTCGCGCGCGGTCGCGATGTCGCCGACCTGGAGATGGACGTGCCCCACCCGCCCGGCGAGCGCGGGCCCGGCGTCGAACGTCTCCTGGTCGAGGTGCGTGCGCAGGTACGCGTTCGGGTCCAGGTACTCGGTCGCCATGACGATCTGGCCGCGCTCGCGGACCCACGTCTCGCGGGGGCGGTCGGTGTACAGCTCGACCCCGTTCCCCTCGGGGTCGGTGAAGTAGAACGCCTCGCTGACGAGGTGGTCGCTCGACCCGACGAACGCCCCCCGACGGTCCTGCGCGGCCCGGTAGACGGTCGCGGCGAGGCTCGCGGCGTCGTCGAACAGGAACGCGGTGTGGAACAGGCCGGCCTGACGCCGGTCGACGGCGGGCAGGCCGGGTGTGTGCACGAGGCGCAGCATGGGCGTCGTGCCGCGGCCGAGGACGCGGTGCACCTCGGTGCCGCGCGAGCGCTCCTCGAGCGGGGCCAGCGCGAACGCGCCCGTGTAGTAGGACGTCATCTGCTCGAGGTCGCCGACGCGCAGCGTGACGGCGTCCATGCTCGTGGACGGGGACAGGAGGCGGTCGGTCGGCGCGCCCGGGGTGCTCGTGGTCATGTCTGCTCCAACTGTTGTCGCTACAACTATATTCCACCACGCCGCCGGACGATCCCGACACGCGGGGCGCTTCCTTGCTAGGGTCGCCGCGAACCACGCGGGGCGTCCCGCCCGGGTGACCGGGCCGAGGGACTGAGACGAGCGGTACGGCCGCCCGGACCCGTCGAACCTGATCTCGCTAGCACGAGCGGAGGAACGTGGGCATGACGACGCCTGCTGCCATCACCCTGAACCCTGTCCTCGCGGACGACCCGACCGCGCTCGTCCGGCCGGGGGAGACCGGCTTCACGGTCGACCTCGCGCGCCGGTACGCGCACCTCTTCGACGAGTTCTACGACCACCAGTTCCTCGCCGGGCTGCGCGACGGGTCGGTCGAGCCGGACGCGGTGCGGCACTACGTCGGCCAGGACCACCAGTACCTCACGGCGTACCTGCGCTGCTACGGGCTCGGCATGGCGCTCGCGCCGGACCGCGAGTGGGCCGCGTACTTCCACGAGAAGGCCGGGTTCCTGCTCGACGACGAGTCGCACGCCCACCACGCGATGTGCGACTTCCTCGGCGTGGCCTACGAGGACGCGCAGACGAACCGCCTCGCCCCGAGCGCGCAGGCGTACGTCGACCACATGCTCGCCGCGGGCCGCGACTCGCTCGGCGTGCTGCTCGCCGCCCTCCTGCCGTGCCCATGGACCTACATCTGGTCGGCGCGCAGGTTCTGGCTCGCCGAGCGCGAGACGACGCTCGGCGCGATCGGGGACGACCACCCGCTCGCGGGCTGGTGGGAGTTCTACGCCGCCGAGCGCACCGAGGGGGTCCTGGCCGACCTGCGCGAGCGGCTCGACGCGCTCGCCGCCGACGCGGGCGAGGCACAGCGCGCCCGCATGGAGCGCGCGTTCGAGCTGAGCTGCCGCCACGAGATCCGGTTCTGGCAGATGGCGTGGTCGCTCGAGCGGTGGTGACGTCCCTCCCGGACCGGTGAGCGCCCGACGTCGGGCCTTACGCCAGGAGCAGATCCTCGCCCGGGTGCCTCGGCACCCGGGCGGGGCGCGGGTAGCGTGACCGCATGGACGCGACGAGCGCGGTGCCGAACGCAGGGCCGAGCGGAGTGCCGAGCGGAGTGCCGGCGAGCCCCCGGCCCCGGGAGGGTGGTCGGCCGGAGCCGCTCCTGCGCCACGTCATCGGCGGCATCCTCCGACGGGCCCGGCTCGCGCAGGGTCGGACGCTCGTCGACGTCGCGGCTGCCGCACGGGTCTCGACCGCCTACCTGTCCGAGGTGGAACGCGGCCGCAAGGAGGCGTCGTCCGAGGTCCTGGCCGCCGTCTGCGGCGCCCTCGGCCTACGCCTCGTGGACCTCGTGGCCCGGACGGGGGAGGAGCTGCGCCCGGTCGCCCCCGTGCGCGTGCTCTCCTCCGTCCGGGAGCGCGGTGCGCTCTCCGCGCCGCGGGACCCCGCACCCGCCGGCGAACCCGTGCGCGACCTCCCGGTCGCGCGCACGACGCTCGCGGCGCGGGCGACCGTGCGCGCCGCCGACGTGCTGCTCCTCGCGGCCTGACTCCCGCGGGGCCGGCCGCACCGGCTGACGCGCGGCCGGCACAGGGCCCGCACCTGGCCGGCTCCTGGTCGGCACCGCGTGTCGCGCCCCGGCGCGGCGCGGCGGGCGCCGCTACCGTCGAGGGATGACGGAGCCGCAGACCGCGCACGGCACGGCAGAGCAGACCGCCCCGGCCCTCCAGGAGCTCGTCGACGACGCCGCGTTCCTCTCGCACGAGCACCAGCTCCACCTCGTCGACCGCCACGGCGACGACGCGTGGGGCGCCGAGATGGCCACGGGGACGTTCACCTTCACCGCACCGGACGGCGGGACGACGACCTGCCGGCTCCAGTTCCTCGGCACGGCCGCGCCCGGCCCCGGGACCTGGATGTGGGCGTGGAACAACGTCAACGACTTCCCCGACGACGTGCTGCGCGCCGCCGAGAAGACCCGCGAGACCGGCCTGCGCGAGGCGACCGAGGCGGAGCTGCCGCTCACCGACGACCTCCCGTACCGCCTCGCGCTCGCGGCCAAGGCCGTCACCGGGACCTGGACCCACTACAGCGCACCCGTCGGCGGCGGGACGCGCGCCTGGTTCCTCCTCGACGCCGACGATCTCGCGCTGCCCGCGCCGAGCGTGCCGCGCGTCGTGCGGGTGCTGAGCGAAGGCCTGCTGTCCGTGACGGTCGTCGACCACCGGCGCGCCGTCGCGTCCTACGCCGTCGCTCGCGGGCTCCGGACGGCGCAGGGCGACGGCGCGGTCGAGCTCGCCCTGCCCGACGGGAGCGTGACCGTCCGGTTCGACGAGCGCGGCCGCATCGCCGGCATCGCGGCGACGGGGCGCGCGGTGTCCGCGCCGGCGCACGACCCTGAGCCGGGAGCAGCGGGTCCGGACGCCCACGCGCCCGACGCGGACACCGCCGTCGACCCTGACGTGGACTCCGCGGACGTGCCCGACGCGGACACCGCCGACCTGCCCGACGCGGACACCGCCGACGTCCCCGACCCGGACGCTGCCGAGGTGCCGGAACCCGGAGAGCCCGCGTCGACGGAGGAACCGGGCCCGGCGGCCGAGCCCGCGCAGGAGCCGCGTCGACGCTCCTGGTTCCGGCGACGCGGGTAGGCCCCGTGCGGCGGGCGCACCGCGAGTGCTGCGTCTGCGGCCGAGAGATCCGTCCCGGGACGCATCCGTCGACCACGGACGCAGCGCTCGACCCGGGTTCAGGCGGCCGCGGCGAGCTTCCGCGAGGTGACGACGGCGTCCGCGACGCCGTACTCGACGGCCTGGCGCGCCGTGAGCACGAGGTCACGGTCGGTGTCCGCGCGCAGGCGCTCGACGGTCTGCCCCGTGTGACGCGACAGGACCTCCTCCGTCTCGGACCGGATCCGCAGGATCTCCTCGGCCTGGATCGACAGGTCGGAGATGGTGCCCTCGCCGCCGCCCGAGGGCTGGTGCAGCAGCACGCGCGAGTGCTCGAGCACGAACCGCTTGCCCGGCGTCCCCGCCGCCAGCAGCACGGCCGCGGCCGAGGCCGCCTGGCCCATGCAGATGGTCGACACGTCGCAGCGGACGAACTGCATCGTGTCGTAGATCGCCATGAGCGCGGTCGCGGAGCCGCCGGGGGAGTTGATGTACAGGCCGATCTCCTGGTCCGGGGCGTCCGACTCCAGGTGCAGGAGCTGCGCCATGACGACGTTCGCGACGCCGTCGTCGATCTCCGTGCCGAGGAACACGATGCGCTCCGACAGGAGGCGGGAGAAGACGTCGAACGCGCGCTCCCCGAGCGGGGTCTTCTCGACGACGGTCGGGATCGTGTAGCTCGCCATCACAGTCCCACCTTCCGGGCCGCGCGGGCGGGACGGACGTCGTCGACGGACTCGACGATCCGGTCGACCATGCCGTAGTCGAGCGCCTGCTGCGCCGTGAACCAGCGGTCGCGGTCGGAGTCGTCCGCGATGGTCTCGACGCTCTGGCCGGTGCTCTCCGCGGTCAGCCGGTGCATGAGCCCCTTGGTGTACACGAGGTTCTCGGCCTGGATCGCGATGTCGACGGCGGTGCCGCCGATGCCCGCCGACGGCTGGTGCATCATGATGCGCGCGTGCGGCAGCGCGAACCGCTTGCCCGGCGTCCCCGCGCACAGCAGGAACTGCCCCATGCTCGCGGCGAAGCCCATCGCGACGGTCGAGACGTCGTTGGGGATGAGCCGCATCGTGTCGTAGATCGCCAGCCCGGCGCTCACCGAGCCGCCGGGCGAGTTGATGTACAGCGCGACGTCCGCGCGCGGGTCCTCCGCCGAGAGCAGGAGGAGCTGCGCGCACAGACGGTTCGCGACGGCGTCGTCCACGGCCGAGCCGAGGACGACGATGCGCTGGTGCAGCAGGCGCGTCGTGAGCTGGTCGTCGAACGACGACGACGCCGGGGCGGCGGCCTCCGCGTGCGGTGTGCGTGACGTGTGCGTGGTCATGGGACCACCGTGACCCGGGGAGGGCACGGACGGGCGGGTGATCTGCCGTCGGCACATTCGCCGACGGCAGATCACCGCCGCTCTCGTGCGGTCAGAGGATCGGCCAGGAGCGGTGCTCGACCACGATCCCGGAAGGAGCCGGCGAGATGCTCACCCACACCGTCCCCTCGCGCTGGGTGCCGTAGGGGTTGCCGAGGATGCACGGCAGGTCTACGTAGCTGCCGGCGTTGAGACGCCGGGTGTACGCGTTGCCCGAGACGCTCCGGCCGTCGACGAAGCACTCCATGGTGTAGTCCCCGCTGGGGAACGTCGCGTTGGCGTTGACCCGGAACTGCGTGCACATGTAGCTGTTGCAGTCGCCGAAGCTGCCGGTGTTCTTCTGCGGGCCACGCGTGACCCAGATCGTCGGTGGCGGCGGCGGGGCGTCCGTCACGATCGACTTCGAGGCGCTCCACGACCCGCACCCGGCGGCGTTGCACGCGCGGGCGACGAGCGTGACGTTCTGGCCGTAGCCGCTGATGTTGACCGTGGTACCCGTCCCGGACCCGCTCTGCGTGCCGGACAGCTGCCACTCGTACCGCGTGATGGTGTTGCCGCCGTTGGACGACGGCGCGGTCACGGTGAACGTCCCCGACGACGGCCCGGTCTTGTTGGGGGTGACTGCCGGGGCGCCCGGCTTCTCGTACGCGTTGATTGACGCGGACGCCGGGCTCGACGTCGACGTGCCGCCGAGGTTCGACGCGGTGACGGTGAAGGTGTAGTTCCCCGGTGGGAGGTCGGTGAAGTCGACCGACGTGCCGGAGGCGTTCTTCTTCGTTCCTCCGGGCGACGCGGTGACGGTGTAGCCCGTGATGGGGCTGCCGTTAGCGTCGGCGGCGCCCCAGGAGACGCGCGGGATGCCGCTGTCCTGCGAGGACGACCCGACGTTCTGCACGGTGGGCTTCGGCGGCGCCTCGGGACGGCCGTACGGCACGACCGCGGCGGACTGCGGGCTCTCCGCCGTCACGCCCGCCTTGTTCTCGGCCGTCACGGTGAACGTGTAGGACGACTCGTTGTCGAGCCCGGTCGCCTTGTGGCTCGTCCCGGTGAGAGAGGTCGGCGCGCCGTCGCGCGCGCCGTTCTTGTAGCGCTGCAGGCTGTACGCCTTGATCGCGTCGCCGTTCTCGAACGGCGGCTCCCACGACACGTCGATGGACCCGCCGTTGAGCGGGGAGTCGGAGGCGCGCGTCGCGCTGGGCGTCTTCGGGACGTCGGGCAGACCCGCCGGGATCTCCTCGGCGGAGTAGTCGCCCCACTCCGAGGGGTCGGGGGCGAGGTTCACGGCCTGCACGCGCACCCGGTACGCGACGCCGTTCTTGAGCCCGGTCCAGACGGTCTGGTTCCCGGTGAGGGACTGCATCTGGATGGCGCCGCTCGGCGGTGCCGGGGAGATCTCCAGGTTGACGGTCTCGATGGGCGAGCGGTCGGTGTAGGTCTTGTTGGTCCAGGTGACGGTGAGGGACTGGTCGCCGAACTCGAGGGTGGGTGCGGCGGGCGGGTCGGGCTTCTCGTCGGGGCGGGCCTCGGCCGAGGGCGGGGACGCGGGTCCGTCGCCGACGGCGTTGGTCGCGAACACGGTGAAGGTGTACTTGACGTTGTTCGTCAGGCCGTCGAGGGTGCAGGTCGTGGTGCCGCAGGCCTTCTCGTAGCCGTTCTGGGAGCGCACGGTGTAGCCGGTGATCTCGGCGCCGTTGTTGTTCGGCGGGTCCCAGGACAGCACGACGGTCTTGGACCGGACCTGGTCGACCTGCGGGGTCGCAGGGGCTTCGGGCTTGCCGAGCACCTTGACCTGGACGCGGCCCTCGACCATGCGGTCGGCGTCCTTCGTCGCGTCCTGGATGCGGTACGTGACGACCATGACGCCGACGAAGTCCTCGGTCGGGGTGACGATCACGTCGTCCCCGGCGTAGGTCACGTCGCCCTGGCCCGTCTCGACGCCGGCACCCACGATCTCCAGGGGCGTGTCGGGGAAGGGGTTGGCGTCGTTGGCGAGGACGTTCACCGTGGTGGCCTTGCCCTGGTGGGCGTCGTCGACGGTGTCCTGGTTGGCGCGGGCGAGGGGTCGGGTGGAGGCCACGACGGTGAGGGTCGCGGTGCCCTCGACCGGGGGGTGCTCGCCGTCGGTGACGGTGATCGGGACCTGCACGACCGAGCCCTTGGGCACGTCCGGGGACGCCTGGGCGTGCAGCGTGCTGCCCTCGACCGTCACGGTGACGCCCTGGGCCTGGCCGGTGGCCTTGAAGGTCAAGGAGTCGCCGTCGGGGTCGGTCGCGAAGCGTGCGAGGTCGATCGAGGCCTCCTCGCCCGCCGCGACGTCGAGCGTCGGGGTGGAGAGCTCGGGCGGCAGGTTCTCCGGCGGGACCACGCTGATCGGCAGCGTGAGCAGCGCGGTGTGGCCCTCGGGGTCGTCGGGGCCGGAGCCGTCGGTCACCTCGAAGGTGACGGCGGCCGGCCCGACGTACTCGGCATTCGACGTGTAGACGATCTCGGTGGTCGAGGGCACCTCGCGGGTCCCCTCGAGCGCGGTGACCTTCTCCTCGGTCGTCAGTCGCGGGGTCTTGCCCTCGACGACGAGCACGTAGTCCGTGATGTCGATCGGCAGCGGCTCGCCGCTGACGACCTCCAGAGGCGTGATGCCCGGACGCAGGGTCGGTGCCTGGTCCGTCATCCCCGGCACCTTGACGAAGGCCTTGGCGGTGAGGCCGTCGATGTCGGTGGCGGTGTAGGTGATGACCTGGCGGTTCTCGGT
>NZ_JBQEMZ010000004.1:0-298225 GCF_052044445.1 Cellulosimicrobium sp. 22598
ACCACCACCTGGACCGACGTCACCGGCACCGCGACCACCACCAGCACCGCCGACCCGCTGCGCGTCTACGAGGCCCGGTCCCGCCTCGTCACCGACGACCTGCCCGACTGACACCCGCATCGAACCACCCGCGAGATCGACCCGAGCGGCCGAGATCGACCCTCAGAAGGCCGATCTCGCGACGCACAGGCCGATCTCGCGTGGTGGTTGCTCAGGCGAGCGACACCTCGACGCCTCCGGAGAGGAACGAGTCGTGGAGCGTGATCGTCGCCGGGACGGCGTCGGCGGGGACGTCGAACACGACGGTGCCCTCGACGCTGTTGCCCGGGTTGATGTCGGTGAGGAACGAGTTCGCGTCGCCGAGGTAGATCGCGGCGCTCGAGTCCGCGGAGTGCTCGCGCCCGGCGGTGTCGACGAGCTTCTGGCTGCTGCCGTCGAACATCTGCGCCTGGTCGCCGATGTTCGTCACCGTCATGTGCACGAGCACGAACTGTCCCTGCGCCTGCGCGTTGAGGTACTCGTCGCCGACCGTCGCGACGCCCGTCTCCACGGACGTCACGGTGAACTCGAACTTGCCGTCGCGCACGGCCGTCCCGACGCCCGGCGCCGCGGGCGCCGGCTCGTCCGCGGCGGGCTCCTCCGGGACGGGCTCGGCCTCGGGCGCCTCGTCCGCCGTCCCGGGCTCGACCGCGCCGTCCGTTCCGGCGACGGCGGCGGGCGTGGACGGCTCGTCGTCTCCCCCGCCGCCGAGGCTCGCACCGACGACGGCGAGCAGCACGACGACGCCCACTCCCGTGAGCACCTTGTGCTGCGCGAACCAGTTCTTGCGCGGCGGCGTCGGCCCGACGGGCGGCTGCGCACCGAGGTGCGGCTGCCCGGGCTGTCCCGGGTACGGGGGCTGGCCGGGGTACCCGGCCTGGCCCGGGTACGGGGTCGCGGACGCGTGTCCGGACGCCGCCCCCTGCAGGGGTGAGCTAGAGGGCTGGCCTGCGGGCGCCGTCGGGCCCTGCTGGGCCGGGTGCTGCGCGGGCTGCTGGGGGAACGTGCCCCCGCTGGGTGCGGACATCGTGATCTCCTCGTCTCGGCCGCACCGTGGTCGTGCGGCAGGTGCGGTGGTCGTCGCTGCGTTCGAGGACGATCGTGTCTGCGAGGGGGCGGTCAGCGGATCGGCCGAGCGGGTCGTCCCCGCGAGCCGGTCGGGGGACCCCGAGCGTCGGCCCCGAGCCGATCGGGGGACGTCCGACGTCGGCGCCCGTGCGTATGCTCGCCGCATGTACCCCCCTCCGCAGCAGCCTGGTGGCCCCGCGGTGCCGCCCGGCGCCGCGGGGCCACCGCCGTACCCGGGCCGACCGGCGCCCGGCCCGCCTGTCCCCCCGCCCGGCCCGGTCTCCTACGGCGTGCCGTACGGCCCGGCGCAGCCCGTCCCGTACGACGCCGGGTGGCGCCCGACGCCGGCCCCTCGCCCCGGAGGGGCGCGCCGGTTCTGGTCCGCGGCCGGGACCGCCGTCGCCGTGGCGGCGACGTTCTTCGTGGGCGTGCTGGGCATGTCCTTCGACGCCACACGCCACGGCCCCCAGATCAGCGGCGGCCAGCTCGGGCTCGCGATCCTGTGGATCGTCCTGGCGGCGTGCGTGTCGGCCGCGGTGGTCTGGCGCATCCGCTCTCCGCTCGCCGTCTGCCTCGGCACCGCGGCAGCAGGGATCCTCACGCCCGTCGGCGCGCTCGCGCCGCTGCTCGCGCTGCCGTTCGTCCTCGCGCGCGAGCAGCGCCGTCCGGTGCTCGCCGGCGCCGTCGCGGCGACCGCCGCCGCCGTGGGCGCCTCGTTCTGGCGGGACGCGGCGCGCGGCGGCGACGCCGTGATCTTCTCCTTCCGGCCGACGGACGGCGGAGAGACGTCCTACCTGGCGCCCGCCGGCTACGTCGTCATCGGCGCGCTGCTCGTCGCGGTGTCCGTCGGGGCGGGGCTGGTGCGCCGCTACGCGGGGCGTGCGCACGTCGCGCAGCAGACCGCCGCCGTCGAGACGCGCCGCGCGGAGACGCTGCGCACCCACGCCGAGGACCTGCGCTCCCAGACCGACCAGCTCCGCACCGAGATCTCCCGCCAGGACGAGCGCGAGCTCATCGCGCGCGAGATGCACGACACCGTCGCCCACAACCTGTCGGTCATGTCGCTGCAGGCCTCGGCGCTCGAGGTGACGACCGACGACCCCGAGGTCGTCGACGCCGCCCGGACCATGCGCTCGTCCGCCCACCGCGCGCTCGAGGAGATGCGCGCGCTCATCACGTCGCTGCGCGACGGCGCCGAGCAGTACACCGGCTCCGCGCCGGCGCTCGGCGACCTGGCGACGCTCCTCGACGACGCCCGCTCGTCCGGCGTCGACCTCGCCGCGACCGTGTTCGTCACGGACGCCGACTCGGCACCGCCCGCGCTCACGCGCGCGGTGTACCGGGTGGTGCAGGAGGCGCTGACGAACGTGATGAAGCACGCGCCGGGTGCGCGTGCGGACGTCGACGTGCGCGCGCGTCCCGGGGACGGCGTGGACCTCGCCGTGCGCAACGCCCTGACGGCGGACGCGTCCGGCGTCCCGGGCAGCGGCAACGGGATCGTCGGGATGCGCGAGCGCTGCGAGGCGCTCGACGGGACGTTCTCCGCGGGCGTCGAGGACGGACGGTTCGTCGTCCGCGCCCACCTCCCGTGGGAGCGGCCCGCGCCATAGCTGTCACGCACCCCGCAGGACGAGGTCGGCACCGGCGTCGACGAGCATGCTCCGGACCGTAGGGGCCACGGGCTGCCTCCCGCGGTCCGCGGGCGCGGTCACGGAACAGCACCCGCGGTGCCGCTCATCGGCCGAGCGGCACCGCGGGTGGTCCTCCCAGGATGCGCCTACGCGCAGGTGAGCGCGTCGTACGCGGCCGTCACCTCCGTCGTCGCGCCCGTGACGTCGGTGACGACGACGAGCGCCTCGCCGGCGTCGAGCGCACCGCGGGCCTTGAACGACTGGTAGGCGTTCTTGCCCGGGTCGACCTGGGCGAAGGACCGCTCGCCGTGGTCCGTCCGCAGGGCGATCGCGACGGTCTCGTCGCCGTCGTTGGTCGCGCGGACGGCGAGGTACGGGGTCCCGGCGAGGCAGCGGGGCTGCGCGGTGACGGTGACCTGCGGGTCGACGGGCGGGGCCTCGGCCGGGAAGACGTCGAGCGCGTCGAGCTCGGTGTACCAGGTGAGCTTGGTCAGGGCGACGGTGTTCCAGCCCTCCTTCAGCTCGACCTCGTGCGTCACGGACTGCCAGTTGCCCCACGTGGTGTGCGGGAACGTGACGACGCCGGCGTCCGCGCCGTTCACCGTGACGGTGCTCGACGAGGCGAGCGTGTAGCCGCCCCGCTCGGAGCCGTTCGCGAACCGGACGCCGAGCGTGTACGCCCCGGCCTCGTCGGCGTGGACCTGGAGCGCGACGGAGCTGTCGAGGAAGTCGAGGCCGCCGACCTTCTGCCCGCCCGAGGCGCCCGCGGCGCTCCCGACCGAGCCGCGCGTGATGACGCCGTCCTCGAACTCGTACCGCGTCGCGTCGGACGGGATGACGGGCGGGGCGGACGGGCGCGGGTCGCGGGTCGCGGGGTAGACGTCGAACGCGTCGAGCTCGGTGTAGAACGTCGCACGGGTCAGGGTGATCGTGTTGGTGCCCGCGACGAGGTCGACGAGGTGCTCGGACGTCTGCCAGTTGCCCCACGTGGTGTGCGGGAAGACGACGGTCTCCGCGACCACGCCGTTGACGGCGAGCGTGCTCGTGGAGGGCACGCGCGTCGAGCCGTCGAGGGAGCCGTTGGCGAACCGGATGCCCAGCAGGGCCGGGCCCGCCTCGTCGGCGTGCACCTCGACCGTCACGGACGAGTCCGCGAAGTCCAGGCCACCGACCTTCGCCCCGCCCGACGCCCCGCCGTCGGCCACGACGCGCGCGTTCGTGACGACGCCGTCCTCCGCCTGGTAGCGGTCGGACGCCTGCGGGACGAACGGGACGCCGTCGGCCGTCCACTCGAGGTCCGCGACGTACATCGCGCGGTACGTGAACGCCTCGTTCCACCCGTGGAAGACGAGGACGTCCGAGCCGTCCGGCGCGGTGACGACGTCCTGCCCGCCCGGGCCGCGCACGTCGCCCTGGAACCGGTCGCTCGTGAGGAGCTCGGTCGTCGCCTTGGTCCACGGGCCCGCGAGGCTCGACGCCGTCGCGTACGACGTGCGGTACGCCCCGCCGTAGAAGTCGTTCGCGGAGTAGAAGAGGTAGTAGGTGCCGTCGCGCTCCAGGAGCGTCGGGCCCTCGACGACGCGGCCCTCGTAGGGCGTATCGACGCGGACGAGCTCGACGGGCGGGCCCGTGAGCGTCGTGCCGTCGGGCGAGAGCGGCTGGGCGAAGATGATCGCCGTCTTGCCCGCGCAGCAGTTCCCGTCGGCCTTCCACAGCAGGTAGAGCTGGTCGCCGTCCACGAACGTCGCGGCGTCGATCGCGCCGCCGAGGTCCTCCGTGCCGGCCTCGCCGTTGGGGCAGACGATCGGGTCGTCACCGACGGGGACGAACGGACCCTCGGGGGTGTCGGACAGCGAGAGCCCGATGCACTGGCGCGGGCTCGTCGCGTCGCGCGCCGTGTAGTAGAGCGCGTAGCCGCCCTCGACCGCGGACACCTCCGGGGCCCAGACGCAGCGGTCGGTCGCGCCGCCCGGGGAGAACGTGCACGACTCGCTGACCCACGCGCCGAGGTCGGGCGCCGCGTCGGTCGGGGCGCTCCAGGTGACGAGGTCCGTCGACGTGCGGTGCTGCACGTTCTGGCCCTGGTCGTTGGTCGCGTAGGCGTGGTAGACGCCGTCGACGAGCAGGATGTCGGGGTCGGGGAAGTTGGCGTCGACGACCGGGGAGATCGTCGGCTCGGCGGCGGCCGCCGGTGCCGCGGTGGACGCGGTCGGCAGGGTCGGCGCCGCTGCGGCGGCGGCCGCGCCCGAGACCGCCAGCCCGAGCGCGACCAGCGCGCTCGTGACAGCGGTAGCACGCGAGCGCGCGCGGGACAGGGAGAGCTTCATCGGGTGTCCTCTCGACGATGAGGGGGCAAGAACCCGGGACGGCGTCGACCTCGGGGATTCGAGTGTCCCGGGCCGACCCACACAAGTCAACAACTTCTCGCAAGAATCAACATCCACGCTCCGGGTGCGGGGCGCGACGGGGCGCGAGGTCGTGCGACACGTGGCGACATGGTGCGACACGTGGCGGCGTCGGTGGAGAACGGTCGGCGAGCCGGTTCCCCCGCGCGGGAGGCGCGGAGCCCGCTCCGCCGCCGGTAGCGTCGCGGTCGTGAGCTTCTGCAGCAGGGACTCCTGGTGAGCGCGCGGGCCGTCGTCGTGGGCGGCGGGATCGGAGGGCTCGCGTCCGGCGTGGCGCTCGCGAGCGCCGGATGGGACGTCACCGTGCTGGAGCGCGCGCCGTCGCTCGAACCGGTCGGGGCGGGGATCGCCGTCGCACCGAACGCCGTGCGGGCGCTCGCGGCGCTCGGGCTCGGCGACCGGCTGCGCGACCTTGCCGCCCTCCAGGGCGAGGTCGGGCTGCGCCGACCCGACGGGCGCTGGCTCGTCCGCGCGAACGCCTCCGCCGCGAGCGCCCGGTTCGGCGACCAGACGCTCGTGCTCCACCGCGCCCAGCTCGTCGGGCTGCTCGCCGACGCCCTGCCCGACGGCGCGCTGCGGCTCGGCGTCGACGCCGCCGTCGTGGACCCGGGCGACGCGGGACGGCCCGCGCGAGTGCGGTTGCGCGACGCCGTCGGGCGGGAGGGCGACGGACCACGACAGGGTGACGCGCCCGCGGACGAGGAACGGTCGTCGGACCGGTCGAGCGTCGACGGCGGGTCGCCCGGCAGCACCGAGGAGATCGAGGCTGCGCTCGTCGTCGCGGCGGACGGCATCGACTCGCCGACCCGGCGCCGCTGGTGGCCGGAAGCGCCCGGGCCGGTCCCGGGCGGGTCGACGGCGTGGCGGCTCGTCGCGGACGCGCCGCCGACCGAGCCGGGTGGCGAGGTCGGGAGCGAGACGTGGGGTCGCGGGATCGTCGTGGGAGTCGTGCCGCTCGCCGACGGACGCGTGTACGCCTACGTGTCCGTCGCGGACGCGGCCGGAGTGCCCGCCTCGTTCGCCGAGCTGCGCGAACGGCTCGCCGACTGGCACGCACCCATCCCACGACTGCTCGCCGCGGTGGATCCCGGCCAGGTGCTGCGCCACGAGCTGCGGCAGCTCCCCGCTCCCCCGGCCTCCCTGGTCACCGGCCGTGTCGCGCTCGTCGGGGACGCGGCGCACGCCATGCTGCCGAACGTCGGGCAGGGCGGGTGCCAGGCGCTCGAGGACGCGGTGGTGCTGGGCGTACGGGCGGGCTGCCTCGCGGGGACGAGCCCCGACCGTGGACGCGGTGGCCGCGCGGATCTCGCGGCGGTGCCGGAGGCGCTGCGGCGATGGTCCGACGAGCGGCGGCCCCGCGTCCTGAAGGTCATGAGGATGTCGGCGCAGATGGGCGGGATCTCGCGGACCGTCTCCCCCGTCGCGACGGCCGTGCGCGACCTCGGCGCGCGCCTCGCCGGACCGTGGAGCCCCGCGCTCGGCGCGTGGGCGCTGCGCGGCGTGCTCGGCTGGCGCCCACCGGCCTGAGCAGACGAGCTCCGCGCCGTCGGACGAGCTCCCTACCTGCTCGACCAGTACTCGAAGCAGCGCTGCGCCTCGGTGAACCACGCGTCCTTGCCCGCCGTGAACCCACGCCCCGGTTCCCCGCCGGACTTCCCCACGACCAGGACGGCGAGCGACGGTTCACCGGCGTCGATGCACACGGTCGACACCTTGTCGAGGATCCGCGAGACGTGGCCCGGCAGAGGGATCTTCCGGTCGATCCCCACGGCACGGCCCAGCTCGCCGTACGTCAAGAGCGAGCGGCGCATCGCCGCGACGATCAGCGCCGCGCGCGCCTGCGAGGCCATGAGCTCGTAGTCCACCGTTCTCCTCCGTCGCAACCCGTGGACCGCCGTACGCGGCCCGTGGCGGCACCCAGCATGAGGGACACGAGGTGAACTGTCAGCCACCGGCGCGACACTTCACCCGCAGCACGCCGTGGGCGACCGTCGATAGGGTCGCCTCGTGATCAGGGTGCTGGTCGTCGACGACGACCCGATGGTGCGACGGCTGCTCCGGACGATCCTGCGACCGGACGACATCGAGGTCGTCGCCGAGGCTGCGGACGGCGACGAGGTGGTGACCGCCGTGCAGGCCCACCACCCCGACGTCGTGCTCATCGACCTGCGGATGCCGCGGGTCGACGGCGTGGCCGCCACGCGTTCCGCGCGGGGGCTCGCGGACCCGCCCGGGGTCATCGCCATGACGTCGTTCGACACCGAGGCCGTCATCCTCGACGCCGTGCACGCCGGCGCGTCGGGCTTCCTCGCCAAGGACGCCTCCCCGGAGGAGATCGTGGCCGCCGTGCGGGCCGTCGCTGCCGGCGACGGCGCGCTCTCGCCGCGCGCCGCACGGACCGTAATGGCTCAGGTCAGCGCCGCGCCGGGTGCAGCCGGGCGCCGCGAAGCGTCGGAGAAGCTCGCCGCGCTGACCGAGCGCGAGCTCGACGTCGCGCGGCTCGTCTCGGAAGGCCTCTCCAACGCCCAGATCGCGCAGCGGCTGTTCCTCGGCGAGGCGACCGTCAAGACCCACCTCGCCGCCGCGTCGGCCAAGCTCGGCGTCACCAACCGCGTGCAGCTCGCGGTGATCGTGACGCAGTCCGACACCGGCCCCGCGTAGCGATCAGCTCCCGCACGGTCCACGGGTCGTCGACGTCCGCGACCGCGGTCCCGAGCGGCGGGCGGGCGGAAGCCCGACGTCGGGCGGCCGGCATCGTCCTCGCGGTCGCCCGCGACGCGTCCGGGGACGTCCTGCGTCGCGTCCGGCTCGACGGACCCGACGCCGACGACCTCACCGCGCACTTCCTCGCGTGGGGCGCCGCCCGCGCCGCCGCGGGAGAGACCTGGGCGACCGGAGCGCTCGGCCCGGTGCAGGCGTTCGGCGTCAACGCGCTGCTCGCGGCAGCGCGCGAGGCAGGCATCACCGTGACGACCGGTCGCTGACGCCCGCGCTCCCCACCGCCGGGCGACGCGTGAGTCCTCGGGGACACCGCGGCCGGTCAGCGCGCCGCGAGCGCCTCGCGCAGGATCCGCACGGCCCGGGGCCCGACCCCGTGCAGGGCGAGCAGCTCTCGATCGCTGAGCCGCGCGACGTCGGACAGCGTGGTAATCCCCGCACCGGCGAGCGCGCGCGTGGCCGGGCGTCCGATGGCGGCGGGGAGGTCGCCGACGGACCCCGGCTCCGCGGCGTCGGCCGCGACGAGAGCAGCCCCGAGCCGTTGCGGCGCGCGGGCGAACCACGCGCGCCGCACCCAGTGGTTGGCCTGCTGGCCGTCGAGGGCGGCGAGCGGCACGCTCGCGCCGAGCAGGTGGTCGCCACGGGTCCACCGGCGCCCGGTGGGGTGCTCGGCGAGCACGCGCGCGACGTCGTCGTCCGCGAGGCGGAGCTGCACGACGGCGTCCCGCGTCACCGCCGCGAACCGTCGCCCGCGCACTACGAAGGACACAGTCCCGGTGGCCGCGTCCTCTGCCACCTCGGGCAGGGCGAGCGCGGCCGCGCGGACCTGCGCGAGCGTCGTCATGCCGCCACCCTGCCACGCATCGTGACGGTGCTCGAGGCCAGCACGCGGTCATCGACCGCCAGCCAGGGTGTCGTCGACCGTGTTCGGCGCAAGACGATCGTCGACCCCATGGTCCGCGGGAGCATGACAGCGGTCGCTCGTAGGATCGGGATGATGTCTGACCACACCACGAGGGCGTCCTTCCCGGACCCTCGGCACGACGAACCGCCTCTCCCGCCGTCCGCCGCTCTCGCGCGCAAGGTCGCCGACCAGAGGGCCATCCTGCGGCTGGTGGGCAACGACGGGTCCGTCGACGACCTGCCGCGCACGCCCGAGGGCCTCCTGGCCCCGCCGTCGAGCGTCGGGACGAAGATTCGCAACGGCGTGCTGCTCGTGCTGCTGTCCGGGGGCTTCGTCTGGCTCGTCACGGTCAACGCGTGGGACCACGACGGCTTCTTCCCGTGGTTCTGGAACGTCGTGTGGACGATCTTCCCGTGGGTGTTCCTCGGCCCGCTCTGGGCCGGGTACGCGCGGTCGCTGCGGCGGTCGCGCGACGACGCCCCGCTCTACGCCCAGTACCACCGCAACCGGAAGGCCGCGGTCCGCGAGGAGGGCGTCGTGACCGCGTCGGTCACCGACCGCACGGACTCGGGCGGGGTCGCGCAGTGCGTGGTCCGCGTGCGGCACGGCGCGCTCACGACGACGGTCACGCGTCTCGCGCCGGTGACGAACCTGCTCCCGTCGGAGGTCCCGCAGCCCGGCGACCCGGTGGTCGTGTGGCGCCTGCCCGGGGAGCGGGTCGTGGTGCAGGCGCGCCGCGACCGCACGCGCGCCCTGCACGACGCCGCACGGGCGGCTGCCCCCGGCGCCGTCACCGACGCGCCGGTCACCGCGTCCCCGGTGGCCGAGTCGCCGGTCGCCGAGTCCCTGAGCCCGGTGACCCCGAGGACACCGGAGGACACGCCTGCCTGGGGCTCACCCACGCCGGCCTCGTCGACGACCACGACCACCACGACCCGGACGACCCGCGGCGGGGGCGCTCCCGAGGTCACCCTGCAGCACGGGATCGCGGCGGCGCTCTCGGAGCTCGCGCACCTGCACGCCTCGGGTGCCCTGACCGACGACGAGTTCGCCGCGGCGAAGCGGATGCTGCTCGGCGGGTCCTGACCGACCGGACGCCCCGGCGAGGACGGCGCACCCAACCGACCGGGCGCGCGTCGTCGGACCCACCCCTGCTGCGCCGTCGAGCACGACATCCGTGTCGTTCTGAGCCCGATAACGACGTCGATGTCGTGTTCGGCGCCGGTCCGGAGTCCCGGCAGACTGTCCCCGTGAGCAGCCGCCCGCCCCGTCCCCCGCACCGGACCGGCATGGTGTGGACCGCCGTGCCCGGCGGGGTGCGGGGGCGCGAGCGCCTGACGCCGGTCGTCGACTACCTCGCGGTCCTGCTCGTCCTGCTCGTGCTCTTCGGCGGGTCGGTGTGGTTCGTCGTGTGGCTGCTGCTCCAGGAGGAGGGGGTCGCAGCGGCGGTCTCGTGCTTCCTGGTCGTCGGCTTCGGCGTCGCGCTGATGGCCTACGTGCGCGGGCCGTCGAACCAGGCCGTCGTCCTGCGCCCGCACGAGATCGAGCTGCCGGTGGGGCCGGAGCCGGCACGCGTCGTCGTGCGGTGGGACGACGTCGCAGGGGTGCGGGTGCTGGAGGGCGAGCGGCGTCCGGCGCTGCGGGTCGAGCTGCGCGACGGCGCGCGGGCCCGGCACGCCGAGGGGGAGGACCTGCTCCAGGTCCGCCCGGCGAACGGGCCGGACCCGGACTCGGTCGACGTCGCGGACGCCGAGGCGGTCGCCCGCGTCCTGCGGCACCTGCTGGACCACCCGGAGGACCGCGCGCGCCTCGCGCAGCGCGGCGGGGTGGGCATCGTCCTCGCGTTCGCGCGCCCGGTCTACGGCGACCCACCTGCCTGACCCGGTCGCCGAGGTCGGCCGCCACCCGCCGAGAACGACCCTGCGCGCGGTCGAGAACGACCCTGCTGTCGTGATCGCGCCCAGAACGACAGCAACCCCGTGTTCGGCGGCGGGGGGTGGGGGGCGGGCGGAGCGCGCGGGTGGGGTCGGGGGGGCGGCCGGGGGGACGACGACGGCCCGAGCCCGCACCTGGGGGGTGCGGGGTCGGGCCGTCGTCGATCGGACTGGTTCGGTCGGACCGTCAGGCGTCGGTCAGCGGCGACCGATGTCGGACAGCTCGGCCGCGGCGATGATGAGCTCGCGCTCGGCGTCGTCGAGCACGCCGTCCCACACGAGGTCCTCGGTCACGAGGCTCACGTGGTCGACGAACTCGCGGTGCGTCGGGTACTCGTCGGTCTCGGCGACGTAGTCGTTCACGGTGCAGCCCGTGCCGTCGTCGTAGTTCTGGACGGTGCTGTCGTGGCCGTCGATGATGACGGTCGGACGCACGTCCGAGCCCACGCAGCGGTCGCGGACGAGCTGCAGCACCGTGAAGGTCACCTCGCCCGTCGTGACGTTGCCGACGCCGTCGACGGCGCGGTAGCGGACCACGTGCTGGCCGTCGGCCGCGAACGCGACCGGGGCCGCGTAGCGCTGCCAGGAACCGCCGTCGGCCTGGAACTCGATACGGTCGACGCCCGACTCCTCGTCGACCGCGGTCAGCGTGACCCGGGCGCTGGCGACGAAGTCGCCGTCGCGGGTCCGGCTGCCGCTGACGGCGGCCGTGACGACGGGGCCGTCGGTGTCGCCCGGCTCCTCGCCGCCCGCGATGACGAACGTCGCCGTCTTCAGGGCGGAGACGTTGCCCGCGACGTCCGTCGCGCGGTACGTGACGGTGTGCGCACCGGGGGTCCGCACGGAGATCTGCTTCGCGTACGGGAGCCACTCCCCGCCGTCGACCTGGTACTCGACCGAGGCGACGCCGGAGTCGGCGTCCGTCGCGAGGAGGCGCAGGAAGACGGTCGAGAGGTACTCGCCGGCATCGTTCTTCGTCCCGCCCATCACGCGGTGGTCGACCGTGGGGGCGACGGTGTCGCCGCCCTGGCCGGCCACGACGTCGAACGTGAGGCTCGCGGGCTCCGTGACGTTGCCCGCCACGTCGGTCGCGCGGTAGGCGAGCGTGTGCCGACCCGGCTCGTCGACGACAACGGCCTCGGTGTACTCGGTCCAGCCCGCACCGTCGAGGTCGTACTCGACGGACGCGACGCCGGAGCCGTCGTCGGTCGCGGTGAGCTGCACGGACGCGGAGCCGACGTAGGCGCCGTCCTCGTCCTGCGTGCCGCTGAGCTGCGTCTCGACGACGGGGGCCGTCGTGTCCTCGCCTGCGTCGGCGACGACGACGAACTCCGTGACGGACTCCTCGGACACGTTGCCCGCGACGTCGGTCGCCCGGTAGACGAGCGTGTGCTCGCCGGGCTCGTCGACGACGAGCGGCGCGGTGTACGGGGCCCAGCCGGCGCCGTCGAGGTCGTACTCGACGGTCTCCACGCCGGACGCGTCGTCCGTCGCGGTGAGCGTCGCCGTGGCGGACCCGACGAACGCGCCGTTGTCGTCCTGCTCGCCCGTGATCTCGGCGGTCACGGTCGGGGCGGTCGTGTCCTGCTCGCCGTCCTCGACGACCGTGAAGGTCACCGAGCCGACCTCGGACACGTTGCCCGCGACGTCGGTCGCGCGGTAGGAGACGGTGTGCTCGCCGAGCTCGGTGAACGGCACCGTCGTCGTGTAGGGCAGCCACGCGCCGCCGTCGACCTGGTACTCGACCGACGCGACGCCCGACCCCTCGTCCGAGGCGTGGAGCATGAACGCGGCCGTGCCGATGTACGCGCCGTTCTCGTCCTGCTGACCCATGACCATGGGCTCGACGGTCGGCGCGGTCGTGTCCTCCTCGACGTCGCCCTCGACGACGGTGAACTCCGCGGTCTGGGCCTCGGACGTGTTGCCCGCCGTGTCGGTCGCGCGGAACTGCAGGGTGTGCGCGCCGACCGCGTCGACGAGGAACGGCTCGGTGTACGCCTGCCAGCCCGCGCCGTCGAGGTCGTACTCGACCCCGGCCACGCCGGACTGGTCGTCGGTCGCGTCGAGCGTGACCGTGGCGCCGCCGACGTACGCGCCGTCGCCGTCCTGCTCGCCCGTGAGGAGCGCGGAGACCGCGGGTGCGGTCGTGTCGTCGCCCCCGCCGCCGTCGGTGACGACGAGCTCGCCCCACATCTCGCCGTGGCCGGGGATCGCGCAGAAGTAGCGGTAGGTGCCGGACGTGAGGGTCACGTCCTTCTCGTGCAGCCCGCCGTTCGCGTCGAACGGGCTCGCGAGGATGTTCACGTCGAGGTCGTGGTTGTAGCCAGCCGTCGACGTGTCGAACGTGAGCGTGTGGCTCATGCCGAACGTGCTGCCGGTCGCGATGCTGTTCTCGAACACGATCGTGGCCGGGCCGGCCTCGGCCGTGGCCGGGAAGGACTTGTAGTCGGTCACGCTGTTGTCCGCGGTCCAGGTGAGGACCTGCGCGGCGGCGACGGTGCTGCTCGCGACGGACGAGACGGCGGACGGTGCCGTCGCTGTGGGGGCCGCCGAGGCCGGGGCGACGGTGAGGACCGTCGTCGCGGTGAGTCCGGCGACCGTGGCGGCGAGGAACCGCCGCGCGCCGCGGCGGCGGGGGCCGCCGGGACTGGTACGTCGTTCCATGAGGGTGCACTCCTCCGGGGGTGTCTGGGGTTCTGTCGGGCTGGTCGGGCTGTCCGGGCATGGTCGGGGCGGGCCGTGCAGCCTGCCCCGAGGGGCGCCGTCGTGCGGCACGACGGCGGCCCCGGGGTCGGCGGGGACGGCCGGCCGGCCGCCCCCGCCGGGCGGTGCTACAGGTCCGCCACCCGGACGTCACGGAACTCGATGAGGTCCGAGTTCCCGTGGTTCTGCAGCCCGATGAACCCGCTGTCGAACTGGCGCAGGTCCGTGGGCGGGTCGCCCGCGCGGGACGACTGGATCCCCGGCGCGTTCTCGAACTCGTTGATGACGACGCCGTTGCGGATGATCGTGTAGTGCTGGCCCACGACCCGGATCTCGTACTCGTTCCACTCGCCCTTGGGCTTCTCCCCGCCGGTGTTCAGGCCGACCGGGTCGAAGTTGTAGACCGAGCCCGTCTTCTGCGGCTCGCCCGTGGGTCCGTCGTAGATCTGGATCTCGTGGCCGCAGTAGATCGCGACCCACGCCGGTGAGGTCTGCCCCTGGGCGCACTGCGCGTCACCCGGGTCGTTCGGGTTCGGGAACCGGGTGAACACGCCGGTGTTGGCGTGGTGGTCGCCCGCCGAGACGTCGCGGTACAGGAGCTTCACGGAGAAGTCCCCGAGCTCCTCGCCCGCGTACCAGAGCATCCCCAGGCCGCCGCTCGACTTGAGCGAGCCGCCCGGCTCGAGCGTGAACTTGCCGCCCGGAGCCTGGTACCAGTCGTACAGCGACTCCTGCGTGCCGTCGAAGATCGTGCGGTACCCGCCGGGGTACGCGCCGATCTGGGACCGGGCCGCCGCGTCGACGAGGCGAGCACGCTCGCGGTCGCTGATGCGGCTGTCGTCGTACAGGCCCTTGGCCACCGACTCGACGTGCGCCAGGAACCGGGCGTGGGTGCGCCACTCCTTCTCGTCCTGGAACAGGTCGGCGATGTTGCACGCGCCCAGGTCACGGTTCTCGACCGTGGAGTCCACGTCGCCGAAGAACACGGTCTCGCGGTCGTCGGGCAGCGTGCACGACGGCGAGCCGTCGGTCGTGACCGTGGCCGTCGAGCCGTCGGCGTACGTGACGGTGAGCTTGGCCTCGTAGTTCTTGACGCGCGGGTACTTGTGCTTCGGGTTGGCCTGACGCGAGGTCGAGCCGTCGCCGAACTCCCAGAGGTAGGAGACGCCACCGGAACGCGCTCCGGTGAACTGCACGGTCAGCGGGTCGCCCTGGATGCTCGTCGCGGACGCCGCCGGGGCCGGGGTCGGAGCCCCGCCCTGGTAGGTGATCCGCATGAGCTTCTGGTTCGGGTCGAGGCTGAAGAAGCCACCCGCGTAGTCGACCAGGTACAGCGCGCCGTCCGGACCGAACTTCGCGTCCATCCAGCTCTGCAGCAGCCCGTCACCGCGGCCGCCCGGGATGATCTGGCGCAGGTCCTCCATGAACACGGGCGCGTCCAGGTTCTCCGGGTCGACCGTCACCGCGACGCGGTTGTTCGAGTTCGACTGGTCGCCGATGAACCACTTGCCCTCCCAGTACGACGGCCACGCGACGTCGGACTCGGGGTCGACCTGCGACTGGCGGTAGGTCGGGCCGGACATGACGGCCTGGCCGCCACCCCGCAGCCACGGGATGGTGTAGGTCGCCTCGCTGTCGACGTACGACGGGATGCCGTTGCCGCGGTCCGGGAACACCGGGCCGCCGCCCGAGGGCGAGTACCAGATCATGTTGTCGCGCACCGGCGGGAGGTCGACGAGACCCGTGTTGCGCGGCGACGTGTTCTTCAGGTTGTCGCAGTCGTACCAGCCGGTGAGGACGCTCGCGTCCTCGTTGCTCCGGTCGCGGTACGGCTGCCCGTTACCCATGCAGTACGGCCAGCCCTGGTTGCCCGCGGACGTGATGATCGTCGCGGTCTCGTACTTCGCCGGGCCGAGGTCCGGGTTCGGGAGCGTCGCGTCCGGCCCGACCCAGGCCGCGGTCAGCCAGTCCGTGTCGGGGTCGATCTGCAGGCGCGAGATGTTGCGCACGCCCATGACGTAGATCTCGGGACGCGTCTTGTCCGCGGGGTACTCGCCCACGGGGAACAGGTTGTCGTCCGGGATCGTGTAGGTGCCGTCGTCCTCGGGGTGGATCCGCAGGATCTTGCCGTTGAGGTCGTTCGTGTTGCCGGCGGTGCGGCGCGCGTCCTGGAAGCTCAGGCCCGCGTACTCCTGCGTCCAGTTGTTGCCGGAGTAGCCGCTCGAACCACCGGACGAGTTGTTGTCGCCGGAGCCGATGTAGAGGTTGCCCTTGCTGTCGAACGCCATGCCGCCGCCCGCGTGGCAGCAGCTGTGGATCTGCGTCTCCCACTCGAGCAGGTCGACCCGCGTGCTCTGGTCGATCGTCGGCGTCGCGGGGTCGTAGGTGAACCGCGAGACCGTCCGGTAGCCCACGCGACGCTCACGGTCGATGTTCTCGTGCGGCATCCAGTACACGTACAGCCAGTGGTTGGTCGCGAAGTCGGGGTCGGGCACGATGCCGAGCAGGCCCTCCTCGTTCTTCACGAGCTCGTCGCCGCTGCCGCGGTTGCCCATGACGTCGAGCGTCGTGAGGAGCTTCGCCTCACCCGTCTCCGGGTCCCACTGGTGGATCGTGCCGCAGCCGAGGCCCACGTTCGGGTCGCTCCACGGGACGATCGGGCCGGTCGGGCAGGCGCCGCGGCCGATGTAGAAGACCGTGCCGTCGGGCGCGATCGTCAGGCCGTGCTGCTCGCCGTTCTGGTCGAGCGTGCCAGCCGTGTTCACCTTCGACAGGCGCTCGGCCTTGTAGTTCGACGCGATCGTGGCCTGGCAGTCGCCGCGCACGACGCCCGTCGTCCACTGCAGCGCGCCGAGGAGGTGCTCGCGGAACGTCGCGTCCTGCCAGCTCTCGGGCGTGCCGCCCATGCCGGTGAAGAACGAGCGTCCGCCGTCGTAGTCGCGGCACCACGAGACGGGCTGGAACGGGTTGGTCGTCGGGCCGGCGTCGGGGCCGGGCTCGAGCGTCGCGACCGTGTGCACGTCACCGGTCGGGTCGTCGGCCCAGTCCAGCCACCTGTCCTCGCGGTCCCACGTGAGCGGGAGGTCCGCCGTCGCGGGGTGCTGGCGGTCGACCAGGTCGACCGTGCGCTCCTCGAGCGGGATCTCCGGGTCGGGCTGCTCGACGGAGTCGGGGCCGAAGATCGAGAACTCGGCGAGCTGGACCTCGGCGTCGCCCGAGTTCGCGGTGACGTCCAGGCGGTACCAGCCGTACTCCGTCTCGTTCCCGACGTCGAACGTGCGCGGCTGGAAGCGCTGGGGGAAGTCCTCGTCGGTCCGCGTGTCGAGGTCGACCCACGTCTGCCCGTCGGTCGAGCCCTGGACCTTCCAGTTCTTCGGGTCGCGGCCCGCGGAGTCGTTCGCCGAGGTGATGCCGTACTTCACGAGCGCGACGGGCTTCTCCATGCGCAGCGTGAGCTGGCCCGTGCGGGCGAACGTCAGCCACTTGGTGTTGGGGTCGCCGTCGACGGCCTTGGCCGGGGTCTCGGCGGCCGGGCTGCGGCCGGTGCCGGTCGCCTCGGCGACCTTCTCCGCCGTCATCGTCGCGCCCTTGATCCGGGCGCCGACGAGGCCCTCGAACCACTTCGACGCCTCCTGGGCGCGCGCGGCGTCGCGCACGCCGAGGAAGCCGCCGCCGGCGTTGACGTACGCCTGGAGCGCGGCCTCCTGCTCGCCGCTCAGCTCGATGCCCTCCGAGGAGAGCATGACGACGCCGCGGTACTCGCCGAGCGTCGCCTCGCTGATCATGGCCGGGTCGGACGTCGCCTCGACGTCGAACCCGTTGGCGGCACCCAGCTCGGTCAGCGCCGCGGTCGCGGCGACGACCGGGTCGGCCTGCTCGTCGGGCGCGCCGTGGAACACGAGCACGCGCACGGCCGTCGTGGTCGCCGCGGTAGCCACGGGCCCGGCGGCCAGGGCCCCGCTCGAGGCGACCGCGCTGCTCGGCGCCGTGGCGACGGGCTGCGCCGCCGCCGGGATCACGGCGGCGCTCGCGACGAGCGCGGCGCTCGTGAGGCCCACGGTCATGGCCAGTAGTGCTCCTGGTCGGGAGCGTCCCCTCGTGGGGGATGTCGATCGTCTGGACAGCACTCTCCAACTCCTTCGTCATCGGTGCGGCGCTCCCGGGCGGGCCGGGAGCGGGTCGTGCTGGTGCGGGTGGTGCTGGTGCGGGGCCAGCCCGCGGCCCGTCGGTCCTGGATCAGCCGACGGCTCAGTGGCCGGCGTGCCCCGCGAGGTCGACGACGGCCGGCCCGGTCCCTCCGGCCGCGGCACCACCCGTGGTGGCCGCCGCGCCGTCGGTCGTCGCGGCCCCGCCCGACGGTGCCGACATCGTGTGGCTGGCGTGGCCCTGGAACCGGTCGATGGTCTCCTGCGCACCGGGCGGCATGGAGCCGTCGGCGTTGCGCACGAGGAAGACGCCCGCCATCCCGCCGTCGGAGTGGAACTGGACGTGGCAGTGGTACATCCACGCCCCGGGCCCGACCCCGAGGCCGGCGACGACCTGGAACCCGAACGCGTCGCCCGGGTTGAGGTCGCGGTTGTCCACGACCTGGCTCGTGTCGTACTGGTCCGCGAGGAGGCCCGTCCGGTTGTTCGCCCAGCGGTGGGCGTGCAGGTGGAAGGTGTGGAGCTGGTTCCCGTGGCCGATGCAGATGAACTCGACGCGCTCGCCGAGCTTCGCCTCGTACATCGGCGTGTTCGGCGCGACCTTGTTGTTGATCGTCATGTCGTTGAAGACCATCGTGAACTGCTTCTGCGGCAGCACGTCCCCGACGCGGCGCACGACGAGCGCGCCGTAGAGCCCGGCGGCGATCCCCTGCGTGCCGTGGTCGCCCCACGCGTGGTCGTGGTAGTGCCAGTAGCCGGCGCTGCCCGGCATCCAGATGCCGCGGTCACGCGCCATCTTGACGGTCGACCAGGTGTACGTCCGCGTCTCGCCCGGCTCGTTGAACGAGTTGTTGAAGGCGCTGCCGTCGCTGTTGACGTCGTAGTTCACGCCGTGCGGGTGGATCGACAGGCGCTTGTCCGTCGTGTTGACGAGCGTGATCTCGAGGGTCTCGCCCTCCCACATCTCGAGGATGGGGCCGGGGACCGTGGCCTTGCCGCGCTCCAAGCCGTAACCGACGAGCGTGTCGGAGATCCGCTCGGCGTACATCGTGATCTTGCGGACGTCGCCCACGGCGGTGGCTACCGCACCGGTGGCCGCCGCGCCGGTCGTGGTCGCGGCGGCGGCCGGGGGTGCCGCCGCGACGCTGCCGCCGGCGCCCAGCAGCAGGGCGGCCGCGGGGCTCGCGGCGACGACGCCGGCCCCCGCGAGGAGCGCCCGTCGCGAGAGCGGCCTGGCGGGCGTCTCGGTCTCGGTCGTCGGGTCGGGCATGGGGACTCCTTCCGGGCGTACGGGGTCGTCCGGGCGGCTCGCGGGCGCGCCGGACCGGCGTGCCGGCGCTCGCCGTCACGCTGACCGGCGCCACGGGTGCGCGCGGAGGTTCCCCGGGTGGTGCTGTGGGGGGCAGTGTGGGCAGGACTGGGTCGTGCGGGGGTGTCCCGCGTCGCAGAGGGTCGAGACGGTTCTCGGTCGTGCGGGGCTCGACCCGCGACCGGTGGGAGACCGACCGTGGGGCGAGGTCCGGGGCCGCCGTGGCCCCGCCGGGGCACGCGTCGGTGCGCGCCGTCGGCTGTCGGTCCGGACGTCGAGCTCCCCTGCTCCGGCGTCCGGTCCCCTGGTCGGTTCCAGGGGCAACGAGGTTTATGACACCGCAGTCAGAGGCCGATGTCAACAGATAGGCGAAAGTTGTGTCGACAACAAGCAAAAGTCCCCGGTCGGTCGACACTTCTTCGTGTCGTGGCCCGGGGACGCGCCCGGCACGGGGTGGCGACAGGGCCTCGGGAAGGCGGTCGACCACCCCGTGCTCGGGGGTCGCTCAGCACGCGCGCCGCGCGCCAGGTCAGGCGTCGAGCACCTCGCGCAGCGCGGCGGCGAACGCCGCCGGGTCGTTGTGCGGCGACCACTCGCTCACCATGAAGCCGCCGTGGTCGCCGGGGAACGTCACCGCCTCGACGCCCAGCAGCTCCGCGAGCGCCACGCCGCCCCTCCAGGCGAGCGTCCCCTCGCCCTGCGCGCTGACCGCCGGCACGACCCGCGTCCCCGACGCCCGCAGCACCGCGCCGTCGGGAGCCCAGGACGGCATCGTCGCGAGGTTCCGGCCGAGCAGCAGGTCGTCGCGCGACCCGTCGTCCTCCGCGGGGAAGCCGAACGTCGCCGGGTCGGGGGCCGGCCGCCCGAGGTAGTCGGCCGGGAGGGGGCCCACGTGGCTCACGAGCGCGACGAACTTCGCCATCGCCGGGCCGAACCCCTCCCGGCCGTAGGTCTCGACGATGTCCGCCTGCACCGTCGTCGCGAGCTCGGCGTCCTCGAGCAGCGGCGTGATCGGCGGCTCGTGCGACACGAACGTCCGCACGTCCCCCGGGTACCGCTCGACCCACGACAGCCCGACCACGCCGCCACCGCTCGACCCGAACACGTCCACCGGCCCCAGGCCGACCGCCGACGCCACCGCGTGCAGGTCGTCGGCGTGCGCCTCGACCGAGACCTCCCCGTCGGGCGCGAGCGTGCTGCGCTCGGTGCCGCGCGGGTCGTACGTGACGACCACCCTGTCGTCGAGCAGCCCGGCGAGCTGCTCGAACCCGGACGCCGCCATGGGCGACCCCATGACGACGACCGGCCGTCGGTCGCCCGCGACGTCCGGCGTCCAGACGTCGTAGGCGACGACCGCTCCCGGTACGTCCACCGTGTAGGTCTTGCGCTCGCTCATGCCGTCCTCCGTGTCGTCGTGCCCGCGGTCGTGCACCGGGGCTCCCGAGCGTTCTGACGACGACGACGAGGAGAACTCATCGGCAGGGCCGACAGCCGGCCCGACCGCCGCGCGTCAGCTCGTCAGGCGCACGTACTCGTCCTTCGACACCTCGCGCAGGCCCGCGACCGACGGCTCGAGCAGTGCGAGCGACGCGGCGTCCCGCGGGTGCCAGGTGTACTCCGACGTCGTGACCAGGAGGCTGGTCTCGGTGGCGCCGTCGACGTAGTAGTGCTCGGTCCGCTCGTCCGACAACGGCAGGTGCGTCGCGTCGTCGAAGCACGCGGCCCGCGTCCAGTCGACGGTGCCCGGCTCGCCCCCGACCCACATCGACGTCTCGCTCGCCGGTGCCGCGGACCCGGGACCGGAGAGCTCGAAGCACGTCGCCGCACGACCACCGACCGTCCGTCCCTCAGGGCCGCCCGTGACGACGTCCGGCTGCTCGGCGAGCGCCTGGATCGCGTCCATCTGCGCGGCGAGGTCCGTCAGCTGCGTGGTGAGCTGTTCCCGGATGGTGCCCTCCTGGATGTCGTCCCAGTTCTCGACCGGCAGCGTGAACCGCGTGTAGACACCGGCCGTGGGGCTCACCCACCAGTAGGTCATCTGCCCCTCGGGGCCGGCCGGGTCGGCGTGCTTGACCTCCTCGACGCCCACCGTGCTGGTGCCGACCGACGCGACGAAGTCCTGCTCGGAGAGCCAGCGGGTCGCGCTCCCGTCGCCGGCCGTGAACTCCCGTGTCGCAGACGTGTCGAGCGCGGGCTCGCCCGGGTGCTGGACGCCGAACGTCGACCCGACCTCGAGCACCAGGGTCGAGAGGTCGACGTCCTGGACGGCCGTGCGCGCCCGCTCGACGTACGCGACGGCGGCCACCACGGTGCCGTCGGTGTCCGGGTCCTCGCCGACGACGCCGTCGCGCACCTCCGTGGTCGGCGACGACGCGGCCACGGGCTCGGGCTCGGCGTCGGGTCCGGACCCCGGGACGAGGCCGGGCAGGGCGAGCGCGCCGGCGAGGACGGCGACGGCACCCACGCCCCCGACGGTGGCCACCCGCACGGTCCGCCGCCGCCGGGCCAGCGCACCCGGGTGCTCGCCCGCCGTCCGGGCGTGGATCGTGGCGAGGACGGCGTCGAGCGGGACGTCGGTGTCCGGGCGCGTGCTCTCGGTGCGCAGGCGGTGGATCGGGTCGTTCACGGGGTCGTCCCTTCTCGGGGTGAGGCAACGGCGGTGGCGGTGGCGTACGACGGCGCGGGACCTGGGGGTCGCGGCACGGGCCGGCTCGGCGTCGCCGTGGACCGGTCGAGCTCGGCGTAGAGGCGCGCGAGGCGCTCCTTGGCGCGCCGCACCCGCACGGACGCGGTGTTGGGTCGGCACCCGAGGGCCTCGGCGAGCTCGGGGACGGACAGGTCCTCGAGCACGAGGAGCCGCAGGACCTCCTGGTCGCGGGCGGGCAGCCGCGCGAGCAGGCGCTCGGCGGCGTCCTGCCCGACGACGTCGCCCGCGTGGTCCGGGACGCTCGCCGGGAGGACACCGGTGACGCGGCGGACGAGCGCGGCCCGGCGCGAGCCCGCGCGCAGGTGGTTCGCCATGACGTTGCGCGTGACCCGCAGGAGCCACCCGAGCTCGTACGGCGGCACCTCCGTGATCCGGCGCCAGGCCACCACGAAGACCTCGCAGACGACGTCCTCCGCGTCCTGCGGGGACAGCCGCGTCGCCGCGCACCGGTACACGGACCGCGCATGGTCGCGGTAGAGGCGGTCGAGGCGCTCGCGCGCCTCCGCCTCGGGGGGTGGGGACATCCGCCCTCGCTCCTGTCGTCGTCCTCGACGCCGCCCCTCGCGGCGCTCCGCAAGGGGATGTCCGGCAGCCTGCCCAGGATGACAGCCGGGACGAACCGGTCGGTGCGACCAGCGGCACGGTGCCACTACCCTCGCAGGATGCCGTCATCGAGGACCGTCCCCGCCGTCGTCGTCGCCGGAACGCTCACCGCCGTCCTCTGGGTGGTCACGGGCCGCCTCGGGGACTGGCTCTCCGGGACGCCGCTCCCCGTCCCCGGCACCCTCGTCCGCGCGCTGCTCCCCCACCCGACCGCGTCCGTCGCGGGCGGTGCGCCCGTCTCCGGCAGCACGCTGCTCACGGCGGCGCTCGCGGGGGCGGTCGTCGCCGCCGGCACGCAGCTCGTGCTGCGGCGCCTGCCGTCGGGCACGGGCCGGTGGGCGACGTTCCTCGGCGTCTGGTTCGCCGTCGTCGCCGCGTCGGCCCTCGCCGCGACGGCCGCGTGGTTCGCCGGGGTCACGCTGCCGTGGCGCGCCGACACGATCACGGAGCTCGTCGCCACCGCGCTCGGCGGGTGGTGGGGACTCGTGAACGGCCTGCTCGTCGGGCTCGCGGTCGTCGTGACGCGCGCACTGACCGACCATCGCGACGACCCGGCGGGCACGCGGCACACCCGCGCCCCCGCGACGGTGCGCGCCTGGCCGGCCGCCCTCGCGGCGGGCACGGCGACGGGCGTGCTCTGGGCGGCCGCCGGCGTCGGGCGGACCCTGCTCCCCGGGGCGTCCGACCCGCAGTCCCCGTGGGGCCTCGCCCGGGACGTCGTGCTGCTGCCCTCCGCACGGCTCACCCTCGACCGGGACGCGCTCCTCGCCGACCCGGTCCACCTCGTGCTGCCGCTCGGGGTCGGGCTGGCGGTTGGCCTGCTCACCGCGCTCGCCGCGCGCCGCCTGCCCCCGGCGGAGGGCCGCTGGGCGCTCCTGCTCTCCGTCTGGTTCGCGTGCGTCACGGGCGCGGCGCTCGCCGCGGCGGTGCCCGTCGTCGTCTCGACCGTCGCCTCCGGCGGCGTCCTGCCCGACGCCGGCCGCGTCCTCCCCGTCCTCCAAGCGGGCCTGGGGTGGGGGCTGGTGTGCGGGGTGCTCGTCGCGCCGCTCGCGGTCGTCGTCCACCGGGCGGCCGGCGCGGTGCCGGACGCCGCCGGGGACGCCGAGGAGCCGTGGCCCGCGCCCGCCGCGACGCCCGCGACGGACCCGGAGGAGTCGAGCGCCGCACCGGGCGCGGACGGCTCGTCGACGCAGCCCGCGGACGCGGCCGACCGCTCCGACGGCTCGGATCGCGAGCGGGCGGCGCGCGCCGAGCGCGACGAGGTCCCCGCGTCCGTGTGACGGTCGCCGGGTCGCCTAGCCCTGGTCCTCGGAGCCGGTGTGCGGCCGCGCGGCTGTGCCGCGGCGCGTCCGGACCGCGGCGTTCCGGCGTCGGCCACGCGTTCGTCACCGGGACGTCGTCGTCACGACACCGGGACGACCTAGCCTCGGCCGTGACCAGCAGACCGGGACGACCGGAGAGGGCACAGCGACGATGACCCTGACGATCACGCTCGTACGACACGGGCAGACCTACCTCAACGCACGCCGCCACCTGCAGGGGTCGTGCGACTCCCCCCTGACGCGCACGGGACGCGCGGGCGTGCGCGTGACCGCGCAGCACCTCGCGCGGCACGACTTCGCGGCCGCGTACTCCTCGCCGCAGGGCCGCGCGGTCCTCACGGCGATGGAGATCCTGCGCCACCACCCCGACCTCCCGCTGACGGTCGACCACGACCTGCGCGAGCTGTCGTTCGGCGCGTACGAGCGGCGCCCGGAGTCGCACCTCGACGCGATCGAGCCGTGGGCCGAGCTCGTGCCGCGCATGCTCGCGGGCACGCACCCCGGCGTCGGCGGCGGCGAGCCCGGCCGGGACTTCATGGCCCGGGTGCGCGACGTCTTCGCGCGGGTCGTCGCCGCGCACGACGACGCGTCCCGCCCCGGTGCGGTGCTCGACCGGCACGTGCTCGTCGTCGGGCACGGTCTCACGCTCGGTGCGTGGCTCGCGACGCTCGACCCGTCCGGCCTCGCGGCGCTGCCCAACGCGTCGGTGTCCACCGTCGAGGTGACCGACGGCGTCCCGCACGTCCTCGCGGTCGGCGTCGACGTCGCCGGGCACGGCCACGTCGCCGCGCGCCCCGCGCCGTCGGGCGCCGCCGTCCCGGTCTGAGCCACTCCCGTCGACCACGGGGTTGCTGTCGTTCTCGACCGGAGAACGACAGCAACCCCGTGCTCGGCGCGGTACGACCTCGTGGTCGGCGGGAGCCAGTGGGCCCCCGCTACCTCGCGGTGCGGCGGGCGGCGCGGGCGCGGGCGTCGTCGTGGGCGGCGCGCAGCAGGTCGAGGACGAGCGCGGTCGTGCGCTCGCCCGGGGTGACGACGCACACCCAGCCGAGCGCACCGTAGACGGGGTGCGGCACGACGACGTCGGTCGACTCCGCCTCCGCCGCGTCGCCGTCGCGCGGGTCGTCGCCGACGAGGTCGCGGAACCGGTCGCGGCCCACGTGCACGTTGACCCTCCACCGACCCTCCTCGCCGAGCCGCGACGCGGTGTCGTCGGGGTAGTCCTTGGTGACGACCGTGCCGTACGGCTGCCCGTGCGGGATCTCGCCGTCGGGGGCGTAGTAGAAGAAGTGGTCGCCCCACGCCAGCTCGGGGAACTCGCTGCCCGGGCCGGGCGAGAGCACGAGGACGCCGTCGAGGGACCGGACCGTTCCGAGGATCTGCTCCATACTCATGGTTCGAGTGTGTGCTTGAAGCGCTTGTGGAGGGTTGGAGTGACGATCTCGGGGCGCGGTGCGGCACGGCGCGAGGAGGCGGACGGCGAGGCGTCGCGGCCGCTGCGCACGTCCGACGTCGCGCGCGCGGCCGGGTGCTCGGTCCAGCAGGTGCGCGACCTGGAGGCCCTCGGCGTCGTGCCGCCCGCGGGCCGGTCCGCGAACGGGTACCGCACGTTCGGCGACGAGCACGTCCTGGCCCTGCGCGCGTACCGCGGCCTCGCAGCCGCCGTCGGGCCGGTCGTCGCACGACGGGTGCTGCGCGACGCGCGGTCGCTCGGTCTCGACGAGGCGGTGGCCCTCGTCTCCGGGCTGCACGTGACGCTCGCGCGCGAGCGCGACGAGGCCCTCGCCGCACGGCGCGCTCTCCTCGTGATCCGGTCGGAGGACGACCCGGCCGGCTCGCCCGGCAGCACGACCGCAGGGGCGACCGAGCGCGACGGGTCGGTGCTCACGATCACGGAGCTCGCCGCGGCGCTGGGTGTCCGGGCGTCGACGCTGCGGTTCTGGGAGCACGAGGGGCTCCTCGCGCCGGAGCGCGTCGCGTCCCGCACGGGCGCGGTGTCGGCCCGTCGCTACCCACCCGCGACCGTGCGCGAGGCCCGGGTCGTCGCGGCGCTGCGGGCGGCCGGGTACCGGGTCCCGGAGGTCCGCCACGCGATCGACGCGCTGCGCGGGGCCACCGGTCCGGCCGACGTCGCCGACCCGCTCGCCGCGCTCGATGCGCGGCTCGACGCGATCGCGCGCCGCACCCTCGCGCTGCTGGAGGCCGGGCACGACGTCGTGCGCCTGCTGGCGCGCGTGCCGGAGCCGCCCGGGTGACGCTCGGGGCGGCGTTTCGAGGGGGTGCTCGAAGGGGCCCGCGGTGGACGTCCGGGACCTGCGTCCCGTCACCTGCCCGACCCTCCGGCGTCGCCCGGAGTCCACCGGGCCGTCACGCGGCATTCCTAGCGTCGCCGGGGCAACCGTCCCGACGCTCGGAGGACCCGATGACGACCACCCGACGCCGCGCCGTGCGCGGTACCGCGGCCGCGCTGGCAGGAACCCTGCTCGCGAGCACGCTCGCCGTGGCAGCGACCACGACGACGACCGTCCCGTTCGCCACCCCGGCCGCGGCCGAGCCCGGCGACGTGCTGCTCGCCGAGTCGTTCGACGGCGACACCCTCCCGGAGGGCTGGACGCCCGTGCTGGGCGACTGGCAGGTGCGGGACGGCAGGCTCGTCGGCGACGCGCCCGACGGGTCGTCGCCCGCGCGCATCGTCTTCGGGCGGTCGGCGGAGAACTACCGCCTCGACGCGACGCTGCGCTTCGAGAGCGTGGACAACGCGTCGCGCTGGGCGGGCGCGATCCTCGACGTCGCGCCCGACGGGACGGTCCCGTGGTGGCAGGCGGTCCTGCGCAGCACCACGACCGCGCACAACGGCGTCGAGATCGCGCAGCGGACGGCCGCGGACGCCTGGAACGTGCCGTACACGGCGTCCGCCCCGGCGGACGCGGCGACCGGTCGCGACGTGCACCTCTCCGTCGAGGTGCAGGGCGCGGCGGTCACCTACGCGCTCGACGGGAAGACCCTCCTGGAGGGCCGGATCGACCGTTCCCGCGACGGCGCGCTGGGCTTCGTGACCGCCGGGGCGACCGTGAGCGTCGACGACGTCACCGTCACGGAGATCGAGCCGGCGTCCTACGTCGGCGGCGACGGGGAGCTCCCCGTCACGGTCGCGCACCGCGGGTACTCGTCGGTCGCGCCGGAGAACACGCTCGCCGCCGTGGCGGCGGGCATGCGCAGCGGCGCCGAGTACGTCGAGATCGACGTGCACACCACGGCGGACGGGCTGCCCGTGGTGCTCCACGACCAGACCGTGGACCGCACGACCGAGGGCTCGGGCGACGTCGCCGTGCTGCCCGGCGAGCAGGTCACCGCGCTCGACGCCGGGTCGTGGTTCTCCCCGGCGTTCGCCGGTCAGCACCTGCCGACGTTCGCGCAGGTGCTCGACCTCCTGGAGACCGGCTCGTCGACCCTCCTGCTGGAGATCAAGGGCCCGGAGACGTCCGCCGAGGTCGAGCGGGTCGTGGACATGGTCGTCGAGGCCGGGCTCGAGGACCGCGTGGTCCTGCAGTCGTTCGACGTCGCCGCGCTGCGGTCCGCGCGCGAGCACGCGCCGCAGATCCCGCGCGGCCTGCTGCGCGGCGCGCTCGACGCCGACCCCGTCGCCGTGGCGCAGGACCTCGGGGCGGTCATGTACAACCCGTCGGCGAGCGCGCTGCTCGCGCGCCCGAGCGTCGTCGCGGACCTCAACGAGGCCGGCATCGCCGTGATGCCGTACACCGTGAACTCCGCGGCCGACTGGGCCCGGCTCACCGAGATCGGGGTCGACGGCGTCATCACCGACCGTGCGGGCGCGTTCATCGGCTGGAAGCAGGCGCGCGAGCAGGAGGCACCGGCCCCCGCCGCGCCGACGGTGGAGGTCGTGAGCCCGGCCGACGGCGCCGAGGTCGAGCGCGGCGGCGCGCTCGTCGTCGCCGCGAGCGCCACGGACGCGGACGAGGTCGTCGTCGCGCTCGACGGCGAGCCGGTCGAGAACGGCGCGGCCGTCGCCGCCGCGGACCTCGCGCTCGGCGAGCACACCGTCTCCGCGACGGCCCGGGGAGCGGGCGGCGAGGCGACGGCGGAGCGGACCGTCGTCGTCACGGTCACGCCCGAGGGCCTGCGCACGCGCCTCGCGCTGCTCGACCTCCCGCCCGGCCAGCTCGTGGGCGCGCTCGGCGCGGTCGAGGCGGGGCGCTGGGAGTCGGTGCGGCGGACCGTCGAGAAGTTCGTCGACGACGCGGCCGTGCGCGGGCGCCTGCTCGAGGAGATCGCGCACCTCGACGGCCGCTGACGCGCGGCACCCCGCCGGCAGCGGGTCCGTCCCCGGTCGACACGACGGCCGGGGACGGGCCCGCTCACGCGTCGGACAGGAAGCGGCGCCGGTCCGAGCGGGCCGAGCCCAGCCCGGCCCACCCGACGAGCGCGAGCACGCCGCCCGCGATCCAGACGGCGACGTCCCACCCGCGCGAGCCGTCCGACCCGACGACGGCCCCGTCGGTGGCGAGGATCGCCGCACCGAGCCCGAGCAGCCCGAGGCCGAGCACGACGAGGACCACGTCACGGGCGGTCTTCCCCGCGCTGCGACGGGGCGCGCGGGCCGCGAGCGCCCCCTTCTCCTGCGGGGTGAGGGGCGCCGTCGGGCCGAGGGGCTGCACGCGCTCGGACCCGTGGCGGAACCGGGCAGGGTCCTCGACGGCCTCGACGAGCGCCGACGGCAGTCCCAGGAGGTACGCGAGGTCGGCGACGGGGTCGCCGGACCAGGTCGACGCGGCGAGCAGCGCGCGCAGCCGTCCCGGGTCGCGCGGCTCGCCGAACACCTCGACGAGCGCGTCGAACGCGCCCTCGGTCCCGGAGGTCGACAGGTCCGTCCACGTGTCGTTCCAGCTCCCGAAGACCCACGGGCGACCGCGCGTGGTGAGCGTCCACGACACCCCGGTCCCCGCGCGCTCCAGGCTCAGCATCGCCTCCCCGGCGCGCAGGCCGCGCTCGATCGTCGAGCGCGCGCGGAACTCCCCGCCGAGCGCCGCCGTGAAGGCCTCCCGCACGTCGTCGTCCGGCTCGCCCGGGACGGGCGCGGGCGGACGTTCGAGCGTCCAGACGGCGGTGCGCTCGTCGGTCGCGCGCACCCACGCCGACCCGGCGCGGCGCACCGCGGCACGCACGAACGCGGCGTCGGCGCGCACGAGCTGGACGACGGCGTCGGGCGCCGCCGAGTCGGTCGCGGGGAGGTCGGCGAGCGCGGTGAACACGTCGAGGAGGTCGTCGGGGTGCTCGAGCTCCCGCAGGCGGTCCGGCGCGGTCGCCGCGTCCCGCAGCCCGACGAGCGCGTCGACGGCCGCGAGCACGTCGCCCGGGTCGCCGTCGAGGCGCATCGCGTGGTCGGTGCTCGTCGCGGACGCGTCGACGGGCGCCCAGGTGACGACGGCGGGCGGGGCGACGGGGTCCGTCCGGGCGGCGAGGACCGCGCTGACCCCGGGCGGGAGCGGGTCCGACCCGCCGTCGAGCTGCACGACCCACGGTGCGGCGACCAGCTCGTCGACCCGGGCCAGGGCCTCGGCGACCGACCCGGGCACGTCCGGGTCGCGGTCCACCGCCGAGCCGTCGTCGGTCTCGACCTCCGTGTCGACCTCGGCGAAGGTCCAGCCGCGCTCGTCCGTGGGGCCCACGCGTCCGTACTCGAGGCGCGCGGCGCGCAGACGGTCGACGACCTGGGCGTGCGGGGTGCGGGTGACGACGTTCACCGCGTCATGATGCCGCACGCGCGCGGCCGGGACGGCGCGGCGACCACGCCGCGCCTGGTCCGTGCGTCAGAAGTCCTCGGGCGGGGTGAACTGCGACAGCGTGAGGACCGCGCCCTGCGGGTCGCGCACCTCGGCCTCGCGCGTCCACTCCGTGTCGGCCGACGAGAGCACGACCGCGCCCGCGCGCTCGGCGGCCGCGGCGGCGGCGTCCCGGTCGGCGACGGCGAACGTCACCGTGTGCCGCGCGGGCCCGCCGTCCTCGACCACGCCCGCCACGACGTCCCGGAACCCGGGCGGTGCGCCCTCCTGGTTCGCGTCGATCTCCGGGTAGACGGTCCGGGCGAGGTGGTCGCCGTACCCCGGGACGCGGGCCATGCCCGCGCCGAGCCCCGCGTCCACCTCCCACCCGAGCAGGGGCCCGTAGAAGTGGAGCGCCCGCGCGACGTCGGGCGTGTGCAGCACGCTGAAGTTCCACGTGCCCGGCTCGTTGACCCGCTGCGCGCCGACGCGCGTCCCGGGCTCCCAGAGCCGGAACGTCGCGCCCTGGGGGTCGCGGACGGACGCCATGCGGCCGGGCGGCCCGATCGTCGTCGGGCCGTCGAGGACCTCCCCGCCGAGGTCGGGGACGCCGCGGGAGGACGCGTCCACGTCGTCGACCGCGACGTACGTGACCCACGCGGCCTCGCCGGTCCCGGACGCGACCGCGGCGACGTCCTGCCCGCCGAGCGACGCCACGACGTACCGCTCCCCCGTGCCGGGCGGGAGCCTCTCCTCGAACTCCCACCCGAAGAGCGCGCCGTAGAACGCGAGCGCGGCGTCGACGTCGGGCTGCTCGGTGTCCACCCAGCACGGCACGCCGTGCGGGTACGTGCGGGTCGGCCGGGACTGCGTGGTGTCCATGCCTCAGGATCCCACCGGGCGCCCACACCGGCAGGGCCACCGGGGCGTTCACCCGCCGGTCACCTCGTCGCCCTTCCCCGCCGGGGCGGGCGTGCGTACGGTGACGAGGAACCTCTCGACGACCACCGTCCCCGACGACGAGGAGCCACCGTGTCCACGAGACCCGCTCACCCCGCCCCCACCGGCCGTGCCGCCCCCGCCCGCGCCGTCCCCGTCGCCCTGGCCCTCGCCCTGTCCGTCGCCCTCACCGGGGGCGCCGTCGGCGCCGCGGCGAGTCCCGCCGTCGCGCACGGCGGCCACGCGAACGGGCACGGAGACGGCCACGGTCACGACCGCGGGACCCTCCGCGTCGCGACGTACAACGCGAGCCTCAACCGCGCCGCGGCCGGAGAGCTCGAGGCCGACCTCTCGACCCCCGACGACCCGCAGGCCGCGACGATCGCCGAGGTGCTCCAGCGCACCCGGCCCGACGTCGTGCTGCTCAACGAGTTCGACTACGTCCCGGACGGACGCGCCGTCGACCTGTTCCGCGACCACTACCTCGAGGTCCCCCAGGGCGGCGCGGAGCCGATCGAGTACCGCTACGCGTACGTCGCGCCGTCGAACACCGGCGTGCCCAGCGGGTTCGACCTCAACGACGACGGCACGGTCGGCGGGGGCGACGACGCGTTCGGCTTCGGGGCGTTCGAGGGCCAGTACGGCATGGTCGTGCTGTCGCGCTACCCGATCGACACGCGCGGCGTCCGCACGTTCCAGCACTTCCTGTGGAAGGACATGCCCGGCGCGCTCCTCCCCGACGACCCGGCGACGGCCGCGCCCGCGGACTGGTTCACGCCGGAGGAGCTCGAGGTCGTGCGGCTGTCGAGCAAGTCGCACTGGGACGTGCCCGTGCGGGTCGGCCGGGAGACGGTCCACGTGCTCGCGTCCCACCCCACACCGCCCACGTTCGACGGCCCCGAGGACCGCAACGGGCGGCGCAACCACGACGAGATCCGGTTCTGGGCCGACTACGTGACGCCCGGCAAGGCGTCGCGGTACGTCTACGACGACGCCGGCCGCCGCGGCGGGCTGCACCCGGGCGAGAGCTTCGTCGTCCTGGGCGACCAGAACGCCGACCCGCTCGACGGCGACTCGGTCGACGCCGCGATCGACCAGCTCCTCCACCACCGCCGCGTCCAGGACCCGGCACCCCGCTCCGACGGCGCCGTCGAGGCCGCCGCGCTCCAGGGCGGCGCGAACGCGACCCACCGCGGCGACCCCGCGCTGGACACGGCCGACTTCGCGGACAGCGCGCCCGGCAACCTGCGCGCGGACTACGTGCTGCCGTCGCGCGACCTGCGCGTGCGCGACGCCGGGGTGTTCTGGCCCGTCCAGGCGGACCCGCTGTCACGGCTCACCGGGGTCTTCCCGTTCCCGAGCAGCGACCACCGGCTCGTGTGGGTGGACCTGGCGGTCCGCGGCTGACGCGGCGCCGGGCGGTCCCCGCCCGCCCCGGGCGCTCGTCGCCCGGGGCGACGGTCCTGGACCAGGACGGTCGCGGGGTGCACACTCGGAGGTCTGTGCTCACCGCCGACGCACAGCAGACTCCCGGCCGGCGCCACGCCGGTCGCACGGCACGCCCGCGGCGCGCCACGTCGTCCGGCCCGACGACCACCCACCCACGTCCCCGGCGCGACGCGCGCGTGCCGCCTCCGCGGCACGGCGACGACACCCCCGCCGCGCCCCGGACCGCCGGACCAGGAGCACCCATGAGACGACTCCGCACCACCCTGCCCGCAGGCGTCGCCGCCGCGACCGCCGCCCTCGTCCTCGTCGCGAGCCCCGCCGTCGCGCACGGCGGCGGAAAGCCCGACCCGCGCCCGCCCACCGTGACCGACGTCGCGACCGGGCTCGTCACCCCGCTCAGCCTCGCGGCCGGACCACGCGGCACGACCTACGTCACCCAGAACTTCCCCGGCCTGCTCACGGCCGTCGGGCGCGACGGCACGCCGAGCGTGCTCTACGCCTCGCCGGACGGCGGCGAGGTGGGCGGCGTCTCCTACGCCGACCGCCGCATCACGTTCACCGAGACGCAGCTCGGCGAGGAGGGGCCGGTCGCGTCGGAGGTCTCGACGCTGCGCACCGACCGCTGGGGGAACCCGACGGGCACGCCCCGCGTCCTCGCGGACACGTTCGCGTACGAGCAGGCGAACAACCCCGACGCCGGCGTGACGTACGGCCTGCGCGAGACCGACCCGGCCTGCGTCGCGCAGGTGCCTCCGGTGCCCATCCCGGGCCTGTACACCGGGATCGCGGACTCCCACCCGTACGCGACGGCCTCGTCCCGCGGCACCACCTACGTCGCCGACGCGGGCGCGAACGCGATCCTGTCGATCAGCGACCGCGGGAAGGTCCGGACCGTGGCCGTCCTCCCCGCCCAGCCCGCGGTGGTGACGGCGGAGGCCGCGGCGGCCGTCGGGTGGCCCGACTGCGCCGTCGGCGAGACCTACTGGTTCGAGCCCGTCCCCACGGACGTCGAGGTGGGTCCCCGTGGCGTGCTCTACGTGACGACGCTCCCCGGCGGGCCCGAGGACGCGAGCCTCGGCGCGCGCGGCGCCGTCTACACGGTCGACCCGTGGAAGGGGAAGGTGCGCCCGCTCGGGTCCGGGTTCGTGGGCGCGACGAACCTCGCCGTGACGGACCGGGGGACGGTCTACGTGGCCGAGCTGTTCGGCGGCAAGATCTCGCAGGTCGGCAAGCGCGGCCCGAGCACGGTCGTCGAGGTCCCGCTGCCCGCCGGGCTGGAGTGGGACGGCACGGGCCTGCTCGCGACGACGAACGCACTGCCCCCGGACGAGACGACGCCGCCCGACGGGCATCTCGTGCGCGTCGACCTCGGCAAGCACCGCGGTCGCTGACCGCCCTGCTGCAGGGCCCGGGCGCCTCCCGCTGCGGCGGGGACGCCCGGGCCGCGTCGTGCCGGGGCTCTGCGCGTCGGGCCGTCAGCCCCTCCCGAGGGTGAGCGCGAGGACCGCCGCGGCCAGGGCGACCGCCAGGCCGACGCCCGCCGCCACCAGGCTGACGATCGTCGCGGCGCGGTTCCGCGCCGACGCGCCGACGCTCAGACCGAGGCTCTGGGCCGCCTCGGTGACGATCCGGCGCCCGGCCGCCGTGTCGAAGAGGACGCGCGTCCGCGCCCCCGACTCGTCGTCGGCGATCGACGCGGTGAACGTCGAACTGATGCTGCCGCGCGAGACGGAGCGCACCCAGCCCCGCTCGGGCTCGACGAACCGCCCGTCCGCGTCGAGGGCCCAGTGGGTGTCCCGCACGACGTCGGTGAGCTCGACCCGCAGCCCGTCCGGCAGGACGCGGACCTCGTGGGTGACGAGGGTCGCGTAGTAGCTGTGGGAGAAGATCCGCCACCACGCCACGTCCGGGCGGTCGAGACGCAGCGTGAACCCGTCCGGACGCTCGTCGACGATCCGGTACGGCGTCCCGTCGGTGCGCGCACGGACGGCGGCGGCGAGGTCCTCGGCGGTCGGCACGGCAGCGAGTGTAGGCGCCGCTCCCGGGGCCGGGGGCGGGCGGGGCCGAGCCGGTCCGGACCGCGCCGGACCTCGACGTCGGTGCCCGGCCTCACTCCGACGACGCGGCGCGGCGCAGGGCGTCGAGGCTCACCCGGACGTCGTCGTCCGTCGTCGCCCACGAGCTCACCGACACGCGGAGCACCGCGCGGTCGTGCCACCGCGACCCGGACATCCAGGCCGTCCCGTCGTCGAGCACGCGACGCACGACCTCCTGCGTGCGCGCGTCGTCCCCGAACGCCGCGCACACCTGGGTGAAGACGACGTCGTTGAGCACGACCGCGCCGTCGATCGCCCGCATGCCCGCGGCGAACGCGGCCGCGTGGCGGCAGAAGCCGTCCACCAGCTCCGCGACCCCGGAACGCCCCAGGGCGCGCAGCGTCGCCCACACCGGGAACGCGCGCCCGCGGCGCGAGAGCTCGGGCACCTTGTCGAGCGGGTCGCCCGTGTCGCTCTGGATGAGGTAGTCGCCGTGCATCCCCATCGCCGCGCGCAGGGGCCCGGGTTCCGCGACGATCGCGAGCCCGCAGTCGTACGGCACGTTGAGCGTCTTGTGCGCGTCGGTCGCCCACGAGTCCGCCGCCTCGTACCCCGCGACCAGGTGGCGGAACGACGGCGACGCGGCGGCGAAGAGCCCGAACGCGCCGTCGACGTGCACCCACGCGCCGTGCCGGTGCGCGACCTCGACGGCCGCGTCGAACGGGTCGAACGCCCCCGAGTGCACGTTCCCCGCCTGGAGCACGACGATCGTCGGGCCGTCCGCCGTCCCCGGCGAGGGAGAGCCCTGGTCCCGCGAGGTAGAGCCCCGGTCAGCCCAGGTAGAGCCCTGGTCCCGCGAGGTAGAGCCCCGGTCCGTCAGCGCCTCCTCCAGCGCGGCGACCGAGATGCGGCCCTGGTCGTCCGCGGCCACGACCTCGGGCGCGCCGAGCCCGAGGTAGGACAGCGCGAGGTCGACCGACTCGTGCCGCTCGGCGCCCACGAGCACGCGGACGCGCGGGGCGCCCGTCAGCCCGCCGCGACGCACGTCCCACCCGGCACGCCGCAGGACCTCGCCGCGCGCCGCCGCGAGCGCCGTGAAGTTCGCGGTCGTCGCGCCGGTGACGAACCCGACCGCACCCGTGGCGGGCAGGCCGAGCAGGTCGAGCAGCCACGCGCTCGCCACGTCCTCGACGGCGGTGTGCGCGGGCGTCACGGTGCGCAGCGCGGAGTTCTGGTCCCACGCGCTCGTGAGCCAGTCGGCGGCGAGCGCCGCGGGGTGGCTGCCGCCGATGACCATGCCGTAGAAGCGGCCGGACGGCATGGCCGTGAGGCCGGGGCCGCACGCGGTCGCGAGGAGGTCGACGACGTCCGCGGCGCTCGTCGGGCCGTCGGGCAGGTCTGTGCCGAGCGCGGCGACGACGTCCCCGACGGTCGCCTGCGGCGGGACGGGCCGCGTCGCGAGGGAGTCGAGCCACGCGGCGGCGTGCTCGTGCGCCCGCAGGAGGGCGGCGTCGCGGTCGTCCATGACCGGCTCCTGACCGGGCCGGACCGACGCCGGCCCCTCTCGCCAGGCTGGACCTGCCCGGCGTCCGGGGCAACCGCGGCCCGAGGGTCGGCGCCCGTCGGCGGGACGGCAACCCGCCGATCCGGTACGCGAGTACTTCTTACGTCCAGGCAACCATCAGGCAACACACGGTCCCTAGCGTCGGGCGGGCCAGATGTTCCCCCCGACGGAAGGCCCCCTGTTGAGAACGTTCACCCTGACCCTGTCCGGCCGCGCCGTCGCGGCCGTCGTCGCGCTCGTCCTCGCGTGCGCGGCCCTCGCCGCGACGGTCGCGTACACCGTCGCCGACTCCCGGGCGTCGGCCGCCGCCGCGCGCGCCGAGGGCGCCGCGGCGCCGGTGCTCGCCGCCGGGACGGCCCCGGCCAACCCGCTCGGCATCGCGTCCGCGCAGTACGCGACCGCGACGGCGACCGCCGCCGCGGAGAAGCCGAAGGTCGTCGTCGTCGCGACCGGAGGCACGATGGCCGGCAAGGCGACCGGCCGCGACACGTTCACGAGCTACCGCGCCGGCACGTACCTCATGGAGGACATGCTGAACACGTTGCGCCCCGAGCTCGACGCGGTCGCCGACGTCACGGCCGTCCAGTTCGGCAACGCCGGCTCGTCGGGCTACTCGATGGAGCAGTTCCACGCGCTCACGCTCGAGGTGGAGAAGCAGCTCGAGACGGCGGACGCCGTCGTCGTCACGACGGGCACCGACACGCAGGAGGAGTTCGCATACTGGCTCGACCTCACGGTGCGGTCGCGCAAGCCCGTCGTCACGTCCGGCTCGATGCGCCCGTGGGGGTCGGGCGCCGGGCCGGACTCGAGCCTCGTGTTCGGCACGGACGCGCCCGCGAACCTCTACAACGCGATCAAGGTCGCGGCGTCGCAGCAGACGTTCTGCTTCGGCACCGTGCTCATGCTCAACGACGAGATCCAGGCGGCTCGCGAGGTCACCAAGACGAACTCCTACCGCACCGACACGTTCCAGACGCGCGAGTACGGCGTGCTCGGCTGGATCGACGGCGACAACATCACGCTGGGCCGCGCGCCGGCACGCGTGCTGGCGTGCGACACCGAGGAGTGGTTCACGCCGTTCGACCTCGCGAAGGTCGACCCGAAGACCCTGCCGCGCGTCGAGATCGTCACGTCCTACCAGCAGGCGGGAGGCGAGGGCGTCGCGGCGTTCGCGAACGCGGGCGTCCGGGGCATCGTCACGGCGGGCACGGGTGCGGGGGGCATCTCGTCCGCGATGAGCCAGGCCCGCACCGCGGCGATCCGCGACAAGGGCGTCTGGTTCGTCTCGACGACGCGCACCGGTTCCGGGTCGTCGTACGGGGGCGGGAACGGCATCATCGCGGGCGGCGACCTCACGGCCGTCAAGGCGCGGCTCCTGCTGCTCCTGTCGCGCGCCTTCACCGAGGACTTCGCGACGGCGCAAGGCTGGTTCGCGACGTACGGCGACGCGTCGTTCGACCAGTCCGCGACGGCGGCCACGATCGGCGCCGAGCCGGGGTCCACGAGCGTCCTCTTCACGGCCACGGCGACGCCGTCGTGCAAGGCGGCGGGCAAGCAGCTCTGGCTGACCACCTCGGTGACGAACACCGACACGGTACCGATCGACGTCCGGGTCACGACGGTCTCGGGCGAGCACAAGTTCACGAAGATCCCCGCCGGGGAGACGGTCGAGAAGACGTTCTCGGTCAAGGGCAAGACGCTCACCGCCGGCGAGGCGACGCTCGTCGCGTACAAGAACGTCGACGGCCACGCCGTCCAGACGAAGTCGACGGCGCCCTACCCGGAGACGACGTGCGCCTGACCTCCTGACACCCAGCCGCCGAGCACGACATGAGGGTCGTTATCCAGCCGATAGCGACCCTCATGTCGTGCTCGAGGGCGGGTGGCGTTGTGCTCGGTGCGAGCCGCGGGGAGCGGCGGGCGAGCTCGCCGCGGGTTACGCAGGTCTCCTCACGAATCGCCTAGGGTGGGTCGGGGCGCGACGCCGCGCCCACGCCGACCCGACGAGGGGGACCCATGACCGACCCGACGCCGACCGCCGCCACCCCGCCGACGTTCGTCGTGACCGAGCAGCAGTTCGAGGCGATGTTCCCCGAGCGGAGCGCGTTCTACACGTACGCGGGGCTCGTCGCCGCGACGGCCGCGTACCCGGAGTTCGCGACGACGGGCGGCGACCGCGTCGCCCGGCGCGAGGCGGCGGCGTTCCTCGCGAACGTGAGCCACGAGACGCACGGGCTGGTGCACGTCGTCGAGGTGAACACCGCGAACTACCCGCACTACTGCGACCCCGCGCAGCCGTACGGGTGCCCCGCCGGGCAGGACGCCTACTACGGCCGCGGCCCGCTCCAGCTGAGCTGGAACTTCAACTACCGCGCGGCCGGCGAGGCGCTGGGGATCGATCTCCTGGCCGACCCGTGGCTCGTCGAGCAGGACCCGACCGTCGCGTGGCAGACCGCGCTCTGGTACTGGAACACGCAGCCCGGCACGGCCTCGATGACGTGCCACGAGGCGATCGTCGGCGAGCACGGCTTCGCCGAGACCATCCGGTCCATCAACGGCCCGCTCGAGTGCGAGGGCGGCAACCCGCGCCAGATGAACAACCGCGTCCGCCTCTTCCGCCACTACGTCGAGATCGTCGGCACCACGACGGGCGACCACCTCACCTGCTGACCACCCGCCCCCCACCCCGCGCCGAACACGACGTTGCTGTCGTTATCCGGCGGATAACGACAGCAACGTCGTGTTCGACCGCGCGCGGGGTCGTGGTCGGCGGCAGCAGCGGTCAGGCGCAGGCGAGCGCGGCGTACGGGACGACGGCGGTGCGGCCGTCCGCGGTCGCGGTCGCCTCGCCCGCGGGGAGGGTCGCGGCGCGGGCGGGGAACGCCTGGTAGGCGCTCGCGCCCGGAGCGACGTCCGTGACGGCGCGCGAGCCGAACGGCGTGGCGAGCTCGACGTCGACCGGTGCGTCCGCCGTGCTCGTGGCGCGCACCGCGACGTAGGCCTTCCCGGCCAGGCACCGCGACTCGGCGGTGACGGTCAGCGGCGGCTCGCCCGTGCCGGAGCCCGGTACGACGGCGTCCCACGGCACACGCGCGACGAACACGTCCGCAGCACCCGCGTTGGTCGTGCCCGCGGTGGCGCCGTACGTGAGCCCGGTGAGCAACGCCGCTCCCTCGCCGGTCGTGCCGGCTGAGTCGTCCGAGTCTGGCCCGGAGGCCGGGGCCGGAGCCGCGAACAGGTTCGCGTCGTCCCACTCGTCGGCGCCGTCGCGCTCGCGCGACCCGGTCTGGGTCGCCTCGCCCGGGGCGCCGTCGGCCGCGACGGGGATCGTCACGACGTCGACCCCGCCGACGGCCGTGCCCAGCGCGCCGTACGTCGTGCCGACGACGAGCACCGCGTCGTCCGCGCCGAGGACGCCCGTGACGCCGCGGTCGTCGGTCGACGTGCCGACCTGCGTCGTCCACAGGACCTCGCCCGCGGGATCGAGGGCCTGCACGACGACGTCGTTGTCCCCGAGGTTGCCGCCCTCGCCGAGCGCCCCGCGCGTGTGCCCGACGGCGACGACCGACCCGTCCGAGCGCGCCACGAGGCCGTTGACCTGGTCGTTCTCGCTCGTCGCGACGGCGCGCAGCCACTCCAGCTCGCCGTCGGCGTCGTAGCGCGCGACCCAGCCGTCGTTCGCGCCCGCACGCTCGGTCCCGGGCATCCCGCCGCCCGACACCCCGCCCACGTACACCGCGCCGTCGGGCGAGGCCGCGACCGCGAGCGCCTTGTCCTCGCCGGGCCCGCCCACCTGGCGCAGCCACAGCAGCTCGCCCGCCGCGGAGACCCGCCCGACCAGCGCGTCCTTGTCCCCGGCGCTCGGCGCGTCGCCCACGGCACCGGTCGTGTACCCGGCGACGTAGGCGCCGCCCGCGCCGTCGGGCGCGACGGCGTAGAAGCGGTCGGCCGCGGCGGGGTCGCCGGTCTGCAGCGTCCAGGCGCGCTCGCCGTCGGCGGTGACGGCCGCGACGAACCCGTCGTCGCGCGTCGTGCCCGCGTGGGCGCCGTCGAGGTCGCCCTTGGTGTACCCGGCGACGAGCACGCGGCCGTCGGCGCCCGGCACGACGCCGTACGCGCGGTCGTCCGCGGCCGTCGCGACCGCGTGCCGCCAGACCTCGGCGCCGTCGGCGTCACGCCGCACGACGACCGTGTCGAGACCGCCCGCGGGCTCGTACCCGTCCCACGCGCCGGCGAGGTTCAGCGCGACGGCGGTCCCGCCGTCGGGCAGGGCCGCGACCCCGCCCGCGCGGTCGTCGCCCGCGGAGCCGAGGAGCTCGGCGTCCCACGGCGCGGCGGGCGTGGTGCGCAGGCGCGCCGAGACGTCGACGACCCCCTCGCGGAACGCGGGCCGCCAGACCTCCCAGTCGTGGCCACCGTCGAGCACGCGCAGCTCGGCCGTCACGCCCGGGACGCGGCGCGCCTGGTTGTAGAGGCGCGCGGACTCGAAGTCGATGTCGTGCGTGGCCTCGGCGGGGTCGGGGTTGGCCCACTCGTCGTCGCCGACGGCGACGAACAGGTGCACCGGGAGCGCCGGGTCGAGCGCCGCGAGCGCCGTCGGGTAGGACAGCTCCGTGTACCGGTCGGCGTCGAACGGCGCGGTCCCGACGCCGTAGCCGCCGTGGTCGCGGGCCGAGGAGTCGGCCGGCGGCTGCGGCACGTAGACGGCGGGGCTCAGCACGATGCCCGCGGAGAACGTGTCCTGGTGGGCGAGCGTGAACCGCAGCGCGCCCGCGCCCCCCATGGAGTAGCCGCCGACGGCGCGCGCCTCGCGGTCCTCGACCGTGCGGTAGGTCGCGTCGACGTGCGCGACGAGGTCGCGCGTGAACGCCGTCTCGACCGCGGTGCCCGCGCCGGCGCCCGTCGCGTCCCCGGTGTACAGCGAGTCCGTGTACCAGGAGCCGCGGTCGTTCCACGGCGCGTCGGGCATGACGACGACCATCGGCTGGATCTCGCCCGCCCCGATGAGCTCGTCGAGGTCGCCCGTGACCTGCTGCCACGCGGCCTGCGTGTCGCCGCGGCCGTGCAGCAGGTAGAGCGTGGGGTACTCCTGCTCCGCGTCGTCGTAGCCGGGCGGCAGGTAGACCGTGTAGTCGATCGGCCCGGCCGCGGAGTCCGCGACCCGCCCCGGCTCGACCGTGCCCTGCTCCGCGGCCGTCGCGGGCAGCGCGAGCCCTAGCCCGCCCAGGCCGACCGCGAGGGCCAGCGCCGTCCCGACCGCCGTCGTCCCGGGCCGCCGGTGCGGCCGTGGTGCTCCGTCCATCGTGTTCTCCTCGTCGAGATCCGTTGATGTGCTGCCCCCTCCCCCTCCCCCACGCGCCGAACACGACATGAGGGTCGCTATCCGGTCGATATCGACCTTCATGTCGTGGTCGACCGCGGGCGGGGTCGTGCTCGGCGCCGGGGCTAGCCGGCCGGGCGGCGGTCCGCCAGGGCCAGCACGGTGCGCGCGCGCTCGACCATCGCGACGTCGAGGAACGTGCCGTCCGCGAGCGCGACGACGCCCGTGCCCGACGCCGCGGCGTCGCCGACGCGGTCCACCACCTCGTGCGCGCGGGCCACCTCGTCCGGGGTCGGGAGGAACGCGTCGCGGATGGTGTCGAGCTGCGCGGGGTGGATCGCGGTGCGGCCGCAGAACCCGAGCGACCGCCCGGCGCGGCACGACGCCGCGAGCCCGGCGAGGTCGCGCACGTGCGTGAACGCGGACATCGCGGGCGACGGCAGCCCCGCCGCCCGGGCCGCGACGACGACCCGGCTGCGCGCCCACGCGAGCCCGGCCTCGTCGTCGACCCGCAGGTCGGAGCGCAGGTCCGCCTCGCCGAGCCCGAGCGACGCGACCTGCGGCGACGCCGTCGCGAGCTCGAACGCCCGCTCGACGCCGAGCGCCGACTCGACCAGCAGGTGCAGCGCCCGCCCGGGGAGCGCCGCCGCGAGCGCGCGCACCTCGTCGGCGGACTCGACCTTCGGCGCGCGCGCCCCGACGGCGAGCGGGAGCCCGGCGAGGGCCGCGACGTCGGCGGCGTGCCACGGCGTCGCGGGGTGGTTGATCCGCACCTGGACCCCGCGCGCGGCGGCGGCCTCGTCCAGCAGCCCGACGGCGTTCCCCCGCGCCTCGTCCTTGCGCGCCGGCGCGACGGCGTCCTCGAGGTCCACGAGCACGACGTCGGCCGCGGACCCGAGCGCCTTGGCCACCCGGTCGGGCCGGTCCGCGGGCACGTACAGCAAGGTCAGCGGCGGCGCACCGGCCCGGGACGCGCGCCGGTCTCCCGGACCCGGCCGAGCGCCCGCACTCATACCGCGCCCTCCGCCCGGAGCTCCGCGACGCGCTCGGGCGAGAAGCCGAGCTCGCCGAGCACGGCGTCGGTGTCGGCGCCGTGCGCGCGGCCGGTGAAGCGGATGACGCCGTCGTTCTCGGACATCCGGAACAGCGGGCCCTGCATGAGCATCGGCCCGAGCTCGGGGTCCTCGATCTCGTGGATCGTGCCGAGCGCGCGGAACTGCGGGTCGTCGACGATGTCCTGGGCGTCGTAGATCGGCGCGACGGCGGCCTGCGCCTCCTCGAACGCGGCGACGACCTCGTCGCGCGTGCGCTGCGCGATCCAGCCGCCGACGGCCTCGTCGAGCAGGTCGGCGTGCTGCGCGCGCTCGACGCCGCTCGCGAACCACGGCTCGTCGACGATCTCGGGGCGCCCGACGAGGCGCATCACGCGCTCGGCGATGGACTGCGCCGACGTCGACACCGCGACCCACTGCCCGTCGCGCGTGCGGTAGGTGTTGCGCGGCGCGTTGTTCGCGGACCGGTTGCCCGTGCGCGGCTGCACGGTGCGGAGCTGGTCCCAGCGCGTGACCTGCGGCCCGAGCATCGCGAGGATGGGCTCGATGATCGCCGTGTCGACGACCTGCCCGTGCCCGGTGCGCTCGCGCGTGGACAGCGCGACCATGACGGCGAACGCCGTCGCGAGCGACGCGACGCCGTCGGCGAGCCCGAACGGCGGGAGGGTCGGCGGGCCGTCGGGCTCGCCGGTCATCGCGGCGAACCCGCTCATCGCCTCGGCGAGCGTGCCGAACCCGGGGCGGGTGCGGTACGGCCCGACCTGCCCGAACCCGCTCACGCGCGCGAGCACGAGCCGCGGGTTGCGCGCGGACAGCTCGTCGTAGCCGAGGCCCCAGCGCTCGAGCGTGCCGGGCCGGAAGTTCTCGACGACGACGTCCGCCTCGGCGACGAGCGCGAGGAACACCTCGCGCCCGCCGTCGCTCCCCAGGTTCGCGGTGACGGTGCGCTTGTTGCGCCCGAGCGTCTTCCACCACAGGTTCACGCCGTCCTTCGCGGCGCCGTGCGTCCGCGACGGGTCGGGCTTCGTGGGGTGCTCGACCTTGACGACGTCGGCGCCCAGGTCGCCGAGGTGCATCGCCGCCATGGGCCCGGCGAACAGCGTCGACGCGTCGACGACGCGCAGGCCTGCGAGCGCGCCCGCGGCCGGGTCGCGCGAGACGCGCGGTGCGTCCGTCATGCCGTCACCCCCGTCCCGTCGTCGGCGAGGTCCCACGCGCAGCGGAACCCGACGGTCGCGCCGCGCGCGAGCCCCAGGCCGGGGACGAGGAGCTTGACGGCGTAGTCGGCCGCGTGGCGCCCGCCCTCGACGTACCAGTCGGAGCCCTCGGCGCGGTGGTCGCTGCCGCCCTTGAGCATGACGAACCGGGTGCGGCCGTCGGAGTGCTCGGAGCCCGTCCAGCTCCACACGGCCGGCTCGCCGCGCGTCCAGCCGGGCTGCTCGGCCGCGAGCTGCCACTCGTCCTCGGTGGGCAGGCGCCCGCCGCGCCACGCGCAGAACGCGCGCGCGTCGTCGAGGTCGACGAACGTCACGGGCTCGCCCTCCGTGCCGGGCGCGGGACGGCCGTCCGCCCAGTGCGCGAGGAAGCGGTGCGCGACGGCGGGCGCGTACCCGGTGGCCGCGAGGAACTCCGCGAACTCCGCGTTCGTCACGTCGGGGCCCACCGCCACCGGGGCGGCGAGCTCGCCGTCGCGCTGGAGGGTCCGCGCGTCGTGCAGACGTGGCGGGAGCGGCTTCCACTCGTCCACGTACGGCGCGCCCTGGTACATCCCGGTCTCGCGCGCCCGGTACCGGACGGTCAGCACGTACGGCCCCGCGGGCACGACGACGGCCCCCGCCCCGGGCGCACCGCTCGCCCCAGGAGCCGCGACGGTCTCGGCAGCGGGTGCGAGACGCCGCGCGAGGCGGTGCGGGAACCGCGCGTCGGGGTCGTGCGGCGCGGTCTCGTCGAGCGCGGCGACCGCGTCGCGCAGGTGCGGCAGCCAGTCGGGCTCGCCGACGCCGTCCGCCACGCACAGCATCGCGGCGACCCCCCGCCCCGGCACCCGCACGCCCCGCCGAACCCGGGATTCCTCCCCACCGACGGCCCCGGCCGAGGAACGATCCAGGGTTCGGCGGGAGGGGTGGTCGGGCGGGAGGAGGGGGCCGGCGTAGTCAGTGGCGCCTCGGTTCACCAGCGTCCACAGGGTCACGCCGTCGAGGTCCCAGCGCGAGGCGTAGACCCCCGCCTCCTCCGCCTCAGGGGCGAGCTCGGTGAGGGGCGTCCACTCGCCGTCGAGCAGCAGCGGTCGCGCCGCGCGCTGGACCGTGACGAGGCGCTTGACCGTCGCGGCGTCGCGCCGCGACCACCCGACCCACACGCCGAACACGACCTCCCACACCATGACGCCCACGCCGTTGAGCCACGCGGACTGGAGCTCCTCGGAGTGGTCGCGGTGCCAGCGGCGCACGTGGTGCTGCATGTGCCGGCGCTCGTACCAGTGCGCGCGCAGCACGCCGGGTACGGGCGAGTCGGCGAAGAACTGCGCCCACGACGACGAGTGGTCCTCGATGCGCTCGACCGGGAGCTTGGACTCGCCCTCCAGGACGATGCCGGGGCGCGCGGCCTCGAGCCGCGCGACGAGCTCCGGCTCGGCCTTCTTCAGCGTGTCGAGGAAGACGCCGTCGGCACCGAGGTCGCGCACGACGGCGGCGAGCTCGGTGAGGTCGTCGTCGCCGCGGCGCGTGCCGACGTCCCACGGGTTGTAGTCGACGAACACGTGCAGGCCCGCGTCGTGGAAGGTCCGCACGAGGTCGACGATGCCCGGGACGTCGCGGTAGAAGTCCCACTGGTTGCGCTCGTCGATCCCGATGACGGGGTACGCGTGCCACAGCACGACGGCGTCGAGGCCGCCGAACCGCTCGCGCGCGTCGGCGAGGAACCGCTCGGGCGTGAACCGGTGCTCCTCGAACGAGTACAGCAGCTCGTCCCACAGCCACACCTGCGCGACCGTCGAGCACCCCGCGGCCCACGCCGCGTCCGGGCGGTCGTACGCGGCGCCCGTGTACCCGTGGCGGCGGCGCGCGTCGTCGCGCCACGCGGAGAGGCGCTCGCGCCAGGCCGGGCGGTCGGCGGGGTCGGCCGGGCCGACGAAGATCTTCGCCTCGTCGAGCGCGAGGGACTGCTCGGGCGTGAGCGGCCCGTCGAGCGCGACCTCGGTCGGCAGGTCGATCGGGCGCGGGACCAGCGGGTCGAACGTGTAGGTCATGGTGCCTTTCCCTCGGCGGGCCGGGCCCGCGCTCGGTCGTGCGGTGAACAGGCTCAGGTCGGTCGGGTGAGGTCCTCGGCCCGCCGCGCGAGCGCGACGACGTCCGCCGCGTCGGGTACGGCGTCCTGCGCCCCGGGCCGGGTCACCGCGAGCGCGCCCGCGGCGGCGGCGAGCCGCGCGGCGTCGGGCAGGTCGGCGCCGCGAGCGAGCGCCGCGGCGAGGACGCCGCAGAACGTGTCGCCCGCGCCGGTGGTGTCCACGGCCTCGACGGCGACCGCGGGGACGTCGGTGAGCAGCTTCCCCCCGGGCAGGCGCTCGGCCACGAGGCTCCCCCGGCCGCCGAGCGTCACGACGACGGCCGGGACGCGCAGGAGCAGGAGAGTCGCGAGGCTGCTCGGGTCGGTCCCGCGCGCCGTCGTCCCCTCGGGACCCGGAGCGCCCTCGACTCCCTGCACGTCTCCGGGAGGTGGCGCCGCACGGAGGTCAGCCCCGGCGAGGTCCGCAGCCTCGTGCTCGTTGACGACGAGCACGTCGATCGCGGCCCAGAGGTCGTCCGGGAGGTCGCGCGACGGCGCCGCGTTGAGGACCAGCAGCGCGCCCGGGCGGCGCGCCGCGGCGGCGGCGCGCACGACGTCGAGCGGGATCTCGAGCTGCGCGAGCACGACGTCCGCGGCGGCGATCCGCTCGGCCTGCGCCGCGCCGACCGTCACGTGCGAGTTCGCGCCGGGCGCCACGACGATCGCGTTCTCGCCGTCGGGCGAGACGGTGATGAGCGCGGTGCCCGTCGCGGCGTCCCCGCGCTCGACGAGGTCGGTCCGCACGCCGCCGCGGTCGAGCGACGCGAGCAGCAGGTCGGCCGCGTCGTCGTGCCCGAGCGCGCCGACGAACGTCGTGTCGGCACCGCCCGCGCGCGCCGCGCCGACCGCCTGGTTCGCGCCCTTGCCGCCGGGGTTGCGCCGCAGCTCGCCGCCGAGGATGGTCTCGCCGCCACCGGGGTGCCGCGGCACGTCGACGACCAGGTCGACGTTCGCCGACCCGACGACCACGACCCGCCCCGACCCGCCCGGGACCGTGGCGCCCTGCTCCCCGTCCGCCGTCGTGCTCATGCCCGTACCTCCTCCGCGGAACCCTGCACGGCTCCCCCGGCCACCACGACCGGGACCGTCGCGAGCGCGACCGTCCGCGCCGCGAGGTCCACGATCCTCTGCTCGCCACCGGGCAGCGAGGTCGCGATGCGGCCGTCGAGCGGGCGCGTCCACTGCGGGCCGATCCCGTCGACGCCCTGCAGCGCACCCACCACGCCGCCGACCGTCGCGCCGGCGGAGTCGGTGTCCCACCCCGCGGTGACGGCGATCGCGACGCTCGCGCCGAAGTCGCCGCGGCCGTCCGCGCCGCGCCCCGCGGTGAGCGCGTAGGCGATCACCGCGGCGTTGTTGAGCACGTGCACCCAGTGCAGGTCGCCGTACGCGGCGTGGATCGCGTCGAGCCCGGCGCGCACGCCCGCCTCGGACGCGTCGCCGTCGCGGCCCGCGTCCCTGCCGAGCCGGATCGCGGCGGCCAGGCGGCTGCCCGGCGGCACGACGGCGTCCGCCGCGTCGAGCACCTCGTCCACCGTCTCGCAGACCATCGCCGCCGACGCGAGCGCGGCCGCCCACATCGCGCCGTACGCGCCGTTGCGCGTGTGGCTCAGGCGCGCGTCCGTCCACGCGAGGCGCGCGGCCTCGCGCACGTCGCCGGGCGAGACCCAGCCGAGCACGTCCGTGCGGATGAGCGCGCCGATCCACTCGCGGAACGGGTTGTGGTGCGTCGCCGTCTCCGGCACCGGCCGCGCGTCCAGGATGTTGCGGTACGCGGCGCGCTCGGCGGTGAACACGCGGCCCGCGGGCAGCGCGTCGAGCCAGAGCTGCGCGACGTCGTCGGTCGTGAAGCCGCGCCCGTGCCGCTCCAGCAGGGCGAGCGCGAGGATCGGGTAGTTGAGGTCGTCGTCCTCCGGCATCCCGTCGATGTTCTCCTCGAGCGACGTCGGGGCGCTGCGCCGGTTCCACGGCCAGCGCGCGGCGACGTCGTCGGGCAGCCCGACGGCGGTGAACCAGCGGTCGAGGGGCCACCGGCCCGTCGCGCGCAGGATCTCCTCGATCCCGGCGCGCGGGATCTTCTCGACCGGCTTGCCGAGCAGGCAGCCCGCCGCGCGGCCGGTCCAGGCGCCGAGCACGCGGTCGGCGTACGCGGCGTCGGCGGCGGTGGCGGTTCCGGTCGCCGCGCCGGCGGCGAGGCCGTCGGAGGACCCGACGGCGCCCGGGCGGGTCGGCAGGCCGGGCGCCGCCGGGAGCGTGGCGAGGATCGCGTCCCAGTCGTCGGGCTCGTGCGGCGCGGGCGCCGCGGGCAGCGCGTCCAGCTCGACGAGCAGGTCGCGCGCGAGCGTGCGGAGCGCCGGGGTCGCGGGCACCGGTCCGGCACCGCTCACCGCGGGGACGGGGTCCCCGCCCGCAGCGGTCCAGCGCTCGCGCACGTCGGCGAGCGCCGCAGGGTCCTTGCCCTCCGCCGTCGCCTGGACGAGCTCGTGCGCGAGGAGGTCCTCGGGCTGGGCCCAGGTGAGCCTCACGCCGGGTCACCCGCCCGCGCGGGCTGCGCCGCGCCGTCGGGCACACCGGGTCCGCTCCCGTCCACGGACGCGCCGCCGAGCTCGGCGAGCGCGCGCAGGCGCGACGTAGCGCGCTCGCGGTCGGAGCGGAGGATGTCCGCCGCCGCGGACGCCATGAGGCGACCCGTCTCGCGGATGTCCATGCGGCTCGCGTCCTCGATCGCGTCGAGCCACTCGTCCGGCACGACGGCGGTCCCGCCCAGCCCGGCGCACACGGCACCGGCCATGACGGCGATCGAGTCGGCGTCGCGCCCGTAGTTCACGGCGCCGAGCACGGCGCCGCGGAAGTCGCCGCGGTGCCCGAGCACGAACCCGAGCGCGGCGGGGAGCTCCTCGATGGACTTGGTGCGCGACGGGCGGCGCGCGTCCATCGACATCTGCCGGTACGCGGGTCCGACGGAGTCGAACGGCGCGACCGTGTCGCGGATCAGCCGCGCGAGGGCGCGCTCCTCCTCGTCGGTCGTGGGCGCCGTCGTCCAGCCGTCGAACGCCTCGACGACGGCGCGCAGCGCGGCGGCCGTGCCGTCGTGCGCGACGTCGAGCGCGGCGTGCACGACGTCGTCGACCGTCGCCCCGGGCGCGACGGACGCGGCGACCATGGCCGCGAACACGCCCGCGGCCTCGCGGCCGTAGCTCGACTGGTGGGCGCCCGTGAGGTCGATCGCCTCGGCGTACGCGCCGCGGGGGTCGCCCGCGTTCGCGAGGCCGACCGGCGCGACGTACATCGCCGCGCCGCAGTTGACGACGTTCCCGACGCCCGCCTCGCGCGGGTCGACGTGCCCGTAGTGCAGGCGCGCGACGATCCACTTCTCGGCGAGGAACACGCGCTGGAGCAGCAGCGCGGTCGACTCGAGCTCGGGGATCCACCGCGGCTCGCCGATCATGAGCGGCACGAGGTCCTCGGCCATCGCGTACGCGTCGAGGTGCTCGCGCCGCTTCGCGTACACCTCCACGAGCGCGCGCGTCATGAGGGTGTCGTCCGTGACGTGCCCGTCGCCCTTGTGGTAGGGCGCGATCGGACGCGCGTCCTGCCAGTTCGGGTACCAGGGCTCGACGATCCCCGTCACGCGCCCCCCGTGGCGCTCCTCGATCTGCTCGGGGGTCCAGCCCTCGGTGGCGCCCCCCAGCGCGTCCCCCACCGCCGCTCCGGTGATCACTGCCACCGCTCGGTCGTCCAGCCAGGTCACGGTCCACTCCCTGTCGATCTCTCCTCGGCGCGGGTCGCGCCCGGTGCGACCCGTGGGGGCCGCGGTTCCCGGCGGGGGCGGTCGACCACCGACCGACCCCGCCGCTTGTCCTGCTACTTGGTGATCTCGTCCCAGCCCGACTCGAGCTCGGTCGCGAGCTGGTCGGCGTCGATCTCCTGGGCGAGGAACTTCTGGTACGCGGGCGTCGCGACCGTGTCCTTCCACTGCGCGTACGCGTCGACGAACAGGTACGGCGCGGACGTGAGGAACTGACCGGACGAGAGGATCGTCGACCAGCCGTTCTCGTCGCCGAGCGACGCCGCCATGGCCTCCTGCGCCGACGTCGTCGCCGGGATGAGCGCGTCCGCCTCGTTGAGCGCAGCGAGGTTCTCGGTGTCGGTGAAGAACTCGATGAACTCCGCGGACTCCTCGACGTGCTCGGAGTCGATGTTCACCGACAGGGTCTGCGGGTTGGCGGCCTGCTCGGCGCCGTCGGGACCCTCGAGCGGAGGCAGCACGACCCAGTCGAAGCCCTCGGGCGCGTCGTTGGCGATGTTCGCGGCCTGGAACGAGCCCTGGATCGTCATCGCGACCTGGCCGCCGTAGAACGACGCGAGCGTCTCCGACCCGGACTGCGTGAGGGTCACCGGCAGCACCGTGTTGTCGGTGTGCGCCATCTCGTCGACGAGCTCCGGCAGCGCCATCTCGCCCTCGCCGATGGTGATGCTCGCGTCGGCGCCGGTGCCCTCGAAGTACTGGCCGCCGAACCCGGGAGCCATCGCCATGAACGCGGCCGTCGGGCTCGCGAGCCCCCACCCGAGCCCGTACGCGCCGTCCTTCGTGGTGGCCTTGGCGATCTCGCGCAGCTCGTCCCACGTCATGGTCTCGCCCGTGGGGATCTCGACGCCCGCGGCCTCGAGCATCGTCTTGTTCGCGAACACCATGTAGGACTGCAGCTCGGTCGGGTACGCGATGACCTGGTCGTCGACGGTCACGGAGTCGAGGATGCCCTCGGGGATGTCGGCGCGCTTCTCGTCGGACATGTACTCCGACAGGTCGGCCAGGTAGCCGTCCACGGCGAAGGGCACGATGCTCGCCGCCTCGTAGTGGATGATGTCCGGCGCGGCGCCGCCGTTGAACTGCGTGATGAGCTTGTCGTAGATGCCGTCCCAGCCCGCGGGCACGATCTCGACCTGGACGTCGGGGTTCGCCTCGTTCCAGTCGGCGACGATCTTCTCGGTCGCCTCGATCGCGGCGGGCTGGTCGGACAGCGACTGGAACTTCAGCGTCACGGGGCCGCCGTCGGTGCCGTCGTCCCCGCTGCCGCCCCCGCTGGAGCAGGACGCGACGAGCAGGGTCGTGATCGTGAGGCATGCGGCGATGGACGCACCACGAGTCTTCATGGTTCTACCTTTCGGGTGGGGGTGGTTCGGGGGTTCATGGGGTCACCCCTTGACGGCGCCGGACAGCAGGCCGCCGGTGAGCTTCTTCTGCATGATCGAGAAGAAGACGATGCTGGGGATGGCCGCGAGCACGGAGCCCGCGGCGAGGGGACCGAGCGCCACCTTGCCCTCGCCGCCGATGAACATCTTCAGCGTGATGGGCAGCGTGTAGTTCTCGGGCGACTGGAGCAGGACGAGCGCGAAGAAGAACTCGTTCCACGAGGACACGAAGCTGAACATCGCCGTCGCGACGATGCCCGGCATGAGCAGCGGGAAGACGATCGTGCGGAGCACGGTGAACCGGCTCGCGCCGTCCATCGAGCCCGCCTCCTCCAGGTCGACCGGGATCGCGGAGACGTAGCCCTGCATCATCCACAGCGCGAACGGGAGGGTGTACGTGGTGTGGACGAGCGTCAGCCCGACGAGCGAGTCCGTGAGCCCGATGGTCCGCAGGATGAGGAACAGCGGCAGGATGATGAGGATCACCGGGAACACCTGGCTCACCAGGATCCAGCCGACGCCCGCCGCGCGGATCTTGCCGCGCAGGCGCGCGAGCACGTACGACGCCGGCAGCGCGATGACGATGACGAGCATCGTCGAGACGACCGCGACGATCGCGCTGTTCCACGCCGAGCGCACGAGGCCCTGCCGCGAGAGCGCCTGGGAGTAGTTCTCCCAGTGGAAGTCCTGCGGGACCAGGCTCACGGTGAGCGAGTTGAGCTCGCCCGACGACTTGAGCGAGGCCGAGATGAGCCACAGCAGCGGGAAGCCGAGGAAGAGGATGTAGAACGCCAGGGCCACGTACTGGGCCGGGCGGACGAGTGCGCGCACGGGTCAGCTCTCCTTCTCGGAGCGGAACTGCGACCGCAGGTAGATCGCGAGCAGGAGGACGACGACGACCACGAGGACCACGCCCATCGCGGCGGCGTAGCCGATGTTCCGGTTCTTGAACGCCTCCAGGTACGTGAAGAGCATCGGCAGCATGGTCCGACCGCCCGGCCCGCCCTCGGTGAGCACGTAGACCAGCGAGAACGAGTTGAAGTTCCAGATGAAGTTCAGCGACGTGATGGACGTGATGATCGGCCGCAGGCTGGGGAGCGTCACCGCCGTGAACCGGCGCCACGCGCCCGCGCCGTCCATCGCCGCGGCCTCGTGCAGCTCCTCCGGGATCTGCTGGAGCCCGGCGAGCAGCGTCACGGTGGTCTGCGGCATGCCGACCCACACCCCGACGACGATCACCGCGGGCAGCGCGGTGGAGAAGTCCGCGAGCCAGTTGACGTCGTCCGGGAGCCCGAGGGCGCCGAGGAACGCGTTGAGCGGCCCGGCGTTGGGCGAGTAGATCATCTGCCACATGATCGCCACGACGACCGGCGGCATGGCCCACGGGATGAGCGCGAGGACGCGCGTCAGCCCCTGGAGCCGGAGCCCGGAGTTGAGCAGGAGCGCGAGGCCCATCGCCGCGACGAGCTGGAGCAGCGTCACCGAGACGGCCCAGATCATGCCGATGCGGAACGAGTCCCAGAAGAACGAGTTGTCCGCGAGGCGCACGAAGTTGTCGACGCCCACGAACTGGTAGTCCGGGTGGCGCACGAGCCGGGCGTCGGTGAACGCCAGGGCCACGCCCATGACGAGCGGCGCGACGCTCAGCACGAGGATCGGCAGGAGCGACGGCATGACGAGCGCGATCGCCTCGCGTCGCTTGGCGCGCGCCATCCCGCCGGTCCGGCGCGGGGCGCCCCGGTCGGGCCGACGCGCTGCGGCGGCGTGCGGGTCGCCCGCCAGGGTCGGGGCGCTCATCGGCGGTCACCTCCGGTCGTGGCGGCCGTGGCGTCCTGCCCGACGGCGCCGCTCACCCCGCCCTGCGCCCCCGCCTCGGGCGTCGCGGCGGTCGACTCGCGCACGACGAGGCGCGGTCCGACGGCGGTGTGCCGCCCGGCCTGCGCGTCGCCGTCCACGAGGTCGACGACGAGCTCCGCGGCGATCCGCCCGCGCTCGGTCGAGCCGAGCGAGACGCTCGTGAGGCTGGGCTGGAACACCCGCCCGATCTCGGTGTCGTCCATGCCGGTCACGGCGACGTCCTCGGGGACCGACAGCCCGCGCTCGCGCACGGCCCGGATCGCGCCGATCGCGAGCAGGTCGTTGGCCGCGACGATCGCGTCGGGGCGGGCGCCGTCGTCGGTCCCGTCGAGGAGCGCGAGCGTGGCCGCGAGGCCCGCCGCGACGGTGAAGTCCGCCGCGACGACGGCGTCGGCACGCTCGCCCGTGAAGTCGTCGGCGCGCGTCGCGGCGTCGAAGCCGCGCTGCCGCGCCTCACCGGGCGTGGTGTCGAGAGGGCCGTTGAGGAACGCGAGGCGGCGGCGGCCGAGGCCGAGCAGGTGACGCACGGCCTCGCCGATGCCGCCCGCCGAGTCGGTGGACACGGAGTCGATGCCGCGGTCGGCCAGGGTGCGGCCGATGACGACGACGGGCACGGGTGCCTGCCGGATCTCCTCGACGAGCTCGTCGTCGGTGCGCAGCGGGCTGAGGATCATCGCGTCGACGAACCCGCTCGACAGGCTGCGCACGAGCTCGACGGTCGACCGCGTGGTGTCCCCCGTCGTCATGACGACCACGCGGTACCCGTGCGGCGCGAGCACCTCGTGGATCGCCGTCATCATCTCGACGTAGACGGGGTTGCCGATGTCGGCGACGGCGAACGCGACCTGGAACGTCTTCTTCAGGCGCAGCGAGCGCCCGATCGCGTCCGGGCTGTAGCCGAGCTCGGTGGCCGCGGCGCGCACCCGCTCGACCATCGCCGGGCTCGCGCCCGTCCCGTGCAGGGCGCGGGAGGTCGAGGCCAGGGAGACCCCGGCCCGCTGTGCCACCTGGATCAGCGTGGCGCGTGATGACGTCACTGTCGTCCACCTCGTCGTCGAAGGACCGTCGCGTTTTGGAAACGTTTCCAGATCGGCGACCATGACCACTCTGGAAACGTTTCCGGATTGCGCACACTCTCGCACCCGCCGAGCCCGGACGTCAACCCCTCGGCACGCCCTCGCCGAGGACCGGGGCCCTGCCTCGCGCCTCCCCTGGGTACGGGGTTCCGCGTACGGGGGTTGTCCACCGTGGCGACGCCCCACCAGGCTCGAACCGACCCGACCATCGACGAAAGGTGCACCGATGCACACCCGAACTCTGGCGTCGCCCTCCCCCGCGGCGGCCGCCGCGGTCGCCCAGCGCCCCGCGTCCCGTCCCCTCGCCCTGCTCCTCGCCGTCTTCCTCGTGCTCGCGGGAGCGCTCTCCTGGGCGGTCGCCGGGCCGGCGCAGCAGGCGCACGCCGCGACCTGCGCCCCCGCGTGGAGCTCCGGCGCCGTCTACCTGGGCGGCGCCGTCGTCTCCCACGGCGGCCAGAACTGGAAGGCCGGCTGGTGGACCCAGGGCGAGACGCCCGGCACCACCGGCGAGTGGGGCGTCTGGCGCTCCCAGGGCGCGTGCGGCGGCGGGACCGACCCGGGCAACCCCGGCAACCCCGGCAACCCGAGCGGCTTCGTCGTCTCCGAGGCCCAGTTCAACCAGATGTTCCCGAACCGGAACGCGTTCTACACGTACCAGGGCCTGGTCGACGCGTTGTCGGCCTACCCGGCCTTCGCGACGACGGGCGGCACCGAGGTCGCCAAGCGCGAGGCTGCGGCGTTCCTCGCCAACGTCGACCACGAGACCGGCGGGCTCGTCTACATCAAGGAGATCAACACCGCGAACTACCCGCACTACTGCGACGCCTCGAAGCCGTACGGCTGCCCCGCGGGCCAGAGCGCGTACTACGGCAAGGGTCCGATCCAGCTCAGCTGGAACTACAACTACAAGGCGGCCGGTGACGCGCTCGGCATCGACCTGCTCAACAACCCCTACCTCGTGGAGCAGAGCTCGGCCGTCGCCTGGAAGACGGGCCTGTGGTACTGGAACACGCAGTCCGGGCCGGGCACGATGACCGGCCACCAGGCGATCGTCAACGGCGCCGGCTTCGGCGAGACGATCCGCTCCATCAACGGCTCTCTCGAGTGCAACGGCGGCAACCCGGCGCAGGTGCAGTCGCGCATCGCGGCGTTCCAGCGCTTCGCGCAGATCCTCGGCACGACGACGGGCTCGAACCTGTCCTGCTGACCGTCCGTCCGGCGCAGACGACCGTGGCCCGTCCCGACTGGGGGGCGGGCCACGGTCGCGGACGACGAGCCCCGCCCGAGGCACCGGTAGGTTCGGCGGCATGAGCGCGCACCCGACCGCCGACGGCGTCCGATGCCCCTGCCTGTCCGGCGACGCCTACGGGGCGTGCTGCGGCCGCTACCACGCGGGCCTGCGACCCGGCCCGGACGGCGCGGCACCGGGCCCGCACGCCCCGACCGCGGAGGCGCTCATGCGCTCGCGCTACAGCGCGTTCGCCGTCGGCGACGCCGGCTACCTGCGCGCGACCTGGCACGCGTCCACCCGGCCGGCCGACCTCGACCTCGACGACGACCTCGAGTGGCGCCGCCTCGACGTCCTGCGCACGGAGGCCGGCGGCCCGTTCGACACCACGGGCGTCGTCGAGTTCGCCGCGTACCACCGGTCGCGCACGGACCGCTCCGACCGCGGTCGGCTCCACGAGGTCAGCCGGTTCGTGCGCGAGGGCGACCGCTGGTACTACGTCGACGGGGCCCATCCCGCGTAGCCGACCGACCGCGCGCCCGTGGCCCGCCCCCGGGTCGGGACGGGCCACGGCGGGTCGCGAGAGCGCGGCCGGGCGGTCGGAGCGTCCTCAGAGGCGCGGGGCGCGACCCGTGAACGTCTCCGCCTCGGCGAGGTAGGCGTCGTGCGCCTCGCCCGCGGCGAGCGCGGCGTTCACGGCGTCGACGGCGAGGCGGCGCTCGCGCTCCACCGCCACGGGGTCGCGGCGCAGCGACGCCCCCTGGTCCAGCAGGGTCGCCTGGACGTCACGGTGGTCGACCTCGCGCGGACGCGTACCGCTCTTCGCCGCCAGCGCCGCGAGCGTGCCCGCCGCGTGGCCGATGGCCATGACGCCGCCTTGCGTCCGGAAGGAGCCGTGCGCCGCCTGGTCCGCGGAGATCGCGCGGCCCGCCATCACGAGCCCGTCGAGCTCCACGGGGATGAGCGCCCGCTGGGGCACGTCGTACGTGTCCTCGAGGTCCTGCCACGTCCCCCCGCCCGTGTACCCCGACTTGCCCTTGAGGTTGTGGATGTCGATCGGGAAGTAGCCGCGCGAGACGACGTCGTCGAACTTCCGCCCGTTGACGACGTCCTCCCCGGTGAGCACGTACTCACCCGTGATGTGGCGGCTCTCGCGGATCCCGAGCGCCGTCCCGGTCCCCGCGAGCTGGGCGTTCTCGAACCCGGGCACCTTCTCGACGAGGAAGCGCGAGAGCGACATGACCTGGCGGCGGGCGTCGATCTCCGCGCGGGTGAGGGACTCCGCGTCGGTGGCGTCGACCTCCGCGACGCGCGTCGAGTTGAAGTGCAGGACGCCGTGGTGCGTGGTCGTGAGGAAGAGGATCGAGTCGCGGCCCAGGTAGAGCTCCTCGTCGGCCATGGCCTTGCCGACCATCTCGACGAAGCCCTGGCCGACGAAGTGGTCCTTCGGCTGCGGGAGCCGGGGCGAGTAGTCGGACACCGCGACGAACTCGGAGGCCCACTCGAAGTCCTCGGGGTGCTCGTCCATGTACCTCTTCACCGCGAGCGTGTCGACCCCCTCCATGTCGAACATGAGCGTCGCGGGCTGGGACAGCCCGTGACCGTTGCCGACGGTGTGGGCGGCACCGGCCCGCGCGGCGACGTCACCGTCGCCCGTCGCGTCGACGACGACCTTGGCGCGGATCTCGCTCCTGCCGCCCTTGTTCTCCACGACGACGCCCCGCACGGCGCCGTCCTCGACGATCGTGTCCGCGATCCAGGTGTGCAGGAGCGGGGTGCCGCCGGCCTCGAGGAACAGCGTCATGGCCGACCACTTGTACTGCTCGCGGTCGTAGAAGCACAGGTAGCTCCCGCTCCCGTGCGGGTTCGTGCAGCGGATGTGCCCCGTAGAGCCCCCCGCCGCCACCATGTGCCGGACGAAGTCGTACGGCACGCCCGCGATGACGCGCTCGTCCTTGAAGTAGAAGGGCGAGATGGGACCCAACCACCCGATGGTCGCCATGCCGCCGAGGAACCCGTACCGCTCCACGAGCAGGGTCTTCGCGCCCGTGCGTGCCGCAGCGATCGCGGCGATGAATCCGGACGGTCCGCCCCCGCAGACGATGACGTCGAAGTCGGTCGAGGTGGTGCTCATGGAGTGTCCTTCCTGGGTGGTGGTGCTCGTTGCCGTGCTGCTCGTGCCGTGCTGCGTCCCTGCGGCGGGACGGTGGGCCGGGACGGCCCGCGGGCCGTCCCGGTGGACCGGTGGTCAGCCGCCCGAGTAGGCGGACGCCGCCGTCTGGAGCGACGGGAGCGGGTCGGCTCCCTTGAAGACCGTCTGCTGGCCGGCCGACACCAGGGCGGCGCTCAGCTCGTTGAACCTCGTCGACGTGACCTCGGGGCGCCCGTGCTCGGCGATGTAGTCGCGCCAGGTGCGCAGCTCCTCGGCGTTGCCGAGGCTCGCGAAGTCGTCCGAGTCGTAGACCGAGGACCGCGAGGGCAGGACGCCGGCCTCGGCGAACGCCGTCGCCGACTCGACCGACGTGTAGTACTTGATGAACTCCCACGCGCCCTCCGGGTCCGAGGAGTTCGCCCCGATGCCCATCGTCTGGCCGGCGACCGCCGTGGGCAGCGGGCCCGCGGCGTCGAACGGCACCGGGACGACCTGCAGGTTCTCGCCGATCCCGTCCCCGGCACGCGCCGCGCTCACGCGCTGCGTGCCCTCGATCGCCATGCCGATGGTCCCCGCCGAGACCCCCTGCACGACGTCGTCGGCCGTCATGCTGAGCGCCTCGTCGCCGAACGCGCCGGCATCGTGGAAGTCGCTCATAAGGTCGAGCGCCGCGACGCCTGCGTCGCTCGCGAACGCGGGCTCGCCCGAGTCGTCGAGGATCTCGCCGCCGTTCGCCCACGTGAAGGGGATGAACTTCTCGACGAAGTCGGCGCCGAGGCCCTGGTCCGAGAACCCGATCGCGAGACCCGTCGTCACGTCGGTCTCGGCGCTCAGCCGTCCCGCCACGTCGACGAGCTCGTCCATCGTCGAGGGCACCTCGGCGCCGATCTCGTCGAGGAGGTCGGCGCGGTACCAGAGCATCCACGCCCGGACCTCCCACGGCACGGACATGACGTCGCCGTCGAACGTGACGCCGTCGAACGGGAAGATCGAGTCCGCCTCGAGCTCGTCGAGCTCGGTGCCCGCCACGTCCCCGAGGGGTTGGAGCGTGCGCGCGTCCACGTGCGTCGCGAGCTGGGTGCTGTACACGTTGAGGATGTCCGGGCCCTGGCCGCTGCTCGTCGCCCGGATGACCTCGGCGTCGATCTGCGCGTAGTTGATCGAGCGGACGGTCACGGTCACGTCGTCCTGGCTCGCGTTGAAGCCGTCGACGATCTCCTTGAGCGCCTTCCCGCGCGCGTCGTCGGCCGAGCTCGGGTCCAGGAACGTCCAGAGCTCGAGGTCGGACGAGCCGCCGGACGACGAGTCCCCGCCGCATGCGGCGAGCGAGAGGGCGAGCGCCCCGGTCGCTGCGAGCGCGACGGCCCTGCGGGTGGTGGAGGTACGCATGGTTCCTTCTTCCTTGAAGTGCGTGCGGAGGTGGGTGCTGCTCGAGGACGTGGGCGCGGCGCGCCGGGTCGGCGGGACCCGGCTCACCCCTTGGTCGCGCCCGCGGACAGGCCCGAGACGATGCGCTTCTCCATGAGGACGAAGAGCACGATCATCGGGACGACGGTGACGACGACGGCGGCGGTGAGCTGGCCCCACTCGATGCCGTACTGGGACAGGTAGTTGTAGAGGCCGACGGCGACCAGGCGCTTCTCGTCGGAGCTGACCATGGTCGAGGCGATGAGGAAGTCGTTCCAGACCGCGACGAACGCGACGACGGACGCCGCCGCGATGCCCGGCTTGGCGAGCGGCAGCACGAGCTGGACCATGATCCGCAGGTCGCCCGCGCCGTCGATGCGCCCCGCCTCCTCGAGCGAGCCGGGGATCGACTGGAGGAAGCCCCGCAGCATCCACAGCACGGTCGGGACCTGCCACGCGGTGTAGACGAGGATCATGCCGGCGTAGGTGTCGTACAGCCCGGTGCGGACCGCGAGGAAGTACAGGGGCACGAGGATCGCGATGCCCGGGATCATCGACGTCATGAGGATGAGGAACAGGCTCGCGTCGCGGCCGCGGAACGCGAACCGGGCGGTCGCGTAGGCGCCGAGCAGGGCGAGCACGATGGTCAGCACGACCGATCCCGCGGCGACGACGATGCTGTTGAGGAGGTAGCGCGGCACCTGGGACTCGAAGAGGACCTTGGTGTAGTTCTCGAGCGTCGGGGCGGCCGGGATCCAGCCGCTGTCCGAGAGCACCGCGCCCTTGCTCTTGAACGAGGTCGACAGCGCCCACAGGAGCGGGAGCACGGCGAACACGGACGCCGCGACGAGGCCGACGTACGCGAGCGGGCCGGCCGGCCGGTGCCGCCCGTGGGACACCGCACCTCCGCGGGGCCGCGACCGCCGTCCGGCCCGGGTCGAGGACGGCGTCGGCGCGGTCGCCGGCGCCAGGGTCGTGGTCGTCTCAGGCATCACGGTCACCCCGCAGCATCTTGATGTAGGCCAGGCCGAAGACGACGTTGAAGACGAACAGGATCACGCTGTACGCCGCGCCGAGGCCGAGGTTGAAGAAGCTGAACGACTGCTGGTAGGCCTCGAGGCTCACGAGCAGCGTCGCGTTGAAGGGCCCGCCGCCCGTGAAGGTCAGGACGAGCGTGACCATGTTGAAGTAGAGCAGCGTGAGCATGATCGCCACGACGAAGACCGTCGGCATGATCATGGGCAGGGTCACGGAGCGGAACCTGCGGAACGCGCTCGCGCCGTCCACCTCGGCCGCCTCGTGCAGCTCGGCCGGAACGCCCTGGAGCGCGGCGAGCGTGAGGATCGTCGCGAGCGGGTAGCTCAGCCACACGTTCACCAGGACGAGGGCGACCATCGCGAGCACCGGGTCGGCGAGCACGTCGACGCGGGAGCCGCCGAGGCTCCCCAGGCCCAGCGGCCCGTAGTCGGGGTTGAGGAGCCAGCGCCACAGGAGCGCGGCCACGGTCTGCGAGATGACCCAGGGCATGAGGATCAGCACGCGGAACACGCGACGGAACCTCGCGGGGCGGTCGAGCAGGTGGGCGAGGCCGACGGCGAGCGGGAGCGCGAGGACCAGCGACCCGAGCACGTAGACCATCGAGCGGCCGATCATGGCCCAGCCCTCGGTGGTGCCCAGCACCTGGGCGTAGTGCTGGAGACCGACGAAGTCCTCGACCTCGGTGTACCGGGTCTCGTGCACGGAGAGGTTGAGCGCGAAGAGGATGGGGAACACCGACACGATCGCGACGAGCACGACCGCCGGCGCGAGCAGCGCGACGGGCAGGCGGGTCGACCTCAGCGACCGGCGGCGGGGCGGGCGTGCCGGCGCACGGGCCGGCTCGACGTCCGCGGGGGGCGGCGTCGTGGGCGGGGTGGTCAGGCTCATGGTCATCGTCGACCTCCGGGCGGGACGGTCAGGCCTGCACGACGGCAGGTGGTTCGGGGACCGGGTCGGTGGCGGGTCGGGACACGTGCGGGACGCGCACGGCAGAGGAGGCGAGCAGGCCCTCGGCGACCAGGCGCGCCTTCGTCGCGGCGAGGTCCGGGCCGTAGACCCCGACGAGCGCGTCGACGGCCGGCCGGACGGCGAGCGCCGCCGCGACGTCGCCTCGGCGCAGCGCCTCGGCCTGGCGCAGGAACGGCTCCGGTCCCGCCTGCATGACTCCCGAGACGACACCGGCCCCCCCGGCCTCGACGACCTCGGGCAGCAGAGCGTCGTTCCCGGAGTAGACGACCGCCCCGGCGGGCAGCGCGTCCACCAGGCGACCCACGTAGTCGACGCCTGGGACGCTCACCTTGACCCCGTCGAGACCGGCCGCCACCACGACGGCGGCCAGGTCCTCGGGCGAGATGTCGAGGCCCGTACGGTCGGGAAAGACGTAGGCGAACAGCTCGCACCCGTCGAGGGCGCGGCGCAGTCCCGTGTAGTAGTCGACGAGCGCCGCGCGCGGCACGGCCGTGTAGTACGGGGTGATCGCCGCGAACCGTCGGGCGCCGAGCTCGTGCGCGCGCATCGCGAGTCGGACGGCCGCGTGCTCGGACGCGGCTCCCACGTGGGCGAACACGTGCTGGGGCCCGATCTCGTCGACGGCGGCCCCGATCACGGCGAGCCGCTCGTCGTCGGACAGCGTCACGAACTCGCCGGTCGTGCCGGCGACGAAGTGCGCCTCGACGTCGAGCGTCGCCGCCCGGGCGAAGAGCCGGCGGCACGACACGAGGTCGAGCGCGCCGTCCTGGCCGAACGCCGTCACCAGGGCGGGCAGCAGGTGAGGGGTGGTAGTCATGCGGGAAGCTCTCCGTCGGTCGGGGTCGAGATGCGGGCGTGGGCCTGCACCATGCGCGTGCGGGCGCCGAGCAGGTGCTCCTGCACCTCCGCCACGGCTTCCTCCACGCGGCCGGCCCGCGTCGTCTCGAGGATCGCGACGTGCGAGGCGAACGACGGGCCGAGGTCGATGTCCTCGGCGTTCGTGATCTGGAGGAGCACGGCGAAGGTGGGCTCGTACTGGCGCCAGATGTCGAACAGCCGCCTGCTGCCGGACAGCGCGTAGAAGGACGAGTGGAACGCGAGGTCGGCACGCGCGTAGTCGTCGTACCGGTCGTCGTCGGCCGCGGCACGCATGGTGTCGAGCGCGGCGAGCGCCGCCGCCCAGTCGGCCGCGTCGGCGCGCTGGTGCGCGAGGCGCAGCGCGAGGACCTCGATCGCCTCGCGGATCGCGTACAGCTCGACGATGTCGTCCGCGGTGAGCCCCGCGGCGAACACCTTGCGTCGTCGCGTGACGACGAGGCCCTCCGACTCGAGCTGGCGGAGCGCGTCGCGCACCGGGCCGCGGCTCACGTCGAACGACTCGGCGAGCCGCGGCTCGGCGAGGTGGGACCCCGCCGGGACCTCTCCCGCGATGATCATGTGCCGCAGCCTCTCGGCGATGTGGTCGCTCAGTGCCGTCGTCGGCACCGGTTCCACCGCTGTCCAGGTCATCGCCACGCTCCCCTCTGAACGTCAGCAGTCAACTGTTAACAGGTGACAGTAATCGATTACACCCGCCGCCGCAAGACCCCACCGCACCGACCGCCGTCCGGCGCGCGCCCTACGATGAGCGGCACGGCGAGCACAGCCGCCCCGGCGCACCCCGGACCGGTGCGCACGACCCCCGCCGAGGAGGCGCTCCCATGACCCGTATCGTCGACGTCGCCCGGCACGCGGGCGTGTCCACGGCCACGGTCTCCCGGGTCCTCAACGGCAAGAGCGTCCGACCCGAGCTCGCGGCCGCCGTCCACGCCGCGGTCGAGGACCTCGGCTACGTGCCCGACCGCACGGCGCGCTCCCTCCGCCGCCGCTCCAGCGACGTCGTCGCGCTCGTCCTGCCCGACGTCGAGAACCCGTTCTTCACGGCCGTCGCGCGAGGCGTCGAGGACGTCGCGCAGGAGGCCGGGTACTCCGTCGTGCTCTGCAACACCGACGACGACCCGGCCAAGGAGGAGCGCTACCTCGCGGTGGCGGAGCACGAGAACATGGCGGGCGTCGTCGTCGCGCCCGCGAGCGGGTCTCCCGAGATCGCCGCTCTGCGCGCCCGGCGCCGGGCGGTCGTCGTGATCGACCGCCGCGTGGGCCAGGACGTGGACCAGGTGCTCTTCGACAACGTCGCGCTGGGGCGGCGGGCCGCGCAGGCGCTGGTCGAGCGCGGGTTCCGGCGGATCGCGTGCGTCACGGGGCCGGTCGCGACGAGCACGGCGGTCGACCGCGCACGCGGCTGGCGGGAGGTGCTCGACGACGCGGGCCTCCCCGCCGACGACCTCCTCGTGCACGCCAACTTCCGCGTCGACGGGGGCTACGACGCGACCGTCGCCCTGCTGGCCCGGTCCGACCCGCCGGACGCGGTCGTCGCGACGAACAACCTGGTGGGCGTCGGGGTGCTCCGTGCGCTCGCCGACGCGCACGGCCGCCCTGCGGCGTCACCGGCCGACGCGGGGCGCGACAGGGGACCCGGCGACGGGCCCGCGCTGGGCGTCGGGATCGTGGGCGACCTCCCCTTCGCGACCTCGCGCACGTCCGACGTCGCGCTCGTGCCCCTGGACCCCCGTGCGCTCGGCACGACGGCGGCCCGGCTCCTGCTGGACCGGCTCGCGGGCGACGAGGAGCCGGCCCGGCAGGTCGTCCAGGAGACGCCCGCCGGGCCGTGAACGCCGGGCTCAGCGCGGTGCCGCGGCCTCCCGGGCCCCGACGTCGGCCGCCCGCCCCGCCTGCCCGAACAGGACCATGCGCTCCTCGAGGAGCCGCTGCGCCCAGCGCCGGCCCTCGGCGAGGTAGCCCGCGGGGTCCACGTCCCCGGGGGACTGCGCGAGCGCGACCCGGACGCCGGCGGTGAACGCCATGTAGTGGTCCATGCCCTGGTTGATCTTGCGCACCCCGAGGCTCGCCGCGCGCGCCTTCTCCGCGTCGGGGACGCCCCACGACTCGGGCAGGTCGCCGCCGTGCGCGTTGATGGTCGCGCGCAGGTCGGCCGGCAGGCCGGAGGACCCGTGCATGACGAGGTGCGTGCCGGGCACCCGGGCCGCGATGCGCTCGACGAGGTCCATGTGCAGGACCGAGCCGTCCGGCGGGCTCGTGAACTTGTAGGCGCCGTGCGACGTCCCGATCGCGACGGCGAGCGCGTCGACACCGGTACGGCGCACGAACTCCTCCGCCTGCTCCGGGTCGGCGAGGACGATCTCGGCGTGGCTGCGCCCGTCCTTGGAGCCGCCGATGGTCCCGAGCTCCCCCTCGACGGACACGCCGTGCGCGTGCGCGTGCGCGACGACGCGGCGCGTGACCGCGACGTTCTCCTCGAAGCCGGCCGGGCGGCCGTCCGGACCGATCGAGCCGTCGATCATCACGCTCGTGAAGCCGGCGGCGACGGCCCGCGCGCAGGTCGCCTCGTCCGGCCCGTGGTCGAGGTGGAGCGCGACCGGCACGTCCGGGTAGGCGCCGATCACGGAGTGCAGGGCCGACCACCAGGTCCGGTCGTCGCCATAGGGGTGCGACCCGGCGAGCGTCTCCACGATCACGGGGCTCGCCGTCGCGCGCGCGGCGTCGAGCACCGCGGTGGCCATCGCGAGGTCCGCGACGTTGAAGGCGCCGACGCCGTAGCCACCCCGGGCGGCGGCGTCGAGCAGGGTACGGTTCGTGACGAGGGTCATGGCTGACCTTCCTGTCGTGTCGTCGGGAGCGTGCCGCCCGGGCGGACGGCGACGGGTTCGTGCGGGCGACGGGCGGAGGCGACGTGACGCAGGACGACGACCGGACCGCGGGAGCGGGTGGCCGGTCCGTGCGGCTGGCCGACATCGCCGCGCGTGCCGGGGTGTCCATCAAGACGGTGTCGCGCGTCGTCAACGACGAGCCGCACGTCGCCGCCGCCACGCGGCGCCTCGTCGAGGACGCGATCGCCGAGCTGGGCCTGGAGGGCGAGGCGCGCCCGCGGGGACGCAAGCGCCGGACCGGCGTCGTCGGGCTCGTGTTCCCCGACGTGCGCAACGACTACTTCGCCGCGGTGAGCCGCGCGCTCCAGGAGCGGCTGGCCAACGTCAGCCCGACGCTGCTCTCCGCCGACTCGGACGACGACCTGCACACCGAGGAGTCGATCCTCACGGCCTTCCGACGCCTCGACGTCGACGGCCTCGTGATCTTCCCGACCGGCGCACCGGGCCTGGTGGAGTTCGCGCAGTCCGTCCCGACCGTCGTCGTGGACCGCACGGTCCCCTCCGTCCGGGGTCTCGTCGACCACGTGCTGCCGGACGCCCGGCACGCGGCCGAGCAGCTCACCCTGCACATGATCGAGCAGCACCACGTGCAGCGGGTGTGCCTCGTGGCCGGAGACCTCGCGGTCTCCACCCTGCGCAACCGGCACACGGCGTTCCAGCGCGTCGTCAGCCGGACGGGGACCGAGAACCACGTCCTCGCCGGGCTCACGACGTCCGAGGAGGCCGCGACCGCCGCGTACTCGCTGTTCCGGACGCTCGAGCCGCCGTTCGGCGTGCTCGCGACGAACAGCCTCATGTTCTGGGGCGTGCTCACCGCGGCGCAGCGCCTGGGGCTCAAGGTGCCGTCCGACGTCGTGCTCACGACGTTCGACAACGTGCCCGGCGTGGGGACGACGGGCCTGGTGCCGACGAACGCCGTCGCGCCGGCCGCGACGCTCGCCGCGCGGACCGTCCAGCTCCTCACGGAGCGCATGAACAACCCGACGCTGCCGCCCCGCCTGCTCGACATGGACTACGACATCGCCTACGGCACGACGTGCGGCTGCGTGCCGATCGACCCGGCGCGCAACGTCCTCGGGTAGCGCCCGGCGGCGGGCCGCCGGGCCGGCCCCGTGGGGACGGTGCGCACCGGGCACGGGTCAGAGCGTGTGCGTGATGCCCAGCGAGGCGTAGTCGAGCACGATCGGCTCGTCCGTGACGGCCCGCGCCGCGGAGAGCACCTTCGCCGCGCTCTCCACCGCGACGCTCGTCTTGAACGCGTCGCGCAGGTTCGGGCCGACGGTGAGCAGGCCGTGGTTGGCCCACACGACCGCGTTGCGGTCCTCGAGGTAGCGCGCCATGTCGCGGCCGAACTCGGTCGAGTTGCTCAGCGCGAACGGCATGATCGGCACGTCGCCCTTGGTGTAGATGACCATGTTGACGAGCGCGCCGCGGATCGGCTCCCCGAGCACGCCGAACACGTTCGCGTACGTCGGCTCGGTGTGGACGATCGCCTGCACGTCGGGGCGGGCGGCGTACACGGCGAGGTGGACCGTCACCTCGGACGACGGCAGCAGGTGGCCCTCGACGACGTTCGCGTCCTCGTCCACGACGACCAGGTCGTCGGGCGTCATGCGGTCGTACTCGAGGTCCGTCGGGGTGATGAGGAACGTCGACGTGCCGGGGATTCGGAGGCTGATGTTCCCCTGCGTGTTGAAGTTGAGCCCGAGCTTCACGGACTCCAGGCAGTACGCGAGGACGTCCTCGCGCGCGGCCTGCAGGTCGAACGTGTCCAGCGTGGTCATGCGATCTCCTTGAGTGCGGTGCCGTCGAGGGGCTCGACGGCGAGGGACGTGCTGACGGGGGTGAGGAGGCGGTGGAGCGAGTCGAACGTCGCGCGCTGCCGCGCGTACCACGCCGCGTGGCGCGGGTCCGGGCTCGCCTCGTGGAGGACGGGTGGAGCGGGCAGGTCGAGCACGTCCCGGAACGTGCCGACCCCGAGCGCCGCGAGCAGCGCGGCGCCCCGCCCCGCGGCCTCGCGCACGACGGCGCGCAGCGGGACGCCCGCGGCGTCGGAGCGCGCCTGCAGCGCGGCGAGGTTGGCCGAGCCGCCGCCGACGGCGTGCACCTCGACCGGGGGGACGCCACGCTCCGCGAGCGCGGCGCGGATCTTCGCGAGCTCGAACCCGGACGCCTCGACGAACGCGCGCGCGATCTGGGCGGTCGTCGTCTCGAGCGTCAGCCCGAGGAGCGCTCCGCGCGCCGCCGGGTCGTTGTCGAGCGTGCCGGAGCCCGCGAGGTACGGGGCGACGAGGAGCGGGGGCGGGTCCACCGCGCCGACCTCGTAGAGCGACGCCCAGGGGTCGATCCGGTCGTGGTGGACGATGGTCGAGAACCAGTCGAGCGCGAACCCGCCGGCGGCGGTCCCCGCGAGCGTGACCCACAGGTCGTCGCCGACGGGGTAGGTCGCGAGCCCGGTGCCGTCGAGGCCGCCGGGGCGGGCGCGCGTCCCCACCGTGAGGCAGTCGCTCGAACCGAACGAGAACACGGCCCGGTGCCCGGGCCGCCCCCCGCCGCCGAGGAACGCCGCGGCCTGGTCGTGGACGCCGGCCACGACCGGCGTGCCCGGTCGCAGGCCCGTGCGCTCGGCCGCGTCCGCGGACACGGTGCCGACGACCTCGCCCGCAGCCACCGCCGGGGAGAAGAGGTGCCCGGGGACGTCGAGCGCGTCGAGGACGGTGGCCGACCAGGTGCGCGAGCGCACGTCGAACGCGCCGGTGCGCGCCGCCATCGTGAGGTCGACGGCGGGCGCCGCGCCCAGACGGGTCGCGACGAAGTCGTCCATCGTGCGGACCGCCGCGGGCAGCGCGGCGTCGGGCAGGAGGTCGTGGACCTTGTGCACGGAGAACATGGGGTGCAGCGGCTGGCCGGTGATCTCCTGGGCGACGTCGTCGCCGAGCGTCTCCCGGAGCCGGGCCGCGGAGGCCGCGCCACGGCCGTCCATGCTCAGCGGTGCCGGACCGAGCGCCCGGCCCGCGCGGTCGACGGGCACGACGGCCTCACCCAGCGTGGAGAAGGACAGCGCCTCGACGGGGTCCGCGCGGACCGCGGGCTCGCCGACGACGTCGCGCACGAGCGCCTCGACGCCGTCCAGGACGGCCTCCGCGTCGACGTGCGCGCGGCCGGGTGCGGGTCGCACGACGGTGGTGCGGCGCGAGCGCGCGACGAGCTCGTTGCCGCTCTCGTCGTAGACGCCGACGCGCGTGCCGGTGGTCCCGAGGTCGATGCCGAGGTAGCTCACTTGACCGACCCCGCGAGCCCGTTCACCAGGTACCGCTGGATGAACAGGTAGACGACGACGATGGGCACCGAGATGAGCACGAGCACCGCGAACAGCGCGCCCGGCTGGCTCAGGTAGATCCCCCGGTACGCGAGGGGGACGAGCGTCAGCGGCTTGAGGTCGTTGTCGCTGATCGCCACGAGCGGGAGGAGGAAGTCGTTCCACGTCATCATGAGCTGCCAGATGACGACGACGGCCGCCGCAGCCTTGCCGAGCGGGAAGTAGATGCGCCAGAAGATGGTCCAGGCGGAGGCTCCGTCGACGAGCGCGGCCTCGTACGTCTCGTCGGGGATCGCGAGGTACGTGGTGCGGATCATGATGACGGCGAACGGGAGCCCGAGCGCGGTGTAGGCGAGCACGAGGCCGAGGAGCGAGTCGTAGAGGCCGATCGCCTGGAGGATCTTGAAGACCGCCACGACGATGCTCGCCATGGGCAGCACGAGCGCGAGCAGCAGCCCCACGAACACGACGCCCCGGAACGGCACCCGCAGGCGGGCGAGGGCGAACGCCGTCATGGAGCCGAGGAGGACCACGAGCAGGATCGACGGGACCGACACCAGCAGGCTGTTCAGCAGGTGCTGGAGGATCGGGTTGGTCTCGAAGATCGTCACGTAGTTGCGCAGCGTGGGCTCCTCGGGGAGCAGCCCGAGCGCCGTCGTCGAGGGGTTGGACGTCGGCAGCAGCGAGATCCCGAGCACCATGACCACGGGGACCATCCACAGCACGGCGAGCGGACCGAGCAGCCAGTGCGACCACCGCGGCGGCGCCTCCACGTCCTTGCTGCGTCCGTGACCGCGGCGGCGGCGCCCCGCCACGACGGTCTCCCGTGCGGCGGCGTCGTCGGGCGCGCGCCCCGCGCGGGCGGTGCCGGAGCTGAGTGCCGTCATGACTTCTCCCCCGTGATGAACCCCGCGCCGAACGTGCGCAGCATCGCGACGGACGAGCCGATCGCGAGGACGAGCAGGACGACCGAGATCGTCGCGCCGTAGCCGAACGACTGGAGCTGGAAGGCTTCCTTGAACATGTACGTCGGCATGAGCTCCGACGCGTGGTTGGGCCCGCCCTCGGTGAGCACCCAGACGAGCTCGAAGGTCTTCAGCGACCCGATGATCCCGAGCAGGACGAGCGACAGGTGGGTGGGCTTGAGGAGCGGCAGGACGATCCGGCGGACCAGCGACCAGCCGCTGGCGCCGTCGATGCGCGCGGCCTCGAGGACCGAGTGGTCGAGGAGCTGGAGCCCGGCGAGGTAGAAGAGCATCGAGAAGCCCGACCACATCCACACGTTGACGACGATCACCGTGACGATCGCGGTCGACGGGTCGGACAGGTAGGGACGCGTGAGGACCTCGAGGCCGGTGGCCCGGCCGAGCTGCGCGAGCACGCCGTTGAACGGGTCGAGCAGGCGCTGCCACACGATGCCCACGACGACGGGCGACAGGACGGCCGGCAGGAAGAAGATCGCCCGGTAGACCGTCCTCCCGCGCAGCCGGGTGTTGAGGAGCCACGCGAGCGTGAAGCCGATGACGGCCTGCGGCACGATCGTCAGGAGGATCCACAGCAGCGAGTTGCGCAGCGTGATGTGGAAGACCGGGTCCTGCGCGAGGTCCGCGTAGTTCTGGACGCCCGCCGGCGTCCCGGCGTTGACGCCGTCCCAGTCGAGCGTGCTCGCCTGGACGTTGAACACGATCGGGTACACGACGAACACGGCGAAGAGCAGGAGCGCGGGAGCGATGAAGCCGAGCGCGACGAGCTGCTGGCGGCGACGCGTGCTGCGTCCCGTCGGCGTCGTCGCGCGCGACCCGGCGACCCGCGGCGTCGCCGCCGCGGGTCGCCCGGAGACGAGGGCTGCCATCGTCAGCCCAGCCCGTCCTGGACCGCCTGGACCGACGCCGCGGCCTCCTCCGGCGTCGACTGGCCCGCGGCGACCGCGGACAGCGCGTCGGCGACGGCCGTGTCGATGTCCGGCGACTCGAAGTAGCGCGAGTACTGCACCTCGGGCATCCAGTCCTCGGTGAACGTCGTCCACATCTCCTGCTGCTTGTCGCTCGTGAACTCCTCGGGGTCGAGGCCCTGCACGGCGGGCAGGTCGTTGAAGGTGTTGATGAGCACCTGGGCGCCGTCGCCCGCGATCCAGTCCGTGAGGACCTGGCACGCGAGGTCGGGGTTCTTCGCGTCCTTCGAGATGCCGAGCGCGACGTCGATGCCGCCGACGAGCTGCGGCTCCGGAGCCCCGCCCGGGATCGTCGGGAAGAGGAAGGGCTCGTAGCCCTCCATGCCCTGCGAGAGCGGCGGGATGTCCGAGCGCGAGGGGTCGGACTGCTGGATCCACCACGCGCCGAGGGGGATCATCGCGGCGTTGCCCGCCTCGAACTGGTTGACGCCGTTCGGGTAGGCGTCGAGGGCGAGGGCACCCTGCTGGGCGATCCCGTCGGTGAACAGCTTCTGCCAGTACGTGAACGCCTCGACGACGCCCGGGTCGGTCCACGACGCCTCGCCCGACTCCGCCTGGTAGACGAGCCCGGGCTCGATGTTGTTGGCGATCTGCAGGAACACGACGTTCCGCAGCCACGAGTCCTTCGCGGGCAGCAGGAACGGCGCCGCCGAGCCGCCGCCGAGGGTGTCGACGGCGCTCTCGAGGTCGGCCCACGTGGCCGGCGGCTCGATGCCCGCCTCGTCGAGCAGGTCGGAGTTGGCCCAGAGGTTCACCGTCTGCACGAGGAGGGGCAGCGCGTAGTAGTGCTCGTCGCCCTCGGGGTTGCCCATGCGGGCCTGCTCGAGGCCGATGGGGAAGAACTTCGACTCCCAGTCGTCGCCCCAGGTCTCGGCCGCGCAGTCCTCCAGCGGCATGAGGTTCTCCCGGTACTGCTGGGTCAGCGCGCCGGGCTGCAGACCCACGATGTCGGGCATCGTGCCCGAGCTCGCGCGGGTCTGCAGGTCCACGACGTACTCCGGGTAGTTGAAGATCGTGGCGTCGATCGTGACGTCCGGGTTGGCGGTGGTGAACGCGTCGATCATCTGACGCGTGGTCTGCTCGATCGGGCTCCAGGAGCGGAACGACACCGTCGTCCCGCCCTCGCCCCCCTGGCCCGACTGCTCAGGATCCGCGCCGCCCGCGCACGCCGCGAGCGACGTGACGATCGTGAGCGCGACTCCGGCCTGGATGCCGCGGTGCGCAGTTCGGGGAAGCTTCATCGCGTCCGTCCTCTCTCCGTCGTTGGATGCGAGGGCCTCATCGAACGTCTCCGGGTCGAGGTCGTCAACGGCTCCGCCGACCCCGTCGCCGCCGCGCCGGCCGCGTGTCGTCCGTGCCTGTCCGGTGGCCGCCGCCACGCGGGCGCGGCGTTGTCGCCGGTGCCGAGCCACGGGCCGACAGCGCGGTGTCCGTTGTCCGACAACGGCACCACCGCCGAGCGCGGAACGGTGCGGCACGCGCCGCCGGGGCAGGCACCGCCGGGGCGGGTGACAACCGGTCTCGCCGTCGCTGTCCCGGGGCGGCGCGGGGCGGGCCCCGACCCCGGGACGGCGCGCCGACACCCAGGTCACAGTTGCGTCAACCCTCGAATTCGTCTCACCTGGCGAGACATCGCGGAACAAGAGCGCAGGTCGGGGCGACCGTTGTTTCTGTAATCGATTTCTGTCATGCTGGTCGGCATGCCCAGACCTCCCGTGACCCCGGGCCTCGTCGGCGTCGACGTCGGCACCTCGAGCACCAAGGGCGTGCTCGTCGGACCCGACGGCGCGATCCTCCGCTCGACGACCCGCGCCCACACCGTGGACCGGCCCGCTCCCGGCCACGTCGAGATGGACGCCGCCGTCTGGTGGGACGAGCTCGTCGCGATCGTCACCGAGCTCACGGCCGACCTGGCCCCGGGCGCCGTCCGCGGCTCCGACGTGCCCGCCGACCTCGAGGTCGCGGCCGTCGGGGTGTCGGGCATGGGTCCGTGCGTCCTGCTGACGGACGACGTCGGGACGCCGGTGCGCCCGGCGATCCTGTACGGCGTCGACACGCGCGCGACGCGTCAGATCGCCGCGCTCGACGCCGCGCTGGGGCGCGCGACCGTCCTCGACCGCTGCGGCTCCGCGCTCTCGTCCCAGGCCGCGGGACCCAAGATCGCCTGGGTCCGCGAGCACGAGGCCGAGGCCTGGTCCCGCGCCCGGCGGCTGTTCATGCCCGCGTCCTACCTCGCGTTCCGGCTCACCGGCGCCTACGTGCTCGACCACCACTCCGCGTCCCAGTCGACGCCCCTCTACGACCCGCGCACGCACGAGTGGATCGACGACTGGGCCGACCTCGTCGCCCCCGGCCTCGAGCTCCCCGCCCTGCGCTGGCCGGGCGAGGCCGCAGGCGTGACGCGCGAGCCCCTCGCCGGGGTCCCGGCAGGCACGCCGGTCGTCACCGGGACGATCGACGCCTGGTCCGAGGCCGTGAGCGTCGACGCGACGCACGTCGGCGACCTCATGCTCATGTACGGCACGACCCTGTTCCTCGTCGCCACCGTCGCCGAGCCCCTGCGCAGCGAGACGATGTGGGGCACCGTCGGCGCCTACCCCGGGACCCACAACCTGGCCGGGGGCATGGCGACGTCGGGAGCGATCACGTCGTGGCTCCGCGACCTGACCGGGGCCGGCTACCCCGAGCTGCTCGCCGAGGCCGCTGCCTCCGGGCCGGGCGCGCGCGGCCTCCTCATGCTCCCCTACCTCGCGGGCGAGCGGACCCCGGTCCAGGACCCCGACGCGCGGGGCGTCGTCGCCGGCCTCACCGTGACGCACACGCGCGGCGACCTCTACCGCGCGGCGCTCGAGGCCACGGCGTTCGGCGTGCGGCACAACGTCGAGACCCTGCGCGACGCCGGGGCCGACATCTCCCGGGTCGTCGCCGTGGGCGGCGGCACCCAGGGCGACCTGTGGACGCAGGTCGTCTCCGACGTGACCGGGCTCCCCCAGGTCGTCCCGACGCGGACGATCGGCGCGAGCTACGGCGCCGCGATGCTCGCCGCCGGGCTCGTGCACGAGGAGGGGCGGCTCCTCGACGTCGCCGCGTGGAACCCCCCGGCACGTGTCGTCGAGCCCGACCCGGGGACGCGCTCCGCGTACGACGAGCTCTACGGCCTCTACCGCACGCTCTACCCGGCGACGCGCGACGTCGTGCACGCGCTCGCCCGCCGGACCGGCCGCACCGCGGGTCCCGCCGCCCCGGAGCGCCCCTCCGCCACCCTCTCCACCCACCGCGCCACTCTCGAAGGAGCACCCGCATGACCAGCACCTACGCCGTCCCCGAGCTCGCACCGGAGGCCCGGGCCCCCGAGCGCACGGTCTACCTCGTCGCGTCGGGCGACCTGCGCGAGTCCGCGAACGTCGCAGGCTGGCCGACGCAGGTGGAGCTCGAACGCGTGCTCACCGACGCGTTCGCGGCGAACGGCTGGAAGGTCGTGCGCGCCAACGACGTCGACCCCGAGACCGGGCACGGCTTCATCAGCTCGCAGCGCATGGGGCTCGACGTGTTCGCGACCATCCCGCCCGACGCGCCGCTCGTCGTCGCCGAGGCGGTGTGGCAGTACAGCCACCACGTGCTCGCCGGCCTGCGCACGCACCGTGGCCCGATCCTCACCGCCGCGAACTTCGCGGGCGACTGGCCGGGGCTCGTCGGGCTCCTGGGCCTGAACGCCGGCCTCACCAAGATGGGCACGCCGTACTCGACCGTGTGGACCGTCGACGGGACCGACGCCTGGTTCCAGGACGCGATCCGCTCGTGGGTCGCGACCGGGACGATCGCGCACGACGACTCCCACGTCCACCCGCTCCCCGCGCTCCCGGACTCCCCGGAGAAGCAGCTCGGCGAGGCCCTCGCGGCCCAGCTCCTGCGGGAGAAGGCGATCATCGGCGTCTTCGACGAGGGCTGCATGGGGATGTACAACGCGATCTTCGACGACGAGCTGCTCAACGGGCTCGGCATCTACAAGGAGCGTCTGTCGCAGTCCGCGCTCTGGGCGGAGATGCAGCGCGTGACCGACGACGAGGCCGACGAGGTCCAGCGCTGGCTCGAGGACGCGGGGATGACCTTCCGGCTCGGGACCGACGAGGCGACCGAGCTCACGCCCGCGCAGCTCCGCTGGCAGCACAAGATGTACGTCGCGGCCCTCCGCATCGCCGACGACTTCGGGCTCGACGCGGTCGGCATCCAGTACCAGCAGGGCCTCAAGGACATCTGTCCCGCGTCCGACCTCGCGGAAGGGCTGCTCAACAACGTGCAGCGCCCGCCGGTCCGCTCGCGCGACGGGCAGCGGATCCTGTGGGACGGCCAGGCGTTCCCCCACTTCAACGAGGCCGACGAGGGCGTCGCCGTCGACGCGCTCGTCACGAACCGGCTGTGGACGGCGATGGGGCTCGACCCGGCCACCACGCTCCACGACGTGCGCTGGGGCGAGGAGTTCGACGGGCAGTTCGTGTGGGTCTTCGAGATCTCCGGCTCGGTACCCGCCTCGCACCTCGAGGGCGGCTACGCGGGCGCGGAGGGCTGGCGCCAGGATCCCGTCTTCTTCCCGGCCGGCGGCTCCACCCTCAACGGGGTCTCCCGGGCCGGCGAGATCGTCTGGTCCCGCGTCTACATCGCCGACGGCGTCCTGCAGGTCGACCTCGGCCGGGCCTCGGCGGTGTCGCTCCCCGAGGAGGAGACGCGTCGGCGCAAGGAGGCGACGAACCCGGAGTGGCCGATCATGCACGCCGTGCTCCACGGCGTGAGCCGCGACCAGTTCATGGCCCGCCACAAGGCGAACCACCTGAACGTCGCGTACGCGCCCGACCCCGCGACCGCCGACCGTGCGCTCGAGGCCAAGGCCGCGTTCTTCGCCGCGCTCGGCATGCCGGTCCACCTGTGCGGGGACAGCGCGCTCACCCGGTGACGGGTCGGCGCGCGCCGACGGCGAGCACGACGACGGCGGCGAGCGCCGCGCCCAGGAGCGCGCCGGCGGTGTTCATCACGACGTCCTGGACGGTCGGGACGCGGCCCGGCAGGACGTTCTGGGTCAGCTCGATCGCGACCGACAGCGCGCAGCCCGCGAGGGTGACGACGCCGACGGTGCGCCGCACGCCCAGGGGTGCGCCGCGCCGTCGGGCGGTGGCGCCGCGCAGGAGCGGGACCCCGAGCACGCCGAAGGGCCCGAACATGACGACGTTCGCGAGCGCCTCGAGCACCGGGAGGGTGATCGGGATCCCGAGGCCCTGGAGGAACCCGAGGGTCGCCGTGGCCCAGCCGGGCGCGTCGGTGGTCTGCGGCGACGGCCACAGGGTCACGACGAGGACCGCGGCGAGGTAGGCGGCGAACGTCCAGGTCAGCAGGCGCATCGCGTCAGCGTACGAGGGCCGTCGCGGGACGGGGCGCCTCCTGCGGAGCGCGCACGATCCCTCCACCGGTCCCCCTCCTCGCCGAGCGTGTCACCCGGACCCTCGGTTCACTGGCGCCATGGCCTCCCTCGGTTTTCACGCGTCCCACGAGCAGATCGCCCCGGGCCCTCTGCTGGGTGCCGCACGGCGTGCCCAGGAGGTGGGGTTCGACGCCGCGATGTGCTCCGACCACCTCGCGCCCTGGAGCGTGCGGCAGGGCGAGTCGGGGCACGCCTGGTCCTGGCTCGGCGCCGCGCTCGCCAGCACGGACCTGCCGTTCGGCGTCGTCACGGCGCCCGGCCAGCGCTACCACCCGGCGGTCGTCGCGCAGGCGGTCGCGACGCTCGGTGCGATGTTCCCGGGCCGGTTCTGGGCGGCGCTCGGCTCGGGCGAGGCCATGAACGAGCACGTCACGGGCGACCCGTGGCCCACCAAGGCCGAGCGGGACGCACGCCTGCGCGAGTGCGTGGACGTGATCCGCGCGCTGCTCGCGGGCGAGGAGGTCACGCACCACGGCCACGTCACCGTGGACCGTGCGCGCGTGTGGTCGCTGCCCGACGTCGTCCCGCGCCTCGTGGGCCCGGCCGTCACCCCGGCGACGGCGCGCCGGCACGCGGACTGGGCCGACGGTCTCGTGACCGTCAACCAGCCGGTCGAGTCGCTGCGCCGTGTCGTCGGCGAGTACCGCGACGCGGGCGGCCGGGGGCCGCTGGCCCTCCAGGTCCACGTCGCGTGGGGCGACGACGACGAGGCCGCCTTCGCCGTCGCGCACGACCAGTGGCGCTCCAACCTGCTGCCGCCGAGCGTGAGCTGGCACCTGGAGACGCCCGAGCAGTTCGACGCCGTCGCGGACCTCGTGCGTCCGGAGGAGGTGCGCGGGACGGTCCTCGTCGAGCACGACGCCGAGCGGTTCGCGGACCGCGTCGCCGAGCTCGCGGCGTGCGGGTTCGACGAGGTCTACCTGCACCACGTGGGGCAGGAGCAGGACGCGTTCCTCGACGCGGCGGGCGAGACGCTGCTGCCGCTCCTGCGGACGGCGACCACGACGACCGGCGGAGGTGCGGCGTGAGGATCAGCGACACGGGCGACCTCTGGTGGAAGAACGCGGTGGTCTACTGCCTGGACGTCGAGACGTTCATGGACTGGGACGACGACGGCGTGGGCGACCTCGCCGGGCTGGTGCAGCGCCTCGACCACCTCGCCGACCTCGGGGTCACGTGCCTGTGGCTCATGCCGTTCTACCCGACCGCCGACCGCGACGACGGGTACGACATCACCGACTTCCTCGCGGTCGACCCGCGGCTCGGCGACGTCGGGGACCTCGTCGAGCTGGTCCGGACGGCGCACGACCGCGGCATCCGCGTCATCGCCGACCTCGTGGTCAACCACACCTCCGACCGGCACCCGTGGTTCAAGGCCTCGCGCGCGAGCACGGACAACCCGTATCGCGACTTCTACGTGTGGCGCGCCGACGAGCCGCCGCCCAGGACGGACCAGGTGATCTTCCCCGACCAGGAGGAGGGCATCTGGACGAAGGACGATCGCACGGGCGAGTGGTACCGCCACCGTTTCTACCGCCACATGCCGGACCTCAACACCGCCAACCCGAAGGTCCGGGACGCGATCGCGAAGACGATGGGCTACTGGATCCAGCTCGGCCTCTCGGGCTTCCGGGTCGACGCCGTCCCGTTCTTCCTCGGGGACGCGGCGGCGAACCCGTCGGACGAGATCGAGGACCCGCACGACTTCCTGCGCGCGCTGCGCTCGTTCCTCTCGCGCCGCGCGGGCGACTCGATCCTCATGGGCGAGGTCAACCTGCCGTTCGCGGAGCAGCGCCTCTACTTCGGCGACGACGGGACGGGGGACGGGAGCGAGTCCGGACCGTCGAGCTCCGAGCTGACGCTCCAGTTCGACTTCAACGGCATGCAGGCGCTGTACCTGTCGCTCGCGCGGCACGACGCCGGGCCGCTCGCCGCGTCGCTCGCCGCACGCCCCCCGATCCCCCACGACGCGCAGTGGGCGACGTTCGTGCGCAACCACGACGAGCTGACGCTCGACAAGCTCTCCGACGACGAGCGCCAGGAGGTCTTCGCCGCGTTCGGGCCCGAGGAGGACATGCAGCTCTACGGGCGCGGGCTGCGCCGTCGGCTCCCGCCCATGCTGGGCGGCGACCCGCGCCGCGTCCGGATGGTGTACTCGCTGCTCTTCGCGCTCCCGGGGACGCCGGTCCTCTTCTACGGCGAAGAGATCGGCATGGGCGAGAACCTCGCCGCGGACGGTCGGCTCGCCGTGCGGACCCCGATGCAGTGGACGTCGGAGCGCAACGGCGGCTTCTCGCGTGCGCCCGCCCGCCGGCTCGCGGGGCCCGTTCCCGGCGACGGCTACGCGCCCGAGCACGTCAACGTCGCGGACCAGCGGCGCGACCCGGACTCGCTGCTGACGTTCGTGCGCCTGCTCGCGCACCGCTACCGCGAGTGCCCCGAGCTCGGCTGGGGCGAGGTGGACGTGCTCGACCAGCCGGAACCGTCGGTCCTCGCGCTGCGCAGCACGTGGCAGGAGGCGTCGATGCTCACCGTCCACAACCTGTCCGCGGACCCGGTCGTCGTCCGGCTCGCGCTCGGCGACCTGCCCGCGGAGGCGCGCCTCGTCGACCTGCTCGACGCGGACGACGTCGAGCCGGACCCCGACGGGACCGCCGAGGTCCGGCTCGACGGCTACGGCTACCGCTGGCTGCGCGTCACGCACCCGGGCTCGCGCCGGCTCCTGTGATCCGGCGGCCGTTCAGCCGCACCCGGGAGCGCGACGCGCGGACCGTCCTCAGTCGTCGTGGCTCGGCTCGTCCGGGCCGACGGGCCGGCCCGGCGACGACGGCCAGTCGGGCGGCGAGTCGGGGACCGGGTCGGACGGTCGCGGCTCGCCGGGGACCGGGTCCGCGTGGCTCGGGTCGCGCGGCGGCTCCGACGGGTCCGGGGGCGGCCCCGGGGACTTCGGCGGCTCGACCGTGGGCTCGACCGGAGGGACCGGCTCCGTGCCTGGCTCGTCAGGGTTCGTGGTCATGGCTGCACCTCCGTGCTGCTCGGTACGGCTCCTCGGGACGCCCGCGGCGTCCCTCCTCGACGCTAGGCGCGCCGCGCCCCGCTCGCGCGCGGCGGGGCCGCCGCTCGTCCCCCATGGGGACGGGTGCCCATGGCCGGTCCGAGCCGGTGGTGCCTACGATCCGGACGTCCGCCGTCACGGCTGTTCGCCGCTCCGGACGGAGCGGCCCCTGGAAGGAGCACACATGAGGACTCGTCAGCTCGTCGCCGTCGCCGCCACGGCCGGCGCCCTGGTGCTCGGGACCGCGATCGGCGCCTCCGCGGGCACCTCCGGCACCGTCTACAGCGCCGGCAGCCCGCACTACGCGAGGGCGACGTTCGCCCCCAACGACCCGGGGCGCCACAGCGCGTACGTCGCGGTCGTCGACAACCGCAAGGACGGCGCCAGCGCCGTCGCGCAGGTCCGGTTCGACGGGACGACGAAGACCGTCCGTGCGAGCGACGGCGTCGGCTCGAGCGTGTACTGGTACTCGAGCGGCATGTCCAAGGGGAAGTCCGTGTCGGTCCGTGCGTGCCGGCAGGACCTCTCGGCAGGCGGCCCGATCAAGGACTGCGGCGCCTGGCGGACCTTCGTCGCGTGAGCCGGCCGCCCGGCCGGTCACGGCCCGCCCAGGGCGGCGGTCACCGGCCGCGGCCTACCCTGGGCACGTGACGTCGTTCGCCTCGGACAACTACTCCCCCGCCCATCCCGACGTCCTCGCCGCGCTCGCCGCGGCGAGCGCCGGGCACGAGATCTCGTACGGCGAGGACCCGTGGACGGCACGCCTCCAGGACGCCGTACGGTCCCGCTTCGGCCCGGACGCCACGGCCTACCCGGTGCTCACGGGGACGGGTGCGAACGTCGTGGCGCTCATGGCCATGCTGCCGCGCTGGGGCGCGGTCGTCGCGACCGAGCACGCGCACCTCAACACGGACGAGAACGGTGCGCCCGAGCGCGTCGGCGGGATCAAGGTGCTCGCGCTCCCGGCGCCGGACGGGAAGCTGACGCCCGACGCCGTGGAGCGGTTCGCGGGCGACCTCGGCGACCCGCACCGCGCGCAGCCGCTCGTCGTGTCCCTCACGCAGGCCACGGAGCTCGGCACGCTCTACACGCCCGCCGAGATCCGCGCGGTGGCCGACGCGGCGCACGCGCGCGGCATGCGCGTGCACCTCGACGGGTCGCGCCTCGCGAACGCCGCCGCCGCGCTCGACGTGCCGCTGCGCGCCCTCACGACCGACGCGGGCGTGGACGTGCTGTCGTTCGGCGGCACCAAGAACGGGCTCGCGCTCGGGGAGGCGGTCGTCGTGCTCGACCCGTCGGCCGTCGACGGCGTCGAGTTCGTGCGCAAGGCGACGATGCAGCTCGCGTCCAAGATGCGCTACGTCTCCGCGCAGCTCCTCGCGCTGTTCGAGCCGGTGGGCGACGCCGTCGCCGAGGTCGACGAGATCGCGGACGCGGACGAGCTCTGGCTGCGCAACGCACGGCACGCGAACGCGATGGCGGCGCGCCTGCGCGCGGGGCTCGCGGACGTCGTCGTCCCCGCCGCGCTCGGGCCGGACGACGCCGTGCGCGCCACCCCGACCGGCCTCGCCTTCACGCAGCCCACGCTCGTCAACGCGGTCTTCGCGACGCTCCCCCGCGCGGCCGTGGAGCGCCTGCGCGAGCGCCACCGCTTCTACGACTGGGGACCGGGCGAGACCGCCGACCGGGTCGAGGTCCGGTGGATGTGCGCGTGGGACACGACCCCGGACGACGTGGACGGGTTCGTCGCGGACGTGCGCAGCGTCCTCGCGCTCGCGCGCTGACCGGGCGAGGATGGGCGCCATGACTCCCGAGACCCTCCCCACTCCGGACGACCTCGTGCACCTGCGCCGCTGCGTCGAGCTCGCGCGCGAGGCGCTCGACGACGGCGACGAGCCGTTCGGCTCGCTCCTCGTCGACCGCGACGGAGCCGTGCGGTTCGAGGACCGCAACCGCGTGAAGGACGGCGACGCGACCCGGCACCCGGAGTTCGAGATCGCCCGCTGGGCCGCCGAGCACCTGACGCCCGAGGAGCGTCGCGACGCGACCGTCTACACGTCCGGCGAGCACTGCGCGATGTGCAGCGCGGCGCACGCCTGGGTCGGGCTCGGGCCGATCGTCTACGCGTCGAGCACGACGCAGCTCGTCGGCTGGCTCGACGAGTGGCGCGTGGCGCCCGGACCCGTGCGCCCGCTCGCGATCGGCGACGTCGCGCCGGGCGTGCCCGTGCGCGGCCCGGCCTACGAGCTCGCCCCCGAGATCCGGTCGCTGCACGCGCGCCTCCACGGCGTGTCGTGAACCTGTCGGCGCGACACGCCGCGCCCTGATGCGACCTGGCGCTGACAGGTCGCGTCAGCCGTCCAGCGCGGCCGCCACCGTGCCCGCCACCTCCGGGAGCGCGAGGTAGCCCGCCGGGCTGCCGTCGGAGAGCAGCACGGCTGCCGCGTGGTGGCCCGGCGCCGCGTTCGCGACGACGAGTTCCTCGATCGCGGGCCTCGGCGGGTCGAGCGGGAACGCCGCAGGTCCGAGGCCGTGGAGCGCGAGCGCGTCCCGGCGGTCGCGCGCCGCGACCCAGCGGCGCACCGGCGCGGGCACGCGCAGCGGGGCGCGCGCGGCGAGGACGTCGCGGATCGCCCGGATCGCGAGCGGGGAGCCCAGCGTGAGCAGCAGCGGCACGTCCCACCGCGCGGCGTCGGGGTGCTCGCGCAGCACCGAGTACGCGACGACCGACCCGAGCGAGTGCGCGACGACGACGGCCGGGCCGTCGGTCGGGATCGCGGCCGCGAGCGCGTCGTCGATCGTCCTGCGCACGGCGTCGTCGTGCAGGTACGCCCACACGTCGCGCGCGAGCAGCACGACGACGCCGCTGCTCAGGCCGGGCACGTACCGGTCGAGCGCGGACAGCAGCAGGTTCAGCCACTCCCCCGCACCGGCCCCGGCGCCCTCGGGGCGCGCCGGCACGCCCGCTCCCGCTCCCCGCAGCACCTCCTCGACGACGGCCGCGACGAACGCGAGCTCGTCGCCGGGCAGGGCCGCCAGCGCGTGCACCGTCACCGCCGGCGGCTCTGCGTCTCCCGCGACGAGCCCCGCGAGGGTGTCGCCGTAGAAGACGAACGACGTGTCGGCGTCGTGCAGCACGCGGCTCGACCCCGCCGCGCGCAGCCCCGCGTCCAGCACGGTGGTCCAGGTGCGGTCGAGGACGTCGGCGTCGAGGCCCTGGTTGTCGCGGCCGTGGACGAGCACGAGTCGGGTCACGCGCCCGAACCTACCGGCTGCCGGTGCCGCCCGGAGGGTCTACCGTCGCCCCAGAAGCGGACCCCGCCCCCGAGCCCCCCGGAGGTACTCATGACCGACCCGACCCTGACCGAGCACAGCACGACCGCCGAGATCCACGTCGCGCGGCCGCCGCAGGTCGTGTGGGCCGAGCTGCTGCACCCGAGCGCCCGCTGGATGCTCGGCATGAACGTCGAGACCGACTTCCGGCCCGGCAGCCCCGTGACGTTCGAGGGGCACTACATGGGCCGCGAGTTCGCGGACTGGGGCACCGTCGTCGCGGTCGAGCGCCCGCGGTTGCTGCACTTCACGCACTTCTCCCCGACGATGGGCCTGCCGGACGTCCCCGAGAACTACCACGACATCGCCATCACGCTCGAGCCGGACGACTCCGGGACGCGCGTGCGCGTCGTCGAGCGCAACATCGAGACGGCCGAGCGCGCGGAGCGCGCGCACGCGCTGTGGACCAAGGCGCTCGGGACGCTCGCGGGCCACGACTGAGGTCGGGCGCCGCTCGCGGCTACGACGACGGGCCGGTCACCCCGCGGGGTGACCGGCCCGTCGTGCGTCGCGGTGGGCGACGACGTCCCGCCCGTCAGGCGGTCCGGCGGCGCCTCGTCACGGTGAGCAGCGCGGCCCCGCCGAGGACGAGGAGCGCGCCCAGGCCGACGAGCCCGCCCGTGGTCGCGCCGGTCACGGCGAGCCCCCCGGTCGTGCTCGCCGTGTTGGTGAGCGTCACGTCCGCCAGCTCGCCGACGGCGACCGTCAGCTCGGCGGTGCGCTCGCCGTCGACCGTGAAGGCCGGCGTGCCCCACCGGACGCCGTCGATGCTCGGCAGGTCGACCTCGCCGAGCGTCACGACGGTCCCCTCGGGGAGGTCCGCGGGGCCCGTGACGACCGCGCCGTCGGCGCGGACCGTGAGGCGCCCCGACGTCGGGCCGCCGTAGAGCGTCCCGCCCGGGACGTCCGCGGTCCAGGTGACCGTGAACGTGGTGTCGTCGGGCACCCGGCCCGCCGCGTTCCCGGTGACGACCTTGTGCACGGCGAACCCGCCGACGAGGTGCGCGTCGTTCGCGGTGTTGGTCAGGGTGACCGCGACCGCGGTGTCCGCGGCGACCGTGACGGTCGCCGGGTCGACGGCCACGCCGTCCACCGCGAACGTCGGCTCGCCCCAGAGGACGCCCCGGACCTCCGGCAGCGGGGTGCGCTCGGTGAACGTCACCTCGGTCCCTACGGGCAGGTCCTGCGGCCCGGCGACGACGGTGCCGTCGGCGAGGACGGTGAGCGTGCCCTCCGTGGCCCCGTCGTACTCGACCCCGGCCGGGAGCACGGCGGTCCAGGCGACCTGGAACGCGGTACCGGCCGGGACGAGGCTCGCGGCGTCGCCGCCGACCTCCTTGTGCACGGTGAACCCGCCGGCCTGCGCGACCGCCGTGTTCGTCACCGTGACCGCCACCGGCGCGTCGGCGCCCCCGACCACGACCGTGGCCGGGTCGAACGTCGGCGTGCCCCACGCGATCCCGGGGACGTCGGGGAACGTCGGCTCGGCGAGCGTCACGGCGGAGCCGTACGGCAGCGCGGGCCCGTCGACGACCGTCCCGTCCGCGAGCACGGTGAGCGTGCCGCTCGTCGGGCCGTCGAATACGACGCCGTCGGGCACGGTCGCCGACCACGTCACGGTGAACGCCGTGTCCTCCGGGACCGCGCCGGCCGCGGCGCCGGTGAGCGCCTTGGCGACGGTGAACGTGCCGAGCACGGTGTCCGCGGTGTTCGTGACGGTCACCGCCACCGGCTCGCCGTCGTTCTCCGTGATCGTCAGCGCACCCTCGGGGTCGAGGCTCGGCTCGCCCCACGCCACGCCCGGGACCTCCGGCAGCGGCGTCTGCTCCGCGAACGTCACGACCGTGCCCACGGGCAGGTCCTGCGGACCGTCCACGACGGTCCCGTCCGCGAGCACCGTCAGCGTGCCCGCGAGCTCGCCCGCGTAGGTGACGCCGTCGGGCAGCGTCGCGGACCAGTCCACGTCGAACGCGGTGTCGCCCGGGACGACGCCCGCCGAATGCCCGTCCACGACCTTCTGGACCGTGAACCCGCCGACGACGCTCGTCGCCGTGTTCGTCACGGTGACCGCCGTCGGGGTGTCACCGGTCTCGGTGATCGTCACCGACTCCGGCGAGATCGTCGGGGTGCCCCAGACGACGTCCGGCACGTTCGGCGGCGTCTGCTCGGCGAACGTCACGACCGTGCCCACCGGCAGGTCCTGCGGGCCGTCCACGACGGTCCCGTCTGCCAGCACCGTGAGGGTCCCGGTCAGCGGGTCGTCGTAGGTCACGCCGTCGGGAAGCACCGCGGACCAGTCCACCAGGAACTCCGTGTCGTCCGGCACGATCCCCGCCGCGTTCCCGGCCAGCGCCTTGGCCACCGAGAACCCGCCGACGACGCTCGTCGCCGTGTTCGTCACGGTCACCACGACCGGCTCGTCGCCCTCGGCGATCGTCACCGACTCCGGCGAGAGCTCCGGCGTGCCCCACACGACGTCCGGCACGTCGGGCAGCGGCGTCTGCTCGGCGAACGTCACGACCGCGCCGACCGGCAGGTCGTCCGGGCCGTCGGTGACGGTCCCGTCCGCGAGCACCGTGAGGGTGCCGGTGAGCGGGCCGGGGTACGTCACGCCGTCGGGCAGGGTCGCCGTCCAGTCGACGAGGAACGCCGTGTCGTCCGGCACCACGCCGGCCGCGTTCCCCGCGAGCGCCTTGGCCACCCCGAACGACCCGGTCACCGCGTTCGCGGTGTTGGTCACCGTGACCGCGACGGGCTCGCCGTCGTTCTCCGTGACCGCGAGCTGCGCCGGGTCCACGGACACGGCGCCCCACGCGACGCCCGGGACCGCCGGCGGGGTGGCCTCGGTGAAGGTCACCGTGGTCCCGACCGGCAGGTCCTGCGGGCCGTCCACGACCGTGCCGTCCGCGAGGACCGTCAGCGTCCCGGTGAGGAACCCGTCGTACGTGACGTCCGGCGGGAGGGTCGCGACCCAGGTCACGGAGAACTCCGTGCCGTCCGGCACGATCCCCGCGGCGTCGCCGATGACGGACTTCTGCAGCGTGAAGCCGCCGACGACGCTCGTCGCCGTGTTCGTCACGGTGACCTCGGTGGGGGTGCCCCCGGTCTCCGTGATCGTCACGGACTCCGGCGAGATCTCCGGGGTCCCCCACACGACGTTCGGGACCTCGGGCAGCGGCGTCTGCTCCGCGAACGTCACGACCGTCCCCACGGGCAGGTCCTGCGGCCCGTCCACGACGGTCCCGTCCGCGAGCACCGTCAGGGTCCCGGACAGCGCGCCCTCGTACGTGACGCCGTCGGGCAGGGTCGCCGTCCAGTCGACGAGGAACTCCGTGCCGTCCGGCACGACCCCCGCCGCGTTCCCGGCCAGGGCCTTGGCCACGGCGAACCCGCCGACGACGCTCGTCGCGGTGTTCGTCACCGTCACGAGGGTCGGCGTCTCGCCCGTCTCCGTGACGGTCACCGACTCCGGGGAGACGACCGGGTCGCCCCACACCACGTTCGGGACCTCGGGCAGCGGCGTCTGCTCCGCGAACGTCACGACCGTCCCGACGGGGAGGTCCTGCGGGCCGTCCACGACGGTCCCGTCCGCGAGCACCGTCAGGGTCCCGGACAGGTCGCCCGCGTACGTCACGCCGTCCGGCAGCGTCGCGGACCAGCCGACCTGGAACTCCGTGCCGCCCGGCACGATGCCCGCCGCGTCGCCCGCGAGCGCCTTTTGCACGGCGAACCCGCCGACGACGCTCGTGGCCGTGTTCGTCACCGTCACGGTGACGGGCTGCCCGTCGTTCTCCACGATCGTCAGCTCGGCACCCGGCGCGAACGACGGCTCGCCCCAGACGACGCCCGGCACGGCGGGGAGCGGCGTCTGCTCCGCGAACGTCACGACCGTTCCGACCGGCAGGTCGTCCGGACCGTCGGTGACGGTCCCGTCCGCGAGGACGGTCAGCGTGCCGGAGAGGTCGCCGTCGTAGGTCACGCCAGCGGGCAGGGTCGCCGTCCAGTCGACCAGGAACTCCGTGCCGTCCGGCACGATCCCGGCCGCGTCGCCCACGACCGACTTCGCCAGCGAGAACCCGCCGACGACGCTCGTCGCCGTGTTCGTCACCGTCACCACGACCGGCTCGTCGCCCTCGGCGATCGTCACCGACTCCGGCGAGAGCTCCGGCGTCCCCCACACCACGTTCGGCACCCCGGGCAGCGGCGTCTGCTCCGCGAACGTCACGACCGTGCCGACCGGCAGGTCCGCCGGACCGTCCGCGACGGTGCCGTCCGCGAGCACGCTCAGCGTGCCGGACGTGTCGCCGTCGTAGTCGACCCCGGCCGGGATCGTCGCGGTCCAGTCGACGAGGAACGCCGTGTCGTCCGGGACCACGCCGGCCGCGTTCCCCGCGAGCGCCTTGGCCACCCCGAACGACCCGGTCACCGCGTTCGCGGTGTTCGTCACGGTCACCGCGGACGGCGCCCCACCGTTCTCGGCGACCGTCAGCGTCGCGGGGTCCACGGACACCGCGCCCCACGTGACGCCGTCGACCGCGGGAGGCGTCGCCTCGGTGAACGTCACCGTGGTGCCCACCGGCAGGTCCTGCGGGCCGTCCACGACGGTCCCGTCGGCCAGGATCGTCAGCGTCCCGGTGAGGAACCCGTCGTACGTCACGCCCGCAGGGAGCGTCGCCACCCAGGTCACGGAGAACGCGGTGTCGCCCGGCACGAGGCCCGCGGCGTTCCCGGTCACGTCCTTCTGCAGCGTGAAGCCACCGACGACGCTCGTCGCCGTGTTCGTCACGGTGAGCTCGACGCCCGTCGCGCCCTCGACGATCGTCACCTGGGCGCTCGGCGCGAACGTCGGCGTCCCCCAGACCACGTTCGGCACGTCGGGGAGCGGCGTCTGCTCGGCGAAGGTCACCACGGTGCCCACCGGGAGGTCGGCCGGACCGTCCACGACCGTCCCGTCCGCGAGCACCGTGAGGGTCCCGGACACGTCGCCGTCGTAGTCGATCCCGTCGGGGACCGCCGCGGTCCAGTCGACGAGGAACGCGGTCTCGTCCGGCACCGCTCCGGCGGCGTTCCCCGCGAGCGCCTTGTGGACCGTGAACCCGCCGACGACGCTCGTCGCCGTGTTCGTCACCGTCACCGCGACGGGTGCACCTCCGTTCTCGGTGATCGCCAGCTCGGCGCCCGGCGCGTACGTCGGGGTGCCCCACACCACGTTCGGCACCTCGGGCAGCGGCGTCCGCTCCGCGAACGTCACGACCGTGCCCACGGGCAGGTCCTGCGGACCGTCCACGACGGACCCGTCCGCCAGGACCGACAGCGTCCCGGACAGGTCGCCGTCGTAGGTCACGTCGTCCGGGAGCGTCGCCGTCCAGTCCACGAGGAACGCCGTGTCGCCCGGCACCGCGCCGGCCGCGTTCCCCGCGACCGACTTGGCGAGCGCGAAGCCGCCGTTCACGGTGCTCGCCGTGTTCGTCACCGTCACCGCGACGCCCGTCGCGCCCTCGACGATCGTCACCTCGGCTCCGGGGTCGAGTACGGGCTCGCCCCACACGACGCCGTCGACCTCCGGGAGCGGCGTCTGCTCCGTGAACGTCACGACCGTCCCCACGGGGAGGTCGACCGGGCCGGCCACGACCGTCCCGTCGGCGAGCACCGTCAGCGTCCCGGACAGGTCGCCGTCGTACGTCACGCCCTCGGGGAGGGTCGCGCTCCAGCCCACGACGAACTCGGTGTCGTCCGGCACGAGGCCGGCGGCGTTCCCGGTCACGGCCTTGGCCACCGTGAACCCGCCGTCCACCGTCGAGGCCGTGTTGGTGACCGTCACCGTGACGGGGTCGCCCCCGTTCTCCACGACGACGAGCGTCGACGCGGGCGCGAAGGACGGCACGCCCCAGACCACGCCGTCGACCGACGGCAGCGGGGCGCGCTCGGTGAACGTCACCGTGGTGCCCACGGGGAGGTCCTGCGGGCCGTCGACGACGGCCCCGCTCGCGAGCACGGTCACGGTCCCGGTCAGCGGGCCCCCGTACGTGACGCCGTCGGGCAGCACCGCCGACCAGTCGACGAGGAACGCGGTGTCACCGGGCACCAGCCCGGCCGCGTTCCCGGTCAGCGCCTTGGCGACCGAGAACCCGCCGTCCACCGTGGTCGCGGTGTTCGTCAGCGTCACGACGACCGGCGCGCCGGCGTTCTCGGTGATGGTGACCGTGGTCCCCGGGTCGTAGGACGGCGTGCCCCACACGACGCCGTCGATCTCCGGGAGCGGGGTCTGCTCGCTCAGGGTCACGACCGTCCCGACGGGCAGGTCGGTCGGGCCGTCCACGACCGTGCCGTCGGCGAGGACGGTGAGGGTGCCGGACGTGTCGCCGTCGTAGTCGACGCCGTCCGGGATGTCGGCGCTCCAGTCCACGAGGAACGCGGTGTCCTCCGGAACGATCCCCTGCGCGTTCCCCGCGAGCGCCTTCGCGACGCCGAACGACCCGACGACCGCGTTCGCGGTGTTCGTCACCGTGACCGCGACGGGCTCGCCGTCGTTCTCGGTGACCGTGAGCTGGGCCGGGGTGAACGACGGCGGGCCCCACACGACGTCGCCGACCTCGGGCAGCGGGGTCTGCTCGGCGAACGTCACCACGGTGCCCACCGGGAGGTTCGCCGGGCCGTCCACGACCGTCCCGTCGGCCCGGACGGTCAGCGTCCCGGTGAGCGGACCGTCGTAGGCGACGTCCGGCGGCAGGGCCGCGGTCCAGGTGACCGTGAAGGTGGTGATGTCGGGCACGATCCCGGCCGCGTTCCCCTGGACGTCCTTCTGCAGCGTGAAGCCGCCGACGACGCTCGACGCCGTGTTGGTCACCGTCACGAGCGTCGGGGTGTCCCCGGTCTCCGTGACGGTCAGCGTGGCGGGGTCGAACGACGGGTCGCCCCAGACGACGTTCGGGATCGTCGGGAGCGCCGTCTCGGAGAACGTCACGGTCGTCCCGACCGGGAGGTCCTGCGGTCCGTCCACGACCGTCCCGTCGGCCAGGACGGTCAGCGTCCCCGTGAGGGAGCCGTCGTAGGTGACCCCCGCGGGCAGCGTCGCGACCCACGTCACCGAGAAGGGCGTGGTCCCGGGCACGAGGCCCTCGGCGTCGCCGACGACGTCCTTGGCGACGGCGAACCCGCCCACGGTGCTCGTCGCGGTGTTCGTCACCGTGACCGCGACGGGGGCGCCGTCGTTCTCGGTGACGGTCACCTGGGCGCCCGGGTCGAACGACGGGTCTCCCCAGACGACGTTCGGCACCTCGGGCAGCGGGGTCTGCTCGGTGAGCGTGACGACCGTGCCGACCGGCAGGTCCTGCGGCCCGTCGACGACCGTCCCGTCCGCGAGCACGGTCAGCGTCCCGGACAGGTCGCCGTCGTACGTGACACCCGTCGGCAGCACGGCCGACCAGTCGACGAGGAACTCGGTGTCGTCCGGCACGGCGCCGGCCGCGTTGCCTGCGAGCGCCTTGCTCAGCGAGAACCCGCCGACGACGGACGTCGCGACGTTCGTGACCGTCACCGCGACCGGCTGCCCGCCGTTCTCGCTCACGACGAGCGACTCGGGCGAGATGATCGGGTCGCCCCACTGGACGCCGTCGACCACGGGGAACGGCGTCTGCTCGGCGAACGTCACGACCGTCCCGACCGGCAGGTCCTGCGGACCGTCCACCACCGTCCCGTCCGCGAGCACCGTCAGCGTGCCGGCGAGCGGCCCGCCGTAGGTCACGTCCGACGGGAGGGTCGCGGACCAGTCGACGAGGAACGCCGTGTCGCCCGGCACCGCACCCGACGCGTTGCCGATGACCTCCTTCTGCAGCGTGAACCCACCGTTCACGGTGCTCGCGGTGTTCGTCACCTGGACGATCGCGGGCTGCCCCTGCCCGACGGTGAGCTCGGCCGGGCTGATGGACGGCGTGCCCCAGACGACGCCGTCGACCGCCGGGGGCGCGACCTCCGTGAACGTGACGACCGTCCCGACGGGGAGGTCGACCGGACCGGCGTACGGGGTGCCGTCCGCGAGGATCACCGCCTGCCCCTCGGTCTCGCCGTCGTAGACGACGCCCGCCGGGATCTCCGCCGTCCACGTCACCGTGAACGCCGTGTCGTCCGGCACGAGCCCCGCGGCGTTGCCGTCCACGATCTTCACCACCGTGAACCCGCCGACCTGCGTGGTCGCCGTGTTCGTCACCGTGACGAGCGTGTTCTGCCCCTCCCCGACCGTCACGGTCGAGGGCTCGACGACGGGCGTCCCCCAGACGACGCCGTCGACCGGGTCCGGGGTCACCTCCGTGAACGTCACGGTCGTGCCGACCGGCAGGTCCTGCGGGCCGTCGACGACCGCGCCGTCCGCGAGCACGGTGAGCGTGCCCGCCAGGGCGCCGTCGTACGTCGCCCCCTCGGGGAGCGTCGCCGCCCAGTCGACCTGGTACTCCGTCGCGGGGTCGACGGCGTCCGCCGCGTTGCCCTGGAGCGGCGCCTTCTGCACCGAGAACCCGCCGGCGGGTGCGCCGACGTTCGCCGTGTTGACGACGGACACGCTCGCCATCGTGCCGTCCGCGGGGACGGTGAACTCGGCCGGGAGGCCCAGCTCGTTCCCGTTGACCCGGAACACCGGCGACCCCCACGAGACGCCGTCGACCTCCGGCAGGGTCGGCTCCGAGACCGTCACGACGGTCCCGACGGGGAGGTCCGGGCCCGGGACGAGGTTGCCGTTGAGCGGGACCTCGAGGTCACCCTCGCCGGTCTCGCTGTCCGGTGCCGGCGTGACGTAGGAGTAGTGGACGGTGAACACCGTCCCGGCCGGGACGTCCGCCGCGGCGGCGCCCGTCACCGTCTTCTGCACGACGAAGCTGGAGGTCGGGACACAGTTGAACGGCCCCGGACCGATCCACGGGTAGTTGTGGATCTCCAGGCCGCTCTGCGAGCCCTCGCCGCCGAACGTGAGGTCGCCGCCGACGTACACCCGCCCGTTCATGTGGTTGTACAGCTGGACGTCCGCCGCCGGTGCCATGACCGACCCCATGAACTGCGCCGCCCCGGCTGGGCCGAGCTGGACCGCGTCGGCGTCGACGAAGTTCCACATGATCCGCGAGGCCCAGTTGCCGAAGTCCGGGCTCCCGAAGTCGTCGAACCGGACGTTGTTCGCGGCGAAGTAGTTGGGCTGGAAGTCGACCGGGCCGCCCACCACGTTGACGACGATCGGGGAGCCGTCGGCGAACCCGTCGAAGTTGAGCGTGTTCACGCCGTTGAGCGCCGCGGCGTCCACCGTGAACACGTGCAGGTCGGTGCTCGTCGAGCCGTCGAAGGTCGCGATGTTGCCCGACACCGCGACGGGTGTCCCGGTCAGACCGGCGAACGTCGTCGACGCCTGGGAGACCTGGTCCCCGAAGTCACCGAACGGCGCGAGCGCGGGCGCCGTGCCGAGGTTCGGCCGCAGCTCCCCGCCGTTCGTGTCCACCGTCCCTGCACCGGTCTTCGCCGCGCCGACCTGGACGTCACCGCCACCCTGGCCCGAGTAGCCGGCCCCCACGATGACGTTCGTCGGTGCGACCACGTCGAGGGTGCCACCCACGTGGAGCATGACCGTGCCGGGGTCCGGTGCGATCTGCGAACCCGCCCCGACCGTGCCGACGTTGAACGAGTTCCCGCTGAGAGTCCGGTTGAACGTCGCATTCCCGCCGACGACCAGCACGCCCTCGGCCTCCGAGGCCGACCCCGTGGCGAGGAAGTTTCCCCCGGCGTACACCGAGACGTTGTTGTCCGTGAACTTCGGGGGCAGGTTCCCGATGCCGGGGAACTGGCCCGGGTCGGGGCACTGCCCGACCGCGGCGAACGAGGGTGCGGCCTGGGGCCCGGTGACGAGCACGACCGCCCCGGCGAGCGCGAGCGTGGCGGCGGTGACGGCGGCGACGACGCGGCGCAGGGGGTCGAGCGTGCGGGGGCGGGAACCTCGGGTCATGCGTGCTCCTGGTCAGGCCGGCGACGGCGCCCCGGGTCGCGGCGCCGTCCTCTGTCTCTGAGACATCGCTGCTCTTCCCCCATGACGCATTCTGCGCTGTGATCTCGGTCTCGTCCTCTTGAGACGGTTTGGTCCGGTCGGTCCTACCTCGTCCTCCCGGCGCGACGACGGCCGGCACCCGCGCGGGTGCCGGCCGTCGATCGGTGCGCGTCAGGCGAGGCGGCGCTGCCGGGCGCGGAGCAGCAGGAGCGCGCTGCCGGTCCCGAGGAACGCCAGGGCGAGGACGGTCACGAGCACCGCGTCGGTGCCGGTGATCGCGAGCTCCTCGTCGTCCGCGGTGTTGGTGAGCGTCACGACCACCGTGCCGTCGCCGACCGTCACCTCGGTGACCGCCGTCCCGTCGACCGTGAAGGTCGGCGTGCCCCAGTCGACCCCGCCGATCTCGGGCAGGTCGGTCTCGGTGAGCCGGACGACGGTCCCCACGGGCAGGTCCTGCGGGCCGTCGACGGCGACCCCGTCGGCGCGGACGGTGAGCGATCCGGTGACGGCGCCGTCCGGGCCGTCGTACGCGTAACCCACGACGAACTCCGTGGTCGGGGGGACGGCGTCGGACGCCTCGCCGGTCACCCGCTTGACCACGGAGAACCCGCCGAGCGCCTGGTTCGCCGTGTTGGTCGCGGTGACCAGCGTGTTCTGCCCGTCGCCGACGACGACCGTCGGCGGGCTGAACGTCGGGACGCCCCACGCGACGCCGGGGACGTCGGGCAGGTCCGCCTCCGTGTAGGTGACGACCGTGCCGACCGGGAGGTTCTGCGGGCCGGCGACGACCGTTCCGTCGGCCGGGACCTGGAGGTAGCCGCCGACGAGGGTGCCGTCGAGCTCGTACGAGTACGCGACGGTGAACTCGGTTCCGGCGGGCACGAGGTCCGCGCGGTCGCCGGTCACCTCCTTGGCGACGGAGAACCCGCCGACTTCGGCCACGTCCTGCGTGGTGTTGGTCAGCGTGACGAGGGTGTTCTCCTCGTCGCCGACCGTCACGGTCTCCGGGGAGAACGTGGGGGCGCCCCAGACGACGCCGTCGACCTCCGGCAGGTTGATCTCGGTGAACGTCACGACCGTCCCGACCGGGAGGTCCTGCGGGCCGTCGACCACGGTGCCGTCCGCGAGCACGGTCAGCGTCCCCGTGAGGGGGCCGTCGTACGTGAAGCCCGTGGGCAGGGTCGCAGACCACTCGACCTCGAACGCCGTCCGGGGGGGCACGCTCCCGGCGAGGTCGCCCTCGACCGTCTTCGCGAGCGAGAACCCGCCGACCTGCGCGGTCGCCGTGTTCGTCACGACCACGCCCGCGACCGCGTCCCCCTCACCGATGGTGACGGTGCCGGGCGAGACGGTCGGCTGCCCCCAGTCCACGCCGGGGACGTCGGGCATGGTCTGCTCCGTGAACGTCACGACCGTGCCCGCGGGCAGGTCCTGCGGGCCGTCCACCACGGTCCCGTCCGCGAGCACGGTCACCGTCCCGGAGGTCGGACCCTCGTAGCCGGAGTCGGGCGGAACCTCCGCCTCCCAGGCGACGACGAACGCGGTGCCCGGCGGCACGGCCCCGGACGCGTCGCCCGTGACGGTCTTCTGCACCGCGAACCCGCCGACCTCCTCGGGCGCGATCGCCGTGTTGGTCACGGTCACGGCGACGCTCGTCGGCCCCTCGACGATCGTGATCGGAGACGCGGGCTCGAGCGTCGGCAGGCCCCAGACGACACCGTCGACGTCGGGCAGCGGCTGCTGCTCGACGAGCGTCACGGTCGTGCCGACCGGCAGGTCGGACGGGCCGTCCGTCACGGTCCCGTCGGCGAGGACGGTCAGCGTGCCCGACGTGTCGCCGTCGTACGCGACACCCGCGGGGACGGTCGCCGTCCAGTCGACGAGGAACGCGGTCTCGGACGGGACGACGTCGGCCGCGTCGCCTTCGAGCGACTTCTGGACCGTGAAGCCCCCGACCACGGCGTCCGCGACGTTGGTCACCGTGACCGCGACCCCGGTCGCGCCCTCGACGATCGTGATCGGCGACGCCGGGCTGAGCACGGGGTCGCCCCACTCCACGCCCTCGACCTCCGGCAGCGGCGTCTGCTCCGTGAGCGTGACGGTCGTGCCGACCGGCAGGTCGGACGGGCCGTCCACCACGGTCCCGTCCGCGAGGACGGTCAGCGTGCCCGCCAGGTCGCCGTCGTACGTGGCCCCCTCAGGGAGCGTGGCCTCCCAGTCGACGAGGAACGCGGTGTCGTCGGGGACGAGCCCCGCGGCGTCGCCCGTCACGGCCTTGGCCACGGAGAACCCGCCCACCACCGGGACGGCACCGCCGTTCGCCGTGTTCACCACGGTCACCGTGACGGTCTGGTTCTCCTGGATCGTGAACTGGGCGGGGTCGCCGAGCGGCTCCCCGTTCACCTGGATCACGGGCGTGCCCCACTCGACGCCCGGCACCGTGGGCAGGTCGGTCTCGGTGATCGTGACGACGGTGCCGACGGGGAGCGTCGGCCCGCTGACGAGCGCACCGCTGATCGGCACGACGAGCGTGTCGCCGCCGGTCGTCCCGTCCGGCTCCTCGTACGTGTACTCGACGTCGAACGTCGTGTCCGCGGGCACGTCGGCGGCGGCCTCGCCCGCGACGGTCTTCTGGACGACGAAGCTCGCCGACGGGATGCAGCTGAACGGCCCCGGGCCGATCCAGGGGTAGTTGTGCTGCTCGTTGCCGCTGCCCGACGTCGTGAGGTCGTTGCCCGCGTAGACGCGCCCGTTGGTGCTCGACGTGAGCGTCACCTGGTCCGCGGACGGGGCGAGGATCGAGCCGACCCACTGCCCCGCGCCGCTCACGGTGACGTCGCCGCTCCCCGTGAAGTTCCACATCAGCCGCGCCGCGGCGTTGCCGATGTTCGCCGGGTCGTCGACGCGCGCGCCGTTGATGTCGACGTAGGCGGCCGAGACCGTGACGGGCGCGTCGCCGACGACGTTCACGACGACGGGTGCGCCGTCCGGGACGCCCTCGAAGAAGAACTCCGACGCGCCGTCGAGGACGGCCGCGTCGACGGTGAACGCCTGGAGCGTCGTGTTGCTCGGGTCGGTGCTGGTGAACGTGACGCGCCCTCCGTCGCGCGCCGCGGTCCCGGTCGCCGGGACCGCGCCGAGCACGAGCGACTCGTCGACGATCACGGTCTGGAACCCCTCCCACGGCGCGAGCGCGGCGTCCGTGCCCATGTTCGTCTCGACCGCGCCCCCGTTGGTGTCGAGCCCGCCCGCGTCCTCCAGGTCGCCCCCGACGTGCACCGCGCCGCCGCCGTCGAGGTTGGCGCCCACGATGACGTTGGTCCCGGCGGCGATGCTCATCACGCCGCCGACGTGCAGCATGGGCGACCCCGGCTCCGGCACGATGCCCGAGCCGGCCCCGACCGTGCCCACGTTGAAGCTCCCCGGGGTGTCGAACGTCGCGTCGCCCCGCACGACGAGCACGCCCTCGCTCTCGGCCGAGGTCCCCGTCGCCGTGTAGTTCCCGCCCGCGTAGACGGCGACGTTGTTGTCGGTGAACCCCGGGACCGGCACGGGTCCGACGTTCGGGAAGTCGTCCGGGTCGGGGCAGAACCCGATCGCCGCCGCGGCGGGCCGGGCCTGCGGGCCCGCCACCAGCGCGACCGCACCCGCCAGCGCGAGCACGGCGGCGACGAGTGCCGCGGTGGCCCGACGAGCACGGTCGAGGACGACGGGACGGGTGGGCGAGCGGTAGGTCATGCCGTGCTCCAGGATCGGTGACGTCGGCTGCGGCACGCGGGTCCCGACGCACCGTTGCCCCGGGACGCGGCACCCCGTGCGGGCATCATGTCGCGCCGCGCCAGGTTCCGCCCGTCGAACGCGGTCGGGCTACGGTGGCCGCTGGAGGTGCCGCCCTTGACCCCCCGTGCCCGGACCACCTGGATCGTCGTCGCCGTCGTCGCCACGCTCGCCGCCGTCTCGGCGGTCGCGTGGTACCTCACCCGCCCAGGCCCCGCCCCGGTCCCGTCACCGTCGGGCGCGCCGAGCGCCTCGCCCGAGCCGTCGCCGTCGGCCACTCCCCCGACGCCGTCCACCCCGTCCGAGGACCCGCTGGCCGGGTGGACGCTCGAGCAGAAGGTCGGGCAGCTCTTCATGGTCGGCGTCGACGTGAGCGATCCGCAGCAGGTGAGCTACGACGCGGTGTCGCAGCTCCACGTCGGCAACGTGTTCCTCGCCGGGCGGTCGCAGGCGGGCACCGGTCCGACGGCCGACCTCGTCGCCGGCTTCACGGCGCTCGTCTCGCCGGAGACGACGAACGGCACCCCGCTGTTCGTCGCGACGGACCAGGAGGGCGGCTACGTGCAGGTGCTGCGCGGACCCGGGTTCTCGCAGATCCCTACGGCCACGGACCAGGCGACGCTCGACCCCGCGACGCTGCAGGCGGACGCGACGACGTGGGGCGGCGAGCTCGCGGCGGCCGGCGTGAACCTCAACCTCGCGCCGGTGATGGACCTCGTGCCCGAGGGCACGGCTGCGCAGAACCCGCCGATCGGGTACTTCCAGCGGAACTACGGGTTCACGCCGGACGCGGTGACGGCCCACGCGAACGCCTTCAGCGCCGGCATGGAGGCGTCCGGGGTGGACGTGACGATCAAGCACTTCCCGGGGCTGGGCCGCGTCACCGAGAACACCGACACCGACGCGGGCGTCACGGACGACGTGACGACCCGCGACGACCCGTCCGTCGCCGTCTTCGCCTCGGGGATCGAGGCGGGCGCCGCGTTCGTCATGACGTCCACCGCCGTCTACGCGCAGATCGACGGGTCGTTGCCCGCGGCGTTCTCGCCCGTCGTCGTCGACGGGATGCTCCGGGGCGACCTCGGGTTCGACGGCGTCGTCATCACCGACGACGTCTCCGCGGCCCAGCAGGTGCAGGCGTGGTCGCCCGCCGAGCGCGCCGTCCTGACGATCGACGCGGGCGGCGACATGGTGCTCGCGTCCGCCGACCCGAGCGTCGTGCAGCCCATGGTCGCGGCCGTCGTCGAGCGCGCGACGACCGACCCGGCGTTCGCCGCCAAGGTGGACGCAGCGGTGCTCCGCGTGCTCGCCGCGAAGGAGCGTCTGCGCTGAGCCCGGGCGGTATAACTGACGCCATGGCTGCCCGTCGCCCCTCCCCCCGCCCGACGCTCGAGGCCGTCGCGGCCGTCGCCGGCGTCTCCCGCGCCACCGTGTCCCGCGTCATCAACGGGGTGCCGACGGTCGACCCGGCGATCGTCGAGGTCGTCGAGAAGGCGATCGACGAGACGGGCTACGTCCCCAACCTCGCGGCGCGCACCCTCGTGACGCGACGCACCGGGTCGGTCGCGCTCGTCGTCTCCGAGCCGACGGAGCGGCGGCACACCAGCCCCTTCCTGGAGCGCCTGTTCACCGACCCCTACATCGGCCGGGTCACGGCCGGCGCGCAGCAGGTGCTCCGGCCGCGCGACATCCATCTCGCGATCCTGCCCGCCGACCCGCCCGCGCACGACCAGGTCGTGCGCTACGTGCGCCAGGGCCACGTCGACGGCGTCCTGCTCATCACGTCGAGCTCCGGCGACCCGCTCCCCGCGCGGTTCGCCGCGCTGTCCGTGCCGGTCGTGCTCTCGACGCACCTCGACGGGGCCGACGAGTCGGCCGGCGTGAGCTGGGTCGACCTCGACCAGGCCGCGGGCGGCCGCCTCGCGGCCGAGCACCTGGTGGCCCGCGGCCGGACGCGCCTGGCGACCGTCGCCGGGCCCGCCGACGTCCCCTTCGCGCGCGCCCGGCTGGAGGGCTTCCTCGACGCGGTGCGGGCCGCCGGTCTCCCCGAGCCGTACGTCGTCGAGGGCGACTTCACGCGCGCGGGTGGCGAGGCGGCCGCGCGCGAGCTCCTCGCCGCACGCCCCGACGTCGACGGCGTGTTCGGCGCGAGCGACCTCATGGCCGACGGCGCGTCCACGGTCCTGCAGGAGGCCGGCCGGCGCGTCCCGGAGGACGTCGCGGTCGTCGGGTTCGACGACTCCACGGTCGCGCACCAGGCGCACCCCCCGCTCACGACGGTGCGTCAGCCCGTCGAGGAGATGGCGGCCGAGATGGCGCGCCTCCTGCTCGCGGCGATCGACGCCCCGGAGACCGAGCCTCGCTCGGTCCTGTTCGACCCGACCCTCGTGGTGCGCGACTCCGCCTGACCCCGCCTCGCGGGGGGGGAGCCGGGTCAGTGGCCGCCGCTCGCGATGAACGCGATGCCCGCCGCGATCGCGACGACGACGACGGCGAAGCACACGAGCGCGCCCGCCCGGCGACCGCGGGTGGCGCGCTCGACGCGCACGGTCCGGCCGTCGGACGTGAAGCGGCCGTCGGGGGTGCCGACCTCCACGGGCACGGCGCGGCCGGCGGCGAGCCGGACCCCGAGCGCGAAGAGGGCGGGCAGGCCCGCGCCGACGACGAGGCCGGCGACGACGACCTTGAGCAGCGAGTCGATCTCGACGAACACGGTTCTCTCCTCCGGGCTGCCGGGGTCAGACGCTCGCGCGCTGGCGCGCGGCGGCCGGGGTCACGGTGGGTGCGCCCGCGGCGGGCACGGGCGACGCGGCCTGCGGCTCGGCGTCGGCGAACGGGTCGGCCGCGTCGAGGCGGCGCTCAAGCGCGGCCTCGCGCGCCTCGACGACCTCGGCCTCGAGCCCGGCGTCCACCGTGCCCTCCTCCCAGGCGTCGTTGACGTTGTTGTGGTCCACGGGCTTGCGGCGCGACGCGACCCAGATGGCGACGGACGTCGCGACGAGGATCGCGAACACGACGACCGTCCCGGCCGCGCCGCCGATCCCGTGCTGGATGCCGTAGCAGGTCGCGCCGACGAGGCCGGCGGCCGGGAGCGTCAGGCCCCACGCGGCGAGCATGCGGCCCGCGACGCCCCAGCGGACCGTGGCGCCCGGCATCCCGACGCCCGAGCCGAGGATCGAGCCGGTCGCGACGTGCGTCGTCGAGAGCGAGTACCCGAACAGGCCGGACATGAGGATCACGGCCGCGGACGACGTCTCGGCGGCCATGCCCTGACGCGTGTCGATCTCGACGAGGCCCTTGCCGAGCGTGCGGATGATGCGCCAGCCGCCCAGGTACGTGCCGAGCGCCATGAAGGACGCGCAGGCGAGGATCACCCAGAACGGGACGCCCGAGTCCGCCGGGACGGCGCCCGCCGCGATGAGCGCGAGCAGGATGATGCCCATCGACTTCTGCGCGTCGTTGGTGCCGTGCGCGAGCGAGACGAGCGACGCCGAGCCGACCTGGCCCCAGCGGAACGCCCGGGTCGAGACGTCCTCGGGGACGTCGCGCGTGAGGCGCGCGACGGCCCACGTCCCGACGCTCGCGACGCCGACCGCGACGAGCGGGGCGAGCAGCGCGGGGACGAGCACCTTGGCGGCGACACCGCTCCAGATGACGCCCTGCGTGCCGACGGCCGCGAGCACCGAGCCGACGACGCCGCCGATCAGCGCGTGCGACGAGCTCGACGGGATGCCGAGCAGCCAGGTCAGCAGGTTCCAGGTGATGCCGCCCACGAGCCCCGCGAGGACGACCTCGAGGGTGATGACGTCGGCGTCGACCAGACCCTTCGCGATGGTCGCCGCGACCGCCAGGGAGAGGAACGCTCCGACCATGTTGAGGACGGCGGAGAGGGCGACGGCGGTCTTGGGCTTGAGGGCCTTGGTGGCGATGGAGGTGGCCATCGCGTTGCCCGTGTCGTGGAAGCCGTTGGTGAAGTCGAAGGCCAGTGCGGTCACGACGACGAGCACCAGCAGGAGCGTCTCGGTCACGTCGTCCATGGTGGGGTCATCCCCGGAGCGCGCTCGACCATCCTGTGGATTCTTCCGCCACTGTTCACCGACAGTTCATCCGGCGTTCGAAGCCGGTGTTCGAACGCCGGACGGGGCCTGGCCGGGCACGGCCGGACGGCCCGCGGGAACGGGCGGCCCGGCCCTGGTGAGGACGACCCGCGGGGTGCCGCACAGGGCGACGCACGGCGACGGCCGGGACGTCAGGCGACGGTCGGCGCGCCCAGGTCGGCGAGGGCGTCGTCGAGGTCGTCGACGACGGTCGCGACCGCCTCGCGCTGCGTCCGGGCGCGCTCCGCCTCCGCCGCGACGGCGGTGCGCGCCTCGGCCAGCTCGGCGTCGAACCGCTCGGCGCTCGCCTGCACGGCGGCACGCTGGTCCCGCGCGCGCTGCTCGCCCGAGAACCACTGCCACGCCGCGACCACGGCCGCGACGACGGTCACCGCGTACCAGGCCGGCGCGACCGCGATCCCGAGCACGAGCGTCACCACCGCGAGCGCCCCGACCCCGCCGACGACGCCCCACGACACCCCGTCGACGGGGCGCGCGAGGAGCTCCGCCCGTGCCGTCGCGGCGGGCGACGCGCCGTCGTCGGCCGGCGTGACGGTGACGGTCCGGCCCGCGAGGCGCAGCACGCGCGACGGCGCCGGGGACGCCGCGAGCTCGGAGGCCCGCGCGTGGCTCGCGACGCGCAGGTCGTCGACGAGCAGCGGTGCCGCGATCGCCACGAGCCCCGGGTCGGTGCCGCGCGCGTCGTCCACCAGCAGGTCGACGAGCGTCCCCGCGGACGCGTCCCACTCCGGGCCGTCGTCCTCGGGCGCGCGGCCCACGCGGTCGGCCAGGAGCTCCGCCCGCTCGAGGAGGCCGCGCTCCACGGGCGCACCCTCGTTCACGAGCGACCCGACGACCCGCAGCAGCGCCGCGCCCGGGGCGGGTGCGCCGCTCGACGTCGCAGCGGTGCCCGTGGCGCCCGACGACGCCCCGAGGGCGAGCGGACCGGGTGCCGCCGCGGGCACGGTGATCTCCCCGGCGACGACGGCCCGCGACCACGCGGTCCAGGACCGCAGCAGCGGCAGGGCGTCGGGCGCCGCGGTGCGGCGACGCGTCCCGGACCCGTCGGCCGCGGCGGCCTCGGGCGATCCCCAGTCGTCCGCGCTCCCGGGGAGCGCGGGCGCGGCCTCGAGGAGCCGGGCGCGCCAGCGGGCGTGCGCGTCGTCGTCGAGCAGGGCCACGCGGTCGGCGAGCGCCGCGCGGACGACCGCGACGCCGTCGTCCCCGAGGTGCCCCGCGGCCGCCGCGCACCACAGCGCCCGCTCGGAGACCGACACGAGGACCTCGTCCGGCCGCTCGCCGGGGCGCTCCGGTGCCGCCTCCGGCTCCCCGTCGGCGCTGCCCCAGCCGCCCTCGGGGAGGACGGGGGCGTCGAGCACCCAGGGCGTCCACTCGCGCGCGAGGCCGGGCTGCCCGACGAGCGCGCACACCGCGACGAGGTACGTCGCGGCCCGACGGCGGTCGCGCAGGAGCGCCTCCTGCGCCGCCTCGGGGTCGAGCCGACCCACGGGCAGCTCGGCGACGGCGAGCGCCGCGGGGACGAGCCAGTAGCCGGGAACGTCGGCGAGGTCGGGCGACCGGCGCAGGTGCGACACGTCGCCCTCGCCCGCCACGACCGCACGCGTCAGGGCGCGCGCCGCGTCCCGGGCACGTCGGGCGGGCGTGAACAGCGCGAGCTCCTCGCGCACCTCGCCCAGCTCGATCAGCGCGTTGACGAGGCGCGTGAGCACCTCGACCCGGCTGGACAGGTCCCCCTCCAGCGAGCGCAGGCGCCGGTTGAGCGACGCCTCGCGCGACCGCGCCATCGCGGCCTGCGCGGCGAGCTCGTCCGAGAGGGCCTGCATGTTGCCCTGGTCGCTGCGCCAGTAGCTGTACGTCGACATGCGCGCGAGCGTACTCAGCCGCGCGCCGCTGTCGAGGGGGAGTTCTCCCCCGGGTGCCCCGCCGCTGAGCGTCGCGGACGCATGAGCGGCGGATCGAGGACGGCGGGCACGCTCGCGGGCGCGAGGTCCGGGTCCGCTGCCGAACCCGGGGTCGCTCCCCACGCGGGGCCGGTCGTGGGGAGGGACCCCGGGTTCGGCGCGGCGCGGTAGAGGGTCGCGGGGCGGCCGGTGCCGCCTGAGGTCGTGCGGCCGGTGTCCTGGAGGAAGCCCGGGGTGGTCGTGGCCTTGCGTGAGAAGTTGCGGGGGTCGAGCCGCACGCCCCAGACCGCCTCGTAGACGCGCCGCAGATCGGCGACCGTGAACTCGGGCGGGCAGAACGCCGTCGCGAGCGCCGAGTACTCGAGCTTGGCGCGGGCCCGCTCGACGCCGTCGGCGAGGATCCGCGCGTGGTCGAACGCGAGCCCGGTGCCCGACGGCGCCCGGTCGCCCGACGCCGTCGACCGGGCCGGGGCCTGCGCGAGCAGGGGCGCGACGGGGTGCCAGGCCGCTCCCCCGGCGTCGGACCCGGCGCGCACGACGCCGAACTCGGGGGCGAGCAGGAGGTAGGCGACGGAGAGGACCGGCCCGCGCGGGTCGCGGTCGAGCGGCCCGTAGGTACGGAGCTGCTCCAGGTGGCCGGGCGGGCGGACGCCGGTCTCCTCCGCGAGCTCGCGCCGGGCCGCCCCGGCAAGCCCCTCCTCCGGCAGCACGAACCCGCCCGGGAGCGCGAGCGCGCCGCGGAACGGCTCGATGCCGCGCTCGACGAGCAGCACGTGCAGGGCGTCGTCGCGGACCGTGAGCGCGACGACGTCGACCGTGACGGGCAGCAGCGCGGCGGTCGGCGGGACGCCGGGGGTCGGGCTGACGGACGGGGTCATGCGGTCATCGTCGCACATTAGCGTCAGGTTGACGAGAACGATCGGAGAGGTCTAGCGTCCTTATCGTCAGAACGACGAGAAAGAGATGGAGACGACCATGGCGACTATCCGCACCTACCCGTGGACCCGGCACTTCCTCGGCAGCCCCACCGGGCACGTCGTGCACCTGCGCCGCGGGCGCGTCGCGCACGAGGGCGTGGGTCAGGCGTTCTGGTTCCGGCCGACGACGTCGGTCCTCTCGGAGGTCCCCGTCGACGACCAGGAGCTGCCCGTCTTCTTCCACGCCGTGACCGCCGACCACCAGGACGTCACCGTCCAGGCCGGGGTCACCTACCGGTTCACCGACCCCGTGACCGTCTCGCAGCGCCTCGACTTCGCCGTCGACCCGGGCAGCGGCGAGACGAGCACGGCGGGCCGGGACCAGGTGACCAGCATCGTCGGCCGGCTCGCGCAGAGCCGCGCCGCCGACGCGCTCGCGGCGATGCCCCTCGCCGACGCCCTCACGGCCGGCGTGCCGCGCGTGCGCGACGTCCTCACCGACGCGCTGACCACCGACCCGCGCCTCACCGCGACCGGGATCGTGGTCATCGGCGTCCAGGTGCTCGCCGTCCGCCCCGAGAAGGACGTCGAGCGCGCGCTCCAGACGCCGGCGCGCGAGCGCGTGCAGGCCGAGGCTGACCGTGCGACGTACGAGCGCCGGGCCCTCGCCGTGGAGCGCGAGCGCGCGATCGCCGAGAACGAGCTCGCGAGCACGATCGAGCTCGCGACCCGCCGCGAGCGCCTCGTCGCCCAGGAGGGCGCGAACGCGCGGCGCGAGGCGGAGGAGAAGGCCGCCGCCGCGCTGGTCGACGCCCGCGCGACCGCCGAGCGCGCTCGGCTCGCGACCGACGCGCAGGCCGAGCAGGTGCGCGTCGTCGGCGCGGCCGAGGCCGCCGCCGAGCAGGCCCGCATGGACGTCTGGGCGAGCGCCGGCCCGGGCACGCTCCTCGCCCTCGCGGTCCGCGAGGCGGCCGGCGCGCTCCCCGACGTCCAGAACCTCACCGTCACGCCCGACCTCCTGACGGGTGTGCTGGGCTCGCTGCTGGGCGGCGCGCTCGGTGGGCCCGACGGCGGACCGGACGGCGGGCGGTCGGGGACGGCCGCGGGCGCCGGGACCACGGGGAAGGCGGCCTGACGGTGCTGCGGCGACGCGCCGTCGTCGTGCACCGGCGCACGGAGCTCGACGACCTGCTGGACCGGCACGGGACCCGTGGTCAGGCGGAGTTCTTCCTCCGCTCGCGCGGTCGGTCGCTCGCCGAGGTCCAGGCGCGGCACGACGCGCTCGCGGCGGCGCGCGACGCCGTCGTGACCGCCCTCCCGGCGGGCTGGGCGCGTGCGGACGTCGAGCGCGCCGACCTGTCGCGGTTCCTCCTCGCGCCGGAGGACGTCGTGGTCGTCGTGGGGCAGGACGGTCTCGTCGCGAACGTCGCGAAGTACCTGCGCGGGCAGCCCGTGCTGGGCGTGGATCCCGAGCCCGGGGTGAACCCCGGGGTGCTCGTGCAGCACTCGGTGGGGGCCGCCTCGGCCCTCCTCCGCGGTCTCGGTGACGACGCCCCCGCGGGCGCGCCCGACCCCACGGCGGTCCTGCCCGTCGACGCGCTCACCATGGTCCGTGCCGACCTCGACGACGGGCAACACCTCACCGCGCTCAACGAGGTGTTCGTCGGGCACCCGAGCCACCAGAGCGCGCGCTACACGCTGCGGTGCGCGGCGGGCGAGGAGCGGCAGTCGTCGTCGGGCGTGCTCGTCGCGACCGGCACCGGCGCGACGGGCTGGTGGGCGTCGCTCGCGCACGACCGGGGCGGCCGCCCTGCGCTGGGTCGCACCGAGCACCGGCTCGGCTGGTTCGTGCGCGAGGCGTGGCCCTCGCCGGCGACGGGCGTCACGCTCACGGAGGGCGTCGTAGAGGACGGCGCGGACGTCGCGCTCACCGTCGCGTCGGACCGGCTCGTCGTGTTCGGCGACGGTGTGGAGGACGACCGGCTCGTCGCCTCCTGGGGCCAGACCGTGACGGTCCGCACCGCCGACTCGCCCCTGCGGCTCGTCCGCCCCTGACCGCCGGGTGCCCGATTTCACCCGGGTGATCCGTCCGGGCGGCGAGGGTCCGTGGGTAGCATCGCTGCGGTCATGGGATCCCCATGACGCACCCCTCCCGCGGGCCTGGCCTGCGGGGACGCCGCCCCCCGAGCCTGCCGAGGTCCCTGCCATGAGCGCGCCCATCGCCTTCACCGACAACGTCCGCGACCTGTCGAACGCGGGCGGCTACCAGTTCGAGTTCCGGTGCGAGCGATGCGGCAACGGGTACCGGTCCGCGTACCAGGCGGACCTCGTCGCCAAGGGCAGCAGTCTCGTCCAGGCGGCGGGCCGGTTCTTCGGCGGCAAGGTGGCCGACCTGTCGTACGCGGCGGGTTCGTGGGCCGCCGACCGGCAGACCAACTCGTCCGCGAAGGACAAGGCGCTCGACGCCGCCGTCGGCGAGGTGCGCGACGCCTTCCGCCAGTGCCACGGCTGCGGCGACTGGATGTGCCACGAGGTCTGCTGGAACGACGCCGTCGGGCAGTGCGTGCGCTGCTCGCCCCAGCAGGCGGAGGAGCTCGCCCAGCTCCAGGCCGAGGCGCGCCGCTACCAGCTCCAGGAGCAGCTCCGGACGACGGACCTGGTCGGCGGCGCGGACCTGCGGACGCCGGTCGTCACGCAGTGCCCGTCGTGCTCGGCCAAGGTCGGAGGCGGCAAGTTCTGCCCCGAGTGCGGCGAGCGCCTCGCGCAGGTCGCCGCGTGCCGCGAGTGCGGCACGCAGAACGCCGCGGGCGCGCGGTTCTGCGCCGAGTGCGGCAGCCCGCAGGCCGTCTGACCGCGGGCCGCCTCCACGCATACCACCCGGACCGCCGGGCGGCGGACTCAGAGGTCCGGAGGCGTCCCGCCCGACCGGCCCCGACGCGCCGCCTGACGAGCCTCCCGCGCCTCGCGGGCCTCACGGTCCCGGCGCGCGCGGAGCACGGCCTCGCGCCGCTCGCCGATCTCGTCGCTCGTCAGGCTCGTCAGGTGGTCCTCCGCACCGCGCGCCGCCGCCCGCTCCGCCTCGACGCGGGCCCGGTGCTCGGCCGACTGCGGGCGCGTGCGCACGACGCGCGGGTCGAGCCGGTACTCGTCGCCGTGCCGCTCGAGTCGGCGCCGCGCCGCCAGGCGTGCGCGCTCGCGGTGGAACCGCCACGTCCAGGCCCGGCGGAGCGCGACGACGGACCAGAGCGCGAACGGGACCGCGGCCACGACGAGCCCGACCCGCCAGCCGGACGGCAGCGCCGTCGACGCCCCGGTGCTCGCGAGCACCCAGGCGATCCCTGCGGGGACCGCGGGCCAGAACTCGCGGAAGTCGAGGTTCCAGCCGCACGCGTAGAAGCGCATGAGGGTGTCCGTGAGCCGCGTGCGCCGCTGCGGCTGGAGCGACATCGCGACCGGACCCGGCACGGGCGGGCCGAGGGTCGTGCCGGGCGCGACGTGGCTCGTGAACGAGAGCCGGTCGCCGCGGTACGCGGGCCGCAGCGCGCGCCCGGCGTACACGAAGGACAACGCCGCGAGCGGCCAGATCGCGCACGACAGGTACCACGCGACCGGCCCCGCGAGCACCACGACGATCGGCGCGACCACGGCGAGCCGGCCCAGCACGGCGCCGGGCGAGGCCACGAGCTCGGCCCACGGCTCCTGGTCCGCGGGTGGCTCGAACAGCCCGTACGCCGCGACCGCGAGGTACAGGCCCAGGACGAACAGCCCGATCGTCGTCCACACGAGCCCGATCGCGAGGTAGCCGACCGGGCGCAGCAGCAGCGCCGCCGTCGCCGGGGGCGTCGCGTCGCGCGCGGACCGCGGGTCGGGCGTCGGGCCGCTCACCGGACCGGTCACCGTGTCGTCACCGTGTCGTCACCGGCGCTCACCGCCCCGCGAGCCCGAGCACGTCGAGCACCCACGCGTCCTCGTACGCGACCTCGCGCCACCCCTCGTACCGGCCCGAGACGCCGCCGTGCCCGGCGTGCATCTCGATCTTCAGCAGCGCGGGCGCACCGGCGGCGCGCAGGCGCGCGACCCACTTGGCCGGTTCGACGTAGAGCACGCGCGTGTCGTGGAACGACGTCACGGCGAGGATCCGCGGGTAGTGGGCCGCGTCGTCGGGCACGTTCTCGTACGGCGTGTAGGTGCGCATGTACCGGTAGACCTCGGGGTCGTGCAGGGGGTCGCCCCACTCGTCCCACTCGACGACGGTCAGCGGCAGGGACGGGTCGAGGATCGACGTGAGCGCGTCGACGAACGGGACCTGCGCGAGCACGCCCGCGAACAGCTCGGGCGCGAGGTTGGTCACCGCGCCCATGAGCAGCCCGCCCGCGGAGCCGCCCTGCGCCACGAGGCGCTCGGGGCTCGTCCAGCCCGCGTCGACCAGGTGGCGCGCGACCGCGACGAAGTCGGTGAACGTGTTCCGCTTGGCGAGCGTCTTGCCGTCGTCGTACCAGCGGCGCCCCATCTCGCCGCCGCCGCGCACGTGCGCGACGGCGAACACGACCCCGCGGTCCAGCAACGACAGTCGTGCGATCGAGAACCCCGGGTCGATGCTGATCTCGTACGAGCCGTACCCGTAGAGCAGGAGCGGCGCGGGCTCCGCGCCCGTGCCGGTCGCGTCGAGCCCGACGGCGTCGCGCCGCCACACGAGCGAGACCGGCACCTGCGTCCCGTCCTCGGCCGTGGCCCACTCGCGGCGTTGCACGTAGTCCGCGGCGTCGTACCCGCCGAGCACGGGCTGCTGCTTGAGCAGCGTGAGCTCGTCGGTCTCGACGCGCAGGTCGTACACGGTCGACGGCGTGACGAAGCTCGCGTAGGACAGGCGCACGTTCGGCTGGTCCCACTCGGGGTTTCCTGCGAGCGCGGCGGTGTACAGCGGCTCGTCGAACGCGACCTCGCGCACGTGCCAGTGGTCGCCCGAGGGTGCCGGGGTGTCGCCCGTGCGGATCGGGGTCGGCAGGCCCGCCGGGCGCGGCGGCTCGGCCGACGCGAGGTCGATCACCCCGACCCGCGAGAGCGCGTCGCGCCGGTAGGAGACGACGAGGTGCGAGGCGAAGGCGTCGACCCCCTCCAGCCGGGTCTCGGGGTCGTGCGGCACGACGACGGTCGCCTCGCTCGGCCCTCCCGGGGACGTGCCGCCGTCGGGCACGCCGGTCACGACGAGCTCGAAGTTCTCCGCGCCGTCGTTGTGCAGCACGAGCAGCACGTCCCGCCGCTCTCCCGCCGAACCCGACGTCGCTGTCGTTCTCGCGGCCTCTCCGCCACCTTCCTCGTGCTCGACGGCGGGGAACCACGTGCTCGGCAAGACCGCGTGCTCGACCGTGTACTCGACGCCCTCGCGGCGCGGCCACACGACGCGCGGCTCGGCGGTCGGGTCGGCGGCGTCGATCAGCCAGGTCTCCGACGTGATCTTCGAGCCGACGTCGATCTGCACGAACCGCTGCGAGCGCGAGACGCCCACGCCGACCCAGTAGCGCTCGTCGGGCTCCTCGAAGACGACGACGTCCTGCGTCGCCGGGGTGCCCACCTCGTGGCGCCACACGCGCCAGGGCCGCCACGCGTCGTCGACCGTCGGGTAGAACACGAACCGCCCGTCCGGGGAGAAGACGGCGCCCGGGAACGTGCCGGGGACCTCGTCCACGAGGTCCGTGCCCGTGTCGAGGTCGCGGATGCGCAGCGTGTACCGCTCGTCGCCGACGACGTCGACCGCGTACGCGAGTCGCGTGCCGTCGACCGACACGTCGAACGACCCGAGCGAGAAGAAGTCGTGCCCCTCGGCCTCGACGTTGTCGTCGAGCAGCACCTGCTCGCCCGGCACGGGCACGCCCGGCTCCAGCACGGGCGGCACCCAGGACGACGGCGCGTCGCTGCCGAGGCTCGCGTCGATCGGCGCGCGCGCCCGGATCGGGTACTGCGAGCCCTCCACCGTGCGCGCGTAGTACCAGTGCGCGCCCTGCCGCACGGGCACGGACAGGTCCGTCTCGAGCGTGCGCGCCTTGATCTCCTCGAAGATCCGCTCGCGCAGCGGCTCGAGGTGCGCGAGCCGCGCCTCGGTGTACGCGTTCTCGGCCTCCAGGTGGGCGACGACCTCGGGCGACTCCTTGTCCCGCAGCCACTCGTAGTCGTCCTCCACGGTCTCCCCGTGGTGCGTGCGCGGCGCCGGGCGGCGGGGCGCGACGGGCGCTGCCGGCTCCTCCCGCTCCGCGGGGGTCGGCGGCGTGGCGGTCTGCGTGAGGTCGTCAGGCATCTGGCCAGGGTAGTGCCGCCCGACGGCGCCCGGCCGCCGTGGCGCGTCCCGCACCGGTCGTTACGCTCGACGCGTGACGCAGGAGCAGGGGGCCCGCCCGACGTCGGAGACGCTCACGAGCGGCGAGATGGTGCGCGCGTCGGGGCTGTCCATCAAGGCGCTGCGGCTCTACGACGCGAACGGGCTCCTCGTCCCCGCGCGCGTCGACCCCCGTACGGGGTACCGCGCCTACGCGCCCGAGCAGGTCGAGCGGGGGCGCGCCCTGGCGCTGCTGCGCCGGCTCGACGTGCCGCTCGCGCGCGTCCCCGAGGTGCTCGACGCCGACCCGCGCGACGTGCGCGACGTCCTCCTCGGGTGGTGGGACGAGCAGCAGCGGGCGCTCGCGGAGCAGCGCGCGACCGCCGAGGAGCTCGCCCGCCGGCTCGCCGCGCGACGCGGTGAGGCCGAGGTCCGGTGGCGCGACGTCCCGGCGTGCACGGTCGCCACGATCACGTCGTCCACGACCCAGGCCGACCTCGTCCCGACCTTCAGCGCCGACCTGCTGACGATCCGGGCGCACCTCGCCGCCGCGGGCGCCGAGGCGGGCGCCGCGCACTGGGTGATCTACCACTCGCCCGTCGGCCGCGACGTCCCCGGTCGCGTCGAGGCGTGCGTCCCGTACCGGGGGCCGGTCGTCCCCGTCGGGCCGGTCGTGCTCCGCGAGGACCCGGCCCGCACGGAGGCGTACGTCGAGGTCCCCTCGCGCGACTGCCGGTTCCCGCAGATCGTCGGGTACCTCGACGCGCTGCGCGTCGCGACCGGGCAGGCGCACGCCCCGTCCCGCGAGGTCTACGCCGTCCCGTGGTCCGACGAGCCGGACGCCGTCGTCGCGGAGGTCGCGCTCGCCGTCGGGCCCGGCCCCGCGCGCTGACCCGTCAGTCCTCGACGAGCTCCAGGTCTCCGGGGAGCCAGGTGCGGTCGAACCACGGCTCGAGCGGCCCGTACAGGCGCAGCATGGGGAACCACGACCTGCCCGGGACCGTCTCGACCCAGTTGCTCTCGCGCCCCGCGGGCGGCTCGGGCCCGAACCACAGCACGGTGCTCCCGTCGGGCTCCGTCGCGACCGTGCCGCTGAGGCTCATGACGCTGGGGTACGGGTTCGCGGTCTGGAGGAGCGACCGGGTCTGCGTGTCGTAGAGGTCCACGGACCAGAAGTTCTTCGCGGGCGGGTTCGGCGGCAGCACGAGCCGGTACGTGCGCGCCCCGTCGAGGATCCGGCCCTGCGCGTCGTGGGCGGTGTACGCGTAGGCGGACCCGGCCCCGACCTGGGCGTGCGCCATGGCGGGGGTGATGACCGTCGCGAAGAAGTGGAACTGCGTGCGCGCGTCCAGCAGGCGCGCACCGTCGGCGAGGAACTCGTAGGAGCCACCGAGGAACGCCTGGAGCCAGCTCGACCCGGGCGCGACGCGCGCCTCCGGGTCACGGGGCGAGTACACGAGCGCACGGCTGATCGCCGCGCCGGCCCGCGCGGCGGTGTCGAGCGTCGCGCGCAGCTCCGGGCTCGGGGCGAACGGGCGGCCGGGCACGATGCCCACGGCGCGCAGCAGGCCCGCGCGCTCCGGGTCGAGCGCGCTCGTCGGCTCCTCCGCGACGATCTCGGCGACCTCGTCGAAGAACGAGGCGTCGTTGGCGTGCACCGTGTTGACGCGCGAACCGGCGATGTTGACGAACTCGGTCGGCGCAGGGTCCGCAGCGTCGGCGAGCGGGTAGATCCGCGTCTCCTTCATGGCCGGCACGCCGCCCAGCGCGCGCAGCACGACCCAGTTGGTGAACGTGGGCGTCCGGTAGACGAAGTAGCCGTCCGGCACGTCGCCGTCGTAGCCGGGCGGGAGGAAGAGATAGCGGCCGCCCTCGCCGCGGTCCGGACCCGCGATGCCCATGTCGGCCACGTAGCGGAACCAGAAGTCGTCGACGACGCACAGCGACTGCTTCGGCGGCTCGATGACGAGCGGTCCCGTCTCGCGCAGGTCGACGAAGAGCGACCCGTACGTCGTCTCCGTGTTCGGCGTGAGGAAGATGCCGCCCGAGTCCGCCCGCGGGTCGGTGTAGCCGACCTGGTTCGACCGCAGGAGCCCGAGGCTGCGGAACCCGCGCCGCATCGCCACGAGCGAGGCGCCGGGCACGGTGCTGAGGAACGCCTCGACCCCGCGCAGGAAGTCCAGCGACCCGTAGAGCCGCTCGACGGACTCCGGGGTCGGCACCCCGTCGACCAGCTCGAACCGCCCCAGCGGGGTGTCCACCGGCGACGGCGTGCTCACGGCGGCGACCGCCGCGGCCAGGGCGTCGGCCCCGGTGCTCGTCGCCGTACTGGTCTCGGTGCTGGTCTCGGTGCTCGCGTCGGGCATGGCTCAGGCCCCCTCGTCGGTCGATGCACGGCACGCACGCTCGACTCCGAGCTTGCTGCGCCGACCGTAGGCCCGGGGCCACCGCGCCGCCACCGGGAACACGGCTTGACCCTGCCCCTGGGGCGGACCCGAGGCTCGCGGCATGGACGTCTCGCGCTACGCCACCCACAGCCCCTGCTCCGACCCGCGCCACCACGCGCCGCTCCTCGCGGCCGTGGCGCCCGACCCGGCGAGCCTGCACGCGGCCGTGACGAACGCCGTCGTGCACTACCGCGCCGGGGCGACCGCCGCCACGCCGGACCAGCTCGACGACGTCGACCGGCGCTGGACGGCGTCGATCCTCGACGCGGTCGTGGAACGTTCGCCCGGCCCCCTCGACGCGCCGCGCTCCTCCGAGCGTCAGGTCGGGGGATGCTGCCGCGACCACTCCCTCCTCGCCGTCGCCGTCCTCCGCGAGCACGGCGTCCCGGCCCGGACGCGCCTCGGGTTCGCGGACTACCTCGGCACGGACGGGTTCCACCACGACCACGTCGTCGTGGAACGGCACGACGGCGCGCGCTGGGTGCGCTCCGACCCGGAGCTCGGGCCCGACGACGTCGCGTTCGACCCGTTCGACCTGCCGACCGGCGAGGGGTCGCCCTTCGAGACCGCCGCGGAGGTCTGGACGGCGTACCGCGCCGGACACCGCGACCTCGCCGACCACGGCGCCGGTCCCGACCTGCCCTGGCTGACCGGGCCCGGGTTCGTCCAGCGGTACGTGCTCGCCGACCTCGCGCACCGGCAGCGGCACGAGCTCCTGCTGTGGGACGTGTGGGGGGCGGCCGCCCTGCCCGGCGCCGCCCCGGACGAGCGCGCCGTGGCGCTCACGGACCGGGTCGCCGACCTCACGCTCCAGGCCGACGCGGGCGACCGGACCGCCGAGGCGGCGCTCACCGTGCTCTGGGCGACGGACGACCGCCTGCGGCCCGGTCGCTACGTGACGACCTGGTCGCCCACCGGCCGGCTCGGCTGGACCGACCTGGTCGCGCGCCGGACCGGCTGGGCCGCCGTCCCGCGCGACGCTGCTCTCGTCGGGTGAGCCCCGCGGGTGAGCCCGGTAGGCGGGTCCCACCTGCCGCGCCGGGTGCGGCTCAGCCCAGCAGCGCGACCGTCCGGCCGTCCCAGCGCAGGAGCCGACCCTGGGCCGGCACGAACGACGCCCACTCGCCCTCGAGGTCCTGCTCCCAGACGACCGAGCCCGACGACAGCTCGAGCGCGACCACGCGCGGGTGGGTGCCGGTGGACGGGTCGACGAGCACCAGGATCGCGCACCGCCCGTCCGTGAAGGCCTGCGTCACCATCGCCGACCGGCCCTCGTCGCCCCCGAGGTCGTCGAGGAACCGCGACCAGGTCTGCTCGCCCGAGAGCGCGTCGAGCGCCAGGACGGTGCTCGCCGTGCCGACGACGGCCGTGCCCTCCGCGAGCACGTAGACGGCCTCCGGGACGCGCGCGCCGTCGTACGTCCACAGGCGCGCGCCCTCGTCGTCGTACGCGCGCAGGTCGATCCCGTCGCGCACGAGGAGCACGCCGGGCGCCGGGTCGTCGGTCGCCTGCGGGTCGAGCACCTCGCCCGGGGCGTCGAGGACGGGCACCCCGGCCCCGTCCAGCACCCGGTCGGGTCGCAACGCCCCGGTCGTGCCCTGCCGGTCGGCGTCCACGAGGAACCGCCCGCCCGCGAGCGGGACGGCGCCGTCGGTCGGCAGGTCCGGGTCGTCCAGGCGCTCGCCGTCGGGGAGGAACGACGCCGCGACGCCGCAGCCGCCGACGTCGACCAGGGTCTCCGTCGCGACGAGCGTGAGCCGGTCCGGGTCGATCTCCTCGCCGCCCGTCTCCGGGTCCCACGTGGTGCACGACCACGGCACGTCCTGGAACGGGAGCTCGCTCCGCCAGCGCACGTCGCCGGTCAGGGCGTCCTCGACCGTCACGACGACGTCGCGCCCCGCGACGCCGTCGACCGACTCCCCGGCGCCCGGGTCGACCGCGACGGGCGGCCCGCTCGGCTCGCCCGGCTCCCCGACGCGCTCGGCCCGGACCAGCCCGCCGTCGGGCCCCGGCACGAGCACCGCGCCGTCCACCTCGACGTCGCGCTCCCCCACGACCTGACCCGCCGCGCCGAGCACCGTCACGTGCGCCGGCGGGACGTCCGCGCCCGGCTCGGGCTGCGACCGCGTCCCGGGGTCGTACCAGAACGGCCCGACCCCGGATCCCGCGACGCACACCACCTCGCGCGACGCCACGCCGGGCAGCTCCCACGGGCTCCAGGACCCGCACACGGCCTCGTCGCCGCCGAGCGGGGCCCGCCACGCCTCGGCGCCGCTGTCCAGGTCCAGCGCGACGGCCTCGTCGCCCTCCACCGTCACGAGCAGACCCGGCAGGAACCCGACGCCGCGGTCCGTCGCGGCCGACGCCGTCCACCTCTCGGTCGGGGCGGCGTCGAGGGGCCGCACCGCCCCGCGCGCGACCTCGAGCCGCTCCTGCGCGTCACGGCTCGTCACCGTGTCGACGACGAGCATCCCGCCCACGAGCACCACCACGACACCGGTTACCACGGCGGCGGCGACCCAGCGCGCTCGCCGGCGGTCCCCGCGCGGCTCGCGCGGATGAGGGGGCGGCCCCTCGACGTCCACCCCGTCCGGGCCGTCGCCGGCGGCCACCGTCGCGTCGTGCGCCCCGAGGCCGGGAGGGGTGTCGCGAGGGAGCGCACCGAGCAGCACGGGGTGCGGCGCGTCGAGGAGGTCGGGGTCGACGTCGATCCCGGCCGACTCGACGAGCTCGAACGTGCGGCGGTCGTCACCGCCGTCTCGTCGTCGGAGCGGCACCAGCCCAGCGTAGGACGGGCGTCAACCGAGCCGCGTGATCTCCGTCTCGCTCATCCGCAGGAGCCGACCCTGGAGCGGCGCGACCCAGGAGCCCCCGTCGTGACCGGTGGTCTGCGCCGTCCACGCGACGCCACCGTCGGCGAGGTCGAGCGCGATCAGGGACGTCGTCCCCGCCTCCCAGTCGGAGACGGCGAGGATCGCCCGGGACCCGTCCGTGTAGGCCACCTCGGCCGACCAGCCCGCCCCGATCTCCAGCCCCGCGATCAGCTCCTCGCGGTCGAGCGACCAGCGTTCGCCGCCCGTCGTGAGGTCGACGCCCGCCAGGGCGCCGTCCCCGTACCCGTGGGCGACGACGAGCGTCCCACCCGCGGCGACGAGCACCGCGTCCGGGGTGCTCTGCTCGGACGTGCGCCAGAGCTCGGTGCCCTCGGCGTCGAACGCGACGAGGTCCAGACCGTCCCGCACGAAGGTCGGCACCGGGCGCCCGTCGGTCGACGGCGGCGAGAGGACGCTGCCCGGCGGCTCCCAGCGCACCGACCCGTCCGCCCCGAGAATCGCGGGCGCGGACGTCGGCTCGGTCCCGCTCGACGGGCCCCAGCCGTAGTCGTTGCCGGTCGGGTCGCGGGAGTAGGTGCCGTCGACGAGCGCGACGACCCCGTCGACGGGGTTGTCGGGCTCGTCCAGACGCGTGCCGTCGTGCGTGAACCACGACGTGACGCCGCAGCCCTCGACGCGCACCAGGCGCGTCTCGACCGCCGTCCACAGGTTCTCCAGGTCGGCGCGGACCGTCTCGTCGCCGTCGGCCTCGCTCCACACCGTGCACTGCCCGGACCCTGCGACGAAGGGGAGCTCCGCCTCCCAGCGCAGGTCCCCCGTGAGCGCGTCCTCGACCTGGACGACGGCGGGGCGTCCCTCCGGGATCTCGTTCGGCATCCCCGTCAGGTCGTCCACCTCGACCACGGCGCCCTCGCCGGCCGGGACCTCGCCCACGCGCTCGGCACGGACGATCGACCCGTCCGGCCCCGGGGTCAGGAGCGCGCCGTCCGTGCTCGCGTCACGTTGACCCAGCACCTCGCCGTCGTCGTCGACCACCGTGATCGTCCAGGTCGTCGCGACGACGCGGCCGGTCATGGGATCGACCTCCCGCGGCCCGTCGCGGACGATCCCTCCCGAGGGCTCGGGGACGGGCGCTACGCACACGAGCGTGTCGTCCGGCTCCCCGGACGGCGAGAGCCAGTAGAGCCAGCTGCCGCACGTCGCGTCCTTCCCGACGTCGACCCGCCAGCGCTCCTCGCCGCTGTCGAGCGAGACCGCGACCGCCTCCCCGTCCTCCACCGTCACCATGCTGTCGGGCAGCAGCGCGAGACCACCCGTGAGCCCCACGTCGGCGGTCCACTGCTCCCGGGGGGCGTCGGGCAGCGGCTCGACGCCGCCCGGTGCGGCGCGCAGGCGGTCGAGACCGGCCCGGCCGTGCCACGCGTCGACCGCGAGCATCCCGCCGAGCACGAGCGCGACCCCGGCGGCGACCGCCCCGACCATGGCGGGGCGCCGCCCGCGGCGGGGCGCCCTCGGACCGTCCGGGCCGTCCCCCGCGGGACGGGGCTCCTCCCCGTCGGGCGCGTCCTCGGCGTCCTGGTCGCGGGCGTCGGGTCCGAGGGCGGCTGCGTCGAGGTCGACCGGCCGCGCGACGCCCGACCGCACGGCGCCCGGCCAGGTCGCACCCGCGGCGCCACCCCGCGGCGCCTGTCCGGGGCCCGTCGCGGAACCCCATGCCGGCGCGTCGTCCTCGAGGTCCGCGTCCGCGTCCGCCGACTCGACCAGCTCGAAGGTCAGTCGGTCCCGGGCGTCACGGCGTCGGAGCGGCACACCGTCCAGCCTAGGGGACCTCGCGGTCGCTCCATCCTCGGGACTCGCACCACGCCCGCGCCGCTCCGGTGACGCCCGACGACCGGCGCGTGACGCCGTCGTGAACTCTCGACGAACACTCGTGCTCGTCCCGGCCGCGACCGTCGCGGCGCCGCCACACTGCCCCTGTGCACGACGAACTCACCGAGCTGGCTCAGCACACCGCGATGCGCCCGCCGGCGCGCGCGAGCGGCGCCGTCGCGGACCTCGCGCGGCCGGTCCTGTCGGTCGGCTCCTCCATGCCGGTCGGGCAGCTCGAGGTCGTGTTCCGCGACCCCGACGTCGCGTGCGTCGTCGTGCACGACGACGCGGTCCCCCCGCCCGGTGCTCCGGCCCCGCGCACGGGGGTCGTGGTGCGCGCGAGCCTCGTCGCCGCGCTCACCGGCCGGCTCGGCTACGGCCGCGCGGTCCTGGAGCGTCGGCCGGTCGCGAGCGTCACGGACTGGGCGCCGCTCGTCGTCGCGCCGACGGCGGCCGTCACGGAGGTCGCGACGCTCGCCATGTCCCGGCCGGACGACCACCGGTACGACGACGTCCTCGTCCGCGGCGGCCACTGGGCGAGCGTCGGCGCGGCCGAGCTCGTCCGCTCGCTCGTCGGCACGCTCGCGGAGCGGTCCACGCACGACCCGCTCACGGGACTGCTCTCGCGCCGCAGCACGTGGCACTCGCTCACCCGTCGCTGCCGGCTGGTCGCGCACGGCGGCACGCGCGTCGTGCTGCTCCTGCTCGACGTCCGCGACATGGCCGGGATCAACGCCGTCAACGGGCAGGACGCCGGGGACGCCGTCCTCGCGGGGGTCGGGCGGAGCCTGCGGTCGTGGCTCCCCGGGGGCTGCGAGGCGGGCCGCGTCGACGGCGACCGGTTCGCCGTGCTCGCGACGCTGCCCGCGATGGGCGACGTCGAGGCCGCCGCGAGCGCCGAGGCCCTGCGCCACGAGGTGCTCGCCCGGCTCGGCGCACCGGACGGCCCGGCCCGCCCGACGTTCCGCACCTCGCTCACGTGGTCCGTCGCCGGAGCGGCGGACGCCGACGAGCTCGTGCGCGAGGGCGAGGCCCGCCTCGCGACCACCCCCACCCCGCCGAACACGACATGGGTGCCGTTATCCGTCGGATAACGGCACCCATGTCGTGTTCGACAGCGCGTGGGGGCGTGGTCGGGTCAGGCGACGCCCAGGTAGGCCTCCTTGATGCTGGAGTCGGCCAGCAGCTCCTTGCCGCCCCCGGCGCGCACCACCTCGCCCGTCTCGAGCACGTAGGCGCGGTCGGAGCGCGAGAGCGCCTGCTGCGCGTTCTGCTCGACGAGCAGGACCGTCGTCCCCTGGGCGTTGATCTCCGAGACGATGCGGAAGATCTGCTGGATGACCATGGGCGCGAGGCCCATCGACGGCTCGTCGAGCAGCAGGAGCCGTGGGCGGGCCATGAGCGCGCGCCCGATCGCGAGCATCTGCTGCTCGCCGCCGGACATCGTGCCGCCCACCTGCTCCTTGCGCTCGGCGAGGCGCGGGAAGAGGTCGAACACCCGGTCGACGGTCTCGTCGTGCTCGGCCTTCGACGCGAACGTCCGCGCGTACGAGCCCATCTCCAGGTTCTCGATGACGGTCATGCCGGGGAAGATCCCGCGGCCCTCGGGCGCCTGCACGATGCCTTCCAGCACCCGCAGGTGGGCCTTCATCCTGGTGATGTCCTTGCCGTCGAAGAGGACCTTGCCCCGCGAGACCGGGCGTATGCCCGAGATCGCGCGCATCGTCGTCGTCTTCCCGGCGCCGTTCGCCCCGATGAGGGTGACGAGCTCGCCCTCCTCGACGGTGATCGAGATGCCCCGCACCGCCTCGATGCGCCCGTAGGCGACCGTCATGTCCTGCAGCTCAAGCAGTGGCATCGCCGCTGCCTCCTTCGGTCGTCGGCCCGGCGGCACGGTCCGGGCCCGTGCCCCCCTCGTCAGCGGTCAGCTCGGAGTCCGGCACGCCCAGGTACGCCGCGATGACCTTGGGGTCGCTCGTGACCTCGTCGGGCGTGCCGTCCGCGATGACGCGCCCGAACTCGAGCACGACGATCCGGTCCGTCACCCCGCGGACGAGGCGCATGTCGTGCTCGATGAGCAGGACCGTGTAGCCGTCGTCGCGGATGTGGCGGATGAGGTCCATGAGGGACTCCTTCTCCGCCGGGTTGAAGCCCGCCGCGGGCTCGTCGAGGCACAAGAGCTTCGGCTCGGTCGCCAGGGCGCGCGCGATCTCCAGACGGCGCTGGTCGCCGTAGGAGAGGTTGCGCGCCTTCTCCGTCGCCCGTCCGCCCACGCCCACGAACTCGAGCAGCGCGAGCGCCCGGTCGATCGCGTCCCGCTCCTCGCGCCGGTGGCGCGGGGTGCGGAACAGCGCGCCCGGGACCGAGGTGCGGTGCCGCGCGTCCGACCCGACGACGACGTTCTCGAGCGCCGTCATCTCGTTGAAGAGACGGATGTTCTGGAACGTGCGGGCGATGCCGCGCTGCGTGATCCGGTAGCGCTTGAGCTTGCCGACCGGGGAGCCGTCGAACACGACCTGCCCCTGCGTGGGCCGGTAGACGCCGGTCATCGCGTTGAACGCCGTCGTCTTGCCCGCGCCGTTCGGCCCGATGAGGCCCAGGATCTCGCCGCGCCGGATGTCGAACGTCACGTCGTTCAGCGCGACGAGGCCGCCGAACTGCACGGTGACGTTCTGCATCTGCAGCAGCGGCTCGCCGACCTTCGCGTGGACCGTGCGGTCCGGCGCGACCATCGCGTCGACGAGGTCGGGGTTCGCGAGCTCGGGCCGCACCTCGGCGACGTCGACGATCGCGGGCTCCTCCAGGACGGCGCCCGGCATGTAGAGGTCGGCGCGCGAGGAGTCGGCGCGGCCCGACGACGCGAGGTGCTCGTCGCCGTGCTCGCCGCCCGCACCGATACCGCCGGGGTCGTGGGTGCTCATCGGGTCTCCTCCCCGTCCGTCGTGCTCTCTCCCGTGCCGGTCCCGCCCGTCGTCGGGCGCGAACCGCCCGACGCCGTGGCGACGGCCGGGGAGCCCGGCCGCGCACTGTCGTCGGACCCCGACCGCGTGGCGGCCTGCGCCGTGCGGCGCGCCGCCACGTAGAGCTCGCGCCCGTAGGCGAGCAGCTTCTGCCGGACGGGGATCAGGCCCTGTGGACGGAAGATCATGAGCACGACCAGCGCGATCCCGAAGAACAGGTAGCGGTAGCTCGCGATCTCGTTGCCGTTGATCGGGATGCCGAAGAGCTCGGTCCGGCCGAGGAAGAAGTTCGGCAGGTACACGATGATGAACGCGCCGAGGATCACCCCGAGCTTGTTGCCCTGCCCGCCGAGCACGACCGCGCAGAGGAAGAGCACGGAGTTGATGACGTTGAAGTTCGTCGGGATGACGAACTGCACCTGGCCCGCGTAGAGCGCGCCCGCGACGCCGCCGATCGACGCGCCGATGACGAACGCCCACAGCTTGAAGCGGAAGGTCGGGACGCCCATGATCTCCGCCGCGTCCTCGTCCTCGCGGATCGCGACCCAGGCGCGCCCGACGCGCGAGCGCTCCAGGTTCCCCACGAGGAGGAGCGAGATGACGATGAACACGAGGCTGAGCCAGTACCACCACACGCCCGAGTTGAGCGTGCCCGCGGCGTTGCCCGCGGAGAAGACGCCGTTGGGCAGCTCCTCCGTGACCCCGACGCGCGGGTAGGCCACGCCGCGCAGGCCCTGGCCGCCGCCCGTGAGCTCGTCGAGGTTGTCCGCGAGGAGGCGGACGATCTCGCCGAACCCGAGCGTGACGATGGCGAGATAGTCGCCGCGCAGGCGCAGCGTGGGCGAGCCGAGGATCAGGCCGGACAACGACGTGATCGCGACGGCGACCGGCAGGGCGGCGAGCCACGCCCAGTCGCTCGACAGCCACTCGTCGGTCTGGTTCCACGGGCTGTCCGGGCTCGTGAGGATCGCGACCGTGTACGCGCCGATGGCGTAGAAGCCGACGTACCCGAGGTCGAGCAGGCCGGCCTGGCCCACCACGACGTTGAGGCCGATGGCGATGAGGGCGATCATGCCGAACTGCGCCATCACGCCGCCGAAGTTGGTGCCCACCGTGGTGAGCACCGGGATGTTGAGGACCGGCACGAGCGCCATGAAGATCAGGAACGGCACGCCGATCAGCCACTGGGTGGGCCGCGCCTGGGCGTCCCACCACAGCCGGAACCGGTCGCCGACGCCGCCGTGCGGGCGGTCCTTGGTCGCGACCCGGCCCACGGGAGGCATGGACGTGGGGCGGCCCTCGGGCGCCTGGGGTGCGGGAGTCGAGGTGCTCATGCGCGGGCCCTCCCCAGCGACTCGCCGAGGATGCCCGTCGGGCGGAACATGAGGACGACGATGAGGAGCACGAACGCGACGACGTCGCGCCACTCCGTCCCGAACACGACCTGCCCGTAGTTCTCCATGACGCCGAGCAGCAGACCGCCGAGCAGCGCGCCGCGCAGGTTGCCGATCCCGCCGAGCACCGCGGCGCAGAACGCCTTGATGCCGAGGATGAAGCCGCCGGAGTAGATGATCCCGTTCGGCACGCGCAGCGTGTACAGGAGCGCCGCCGCACCGGCCAGGATGCCGCCGATGAGGAACGTCAGCATGATGACGCGCTCGCGCGAGACGCCCATGAGGGTGGCGGTCACCGGGTCCTGGGCGACGGCGCGGATGCCGCGCCCGAACTTGGTCCGGTTGATGAACATGTCCGTCGCGAGCGCGAGGACGAGCGCCGACAGGATGATGACGAGCGTGATGTTCGTGACCGGCGCGCCGCCGATCGTGAACTGCACCTCGGGCTGCACGAGCCGGATCGGCTGCTGCGCGTTGACGCCGCCCAGCGTGCCGCCCGTGAGCTTCGGCAGCACGAAGTGCACGAACTCCTGGATGATGAACGACATCCCGATCGCGGTGATGAGGAACACGAGCGCCGGCGCGCCGCGTCGGCGCAGCGGCCGGTACGCCACGCGTTCCAGCCCGACGGCGGCGCCGCCCGCGACGAGCATCCCGCCGAGCATCGCGATGCCGAGGTAGAGGACGGTGAGGGCGATGCCCTTGTCGTACGCGTTCCCGCTCGGGGCGAAGCCGAGGAGCATGAGGGTCGCGTACTGCCCGAACATGCCGAGCATGAAGACCTCGGAGTGGGCGAAGTTGATGAGCCGCAGCACGCCGTAGACGAGCGTGTAGCCGACGGCCACGAGCGCGTAGATGGCGCCGTACGTGAGGCCCTCGATGGTGAGGCCCCAGAAGTTCCGGGCGAGGCCCGCGATGTTGAAGTCGATGAGGGACTGGTGGACGAGGGGACCGGCGGTCGCGCTGTGCATCAGCGCGTCAGCAAGAGCGGGCATGACGCTCCCTGATTCTTTCTCTGGTGTACGAGGTCGTGGTCCACGACGGGCGCCCCGCCCGGCGTCCCCCGCGCGGTGCGGGGGCGCCGGGGCAGGGCGCCCGTCGTCGTCGGACTACTGGACCTCGTAGATCCAGATGAGCGCGGAGGCGAGCTCGCCCGTGTCGTCCCACTCGTAGGTGCGGGCCAGGCCCTCACCGGAGTAGTTCGCCACGTAGTCGATCAGGCCGGCGCGGTCCGTCACCCCGGACGCGATGCCCGTGAGCATGATCGTCGCGAGGTCGTAGCCCTCGACCGAGTACACGCCCGGCGCCTGGCCGTTCGTCTCCTCGTACGTCGCCGCGAAGTCCTCCGGGGCGGGGCCGCACGGGCAGGAGAGGATCGCGCCCTTCGAGGACGCGCCCGCCTGCGAGACGAACTGCGGGTCGTTCGTGCCGTCCGCCGAGACGAACGGGATCTCGACGCCGCCGTCGCGCAGCTGCTGCACGAACGGCGCCGCCTCCGCGTAGTAGCCGGCGTAGAAGACCGCGTCGGCGTCCGCGCCCGAGATGATCTGGACGGCCGCGGAGAAGTCCTTGTCGCCCGTCTTGACCTCGGCGGCGCAGTCCTCGTTCGCGGCGTCGCCCAGGCCCTCGGTGATCTGCTGGGCGAGACCGATGCCGTAGTCCGAGTTGTCGGAGACGACGCAGACGCTGCCGAACTCCTTCGTGTTGACGAGGTACTTGGCGACCGACGGCCCCTGGACGGCGTCGTTGGCGAGGCCGCGGAAGAAGTTCGTCCAGCCGTTCGCCGTCAGGTCAGGGTTCGTGGCCGACGCCGTGAGCGAGAGCAGGCCCGCCTGGTTGAAGACGTCGCCCGTCGCGGCGGTCTCGCCCGAGAACGCCGGGCCGAGCAGGCCGAGCACGGAGGTGTCGCCGACGATCTGCGGCGCGACCTGGGTGGCCTTCTGCGGGTCGCCCTCGGTGTCGAACTCCTTGATGGTCACCTGGCACCCGGGGTTCGCCGCGTTGAACGCGTCCACCGCGACCTTCGCCCCGTACAGGATGTTGAGGCCGAGCGCGGCGTTCGGACCCGTGAGGGCGCCCGCCATCGCGATCGACGTGCCCTCGGCGCACTCGGCGCTGCCGTCGCCGGCCGGGTCGGCCGGGTTGCCGGCCGCGGTCGCCTCGACCTCGGCGCCGTCGATGTCGATCTGGACCGACGGGACGATGCTCAGGTCGGCCGAGCCACCGTCGTCGGTCTCGGTCGACGTCCCGGTCGTCTCGTCGTCTCCGCCGCCCTGGGACTGGGGACCGCAGGCGGTGAGGACGAGAGTGGCCGCGAGGAGCAGAGCAGCACCCCCGCTCGCCCGTCGTGCTGTGCGATGCATGCCAACCTCCGTGGTCCTGATCCCCGCGGAGGGCGGCCACGCCGCTTCTCTCCGCGGTCGATCGCTGAATTCAACACTGAATTGCGTGCTGAATAGTGACACAGGTCACCCGGGGACGAAACCGGCCCGCGGACGTGTCGCCCGGAGCCCTCCGCGGCATCTCGGAGGGCTCCGGACCCACGAATCCGCGGGAGGTGGCGCCTCCGCGTTCCTGGGTGACGCGAACGTAGGCGGATCGGATTTCGTGGGACGCAGGGAGTTGTTACCGACTCGTAACGTAAGGGTCTCGTTTCGTTCCGTGGACGGTACGGATGTGCCGTTTTCGGCGTCCCTCTACGGTGGAGCGATGACCCTCGCGTCGCGCCTCCTGCACACCCGCTGGTTCGTCCGGGCCCCGATCGTTCTCTTCCGCTCCGGCCTCGGCTTCCTCGCCGGTGGACGGCTCCTGCTGCTCGGGCACCGCGGCCGGTCCACGGGCGAGGCCCGGTACGTCGTCCTCGAGGTCACCGACCGGCCGGCGCCGGGGTCGTGGGTCGTCGTCGCCGGGCTGGGGCCGCGTTCGCAGTGGTACCGCAACGTCGTCGCGGACCCGCGCGTGCTCGTGTGGGTGGGGCGACGGCGGCACGTGCGGAGCACCGCCCGCACCCTCCCGCCCGACGACGGCGCCCGCCTCCTGCGCGCGTACGCCGCCCGGTACGCGCGGGGCTGGGCGGTGCTGGAGCCGGTGCTCCTCGAGTGGGCCGAACCGCTCGCCGCCGAGCGCGGGGAGGCGGACTGGCGGCGGGTCGTGCCCGTGGTGGAGCTGACCGCGCTCGGGGTGTGACCTGCGGCGTCGGGACCTCGTGCGGCCGTCGCGACACCCGCGCGACGACCCATGGCCAAGAAGGGGCATACCCTGTACGGTTGACCCCGAGATTGCAGTGCCTCGCTTGTCCTCGCGTCGATGTGACCGCCACCCGGCGGGCGCCCGGCGGACCTTGTTACCCAAGAGTTGACGACGAACACCGTGATGTACTCCCCTGCGCCCGCGGGGGGTGTTTCCACACTCTTGAAGGAGTAACAATGGCTACCGGAACCGTGAAGTGGTTCAACAGCGAGAAGGGCTACGGTTTCATCGCCCCCGAGGACGGCTCGGCCGACGTGTTCGCGCACTACTCCGCGATCCAGTCGCAGGGCTTCCGCACGCTGGAGGAGAACCAGCGCGTCGAGTTCGACGTGACGCAGGGCCCCAAGGGCCCGCAGGCGGAGAACATCCGCGCGATCTGATCCGATCTCCCCGGTGACGACCCTCACGGGTCGCGCCGACCGATCGTTCACCGAGTGCCCCCGACCCCTCCGGTCGGGGGCACTCGTGCGTCCGGGCCCGGCCGTCCGTCGGACGAGGTGCCGAACCCGTGGCTGCGGGTCACGCGACGGCCGACATGACGCGTCACCCCGGCTCGGCGGAGAGCGCGCCCCCGCGAACCCGGGGTCGCGGGGTACGGGAGGGCGCGGGTGGCGCCCGTCCCCGGGTTCGGCGGCCGGCGGAACCGTGGGGCGGGGCTCCGCGTTGGTCCGGGAGTGAGCCGCACCGGCCACGACACCGCGCGAGCGCACGGCGCCGCGCCATCCCACCCGGAGGACGACCCATGGGATTCCTGGACCGGCTCCTCGGCCGCGAGCCGCGCGACCCGCACGGCGCCCCGCAGGCGGGCCCCTACGGCTCGCCGGCGCAGCACCCGACGCAGTACCCGCCCCAGTACTCCGGCCAGCCTGCGTACGGGAGCGCCCCGCAGGACGCGCGCCCCGGGGCGGCCGCGCCCCGCACCCCCGACCAGGTCGCCATCGACCGCTACCGGTACCTGCTGCGCACCGCGCCGCCGGACCAGGTCGAGCAGGCCCACGCCGAGGCGTTCGCGCGTCTGACGCCCGAGCAGCGGCGGCAGGTCCTCGCCGAGCTCGGTGAGCAGGTGCCGGCGTCGGAGCGCGCGACGTCCGACGCGCCGCAGGACCTCGCCCGGATGGCGACGCGCGCCGAGATGCGCCAGCCCGGCACCCTGGAGCGCACGTTCGCGGGCCGTGGCCAGGGCGCACCCGGCTTCGGCGCCATGGTCGGCTCGAGCCTGCTCGGCACGATCGCGGGCGTCGTCATCGGCTCGGCGGTCGCGAACGCCCTCTTCGGGCCCGCGTTCGCCGACCCGACGCAGCCCGTCGCGGAGGACGCGGCGGCCGAGCAGGGCGCCGAGGACCCCGGCGCGGCCGAGGGCGGCGCCGGCGGAGCCGTCGAGGCCTCGGGCGGGGACCCTGCGGGCGGCGGGCTCGACGACGGCGGAGGTGACGTCGGCGGCGACTTCGGCGGCGGCTTCGACGACTTCGGCGGCTTCGGGGAGTTCTGACCGACCCGCGCCGCAGGCTCCGCCCCGTGACACCGGGTCCGGGACCCCGCGATGCCGGGGCCGGAACCCCCGCGATGCCGGGGCCGGACCCGTGTCGGCACCGCCGTCGGCCACCCCGGTGCGCGGGGCAGGTCGACGGCGGGTCAGCCCAGAGGCGCGGAGCCGGTCAGCCCCAGGAACGCGCCGAGCTCTTCCACGCCCCGCGGTGAGTGCGGCAGCGCGTCGGTGAGCCCGGGCGACCGCACGACGACGGCGCGCCACTGCGCCCGCGAGACCGCGACGTTGACGCGGTGCCGCGACAGCAGGAACCCGAGGCCGCGCGAGGCGTCGCGGCCCGAGGACGCCGCGAGCGTCACGACGACGACCGGCGCCTCCTTGCCCTGGAACCGGTCGACCGTGCCCACCTGGACGTCCGGGTACCCCGCCGCCTCCAGCGCGCCCCGCACGGCCCACACCTGCGCGTTGTAGGCCGCGACGACCAGGACGTCCCCCTGCCCGAGCGGGCGTCGCTCCTCGACCCCGTCGACCGTCGTCGTCCACGTCCGCCCGAGGACCCGCTCCACCTGCCGGACGACCTCGGCCGCCTCCTCGGGCGAGCGCACCGAGTTCCCCGCGTGCTCCACGAGCACCTGCTCGATCCCGGGCGGGACGCCGTCGAGGTCGCGGGCCGCGGTGCACGGGTGCGCGTGGAGACGGTCCTCGTACGCGAGGGTCGAGACGGCCTGCGCGAGGCGCGGGTGCATGCGCCAGGTCGTCGGCAGGAAGTAGCCGCGCCCCGGGGGCAGCACGCCGTGGCCGTCGGCCAGCCAGCCGAGCGCGGACCGGTCGACGGGCTCGGGGTGCCGGCCCTGGCTCACCTGCGGGAGCTGCTGCGGGTCGCCCAGGAGGAGGAGCCGACGCGCGGCGCGCGCCACCGCGACCGTGGTCGCGAGCGAGAGCTGACCGGCCTCGTCGACGACGAGCAGGTCGAGCGTGCCGGCGGGGAGCCGGTCCGCCGCGAAGTCCCAGGCGGTCCCGCCGACGACGCGCGCTCCCGGCTGCGTCGCGAACGCCGCGAGGTGGGCGCCGTCGAGCTCGTCGTACACGGCGCGCGTCGACGGCCCGTCCGCCGCGATCTTCTTCGCGACGACCTCGCGCGGGACGCCCGCCCCGAGCACGACCGCCCGCAGCATGTTCTCGACGACGGCGTGCGACTGTGCGACGACGCCGACCCGCCAGCCTCGCGCGACGAGCCGTGCGACGACGCGCGACCCGACGTAGGTCTTGCCCGTCCCGGGCGGGCCCTGGACCGCGAGGTACGAGTCGTCGAGCCGTTCGACGGCGGCCGTGACCGCCGCGACGACGTCGCCGTCCACGACCGGCGGGAGCCCGGGCGCGACCACACCGTCCGCATCCTCCGGGAGGCGCGCGCCGTCGCTGCCCTCCGGAGCACGAAGACCGTCCACGGGTGCGGCGGGCGCCGGCACGAGCCGTGGACGTCGCCGCAGGAGCACGTCGGTCGCGGCGTCGAGCGGGAGCGTCCCCGTCGTCCGCCACGTCCGGAGCGCCGTGCGGGCGGCGGCCTCCGCCGCCGCCTCGAGCGGCTTCGCGCTCGGGCCGGGCGACGGGGTGAGCGCGACGGGGGTCGCGTCGAACGGCTCGGCACCTGTCGGGAACTGCTCGCGCACGACCAGCACGTCCCGGTCGCCCGCAGGAGTCGCCCGACGCCCGGCGTCCACGACCGACGCCCCCGTGAGCCAGCCGCGCACGCCGTCGACGGCGGTCTTGGCGCACGGCGGCAGCGGTGGGTCGTAGAGCACGTACGGCGCCACCCCGACGCGCAGGTCGCTCCCCTCGGGGAGACGACCCACGAGCGCCAGGCGCCGCGACCACGTCCGGCGCCCCGGCTCGACCTCCCAGCCCGAGACGACCTCCGCCTCCTCGACGAGGAACGCGTTGCGCCTCCCCAGCCACTCGTCCACCGGGAGCGAGAGCCGGGAGTAGTGCTCGTGCCAGAACGGCTTCGCCTCGCGCCGGAAGTACCCTGCCGCCGCGCCGTACAGCGCGAGCGCCCGCTCGTCGGCGCCCCGCCGGGCCCGGTCCTCCCCCACGACCTCCCGGATCTCCTCCTCCAGCACCACCGCGGACGCCCGCTCCCGCGGCTCGACGTCCGCCAGATCCCCACCCCGCCTGTCGGGCGCGATCTCGCCCCCGGGAGAGGTGACGGACAGGGCGGGGTCGGGGGAGACGCGCGCCGTCGTGGCGGGCCTGGCGGGAGCATCCGAGGGACGAGGATGCGGATGGTAGACGGCGCGCGTCTCCCCCGACCCCGAACCCGAGGCAACCACCTCGGAGGTGAGAACGGCGTGCCGCAACCAGTCCGCCAGGCGCAGCGTCGACACGCAGTCGTACCGGTTGTAGTCCGCGATCCCGCGGAGCAGCTCGTCCGCCTCGTCGTCGCGGCCGGCCTCACGCAGGGCGGTGTACTCCGCGTACGCGACGACCGACGCCGCGGCGGTGGTCACGTCGCCGGTGCGCAGCTCGTCGCCCATGTAGAGCGGCTCGAGCTTCTTGATCGACCGGGACTTGTCGGAGACGCGCAGCGCCTGGCGCACGACGGCGTACAGGTCGACGAGGACGCCGTCGCGCAGGAGGTCGTCGACCTCCTCCTCGTACACGCCGTGCCGCGCGGCGATGGCGAGCAGGTGCGCGCGCTCGTAGTCGGCGTAGTGGTAGACGTGCAGGTCCGGGTACGTGCGGCGGCGCGCGTTGACGTGGTCGACGAACGCGACGAGGGCGTCGCGCTCCGCCGCGAGGTCGTGCGCCCAGAGCGCGTGGAAGGCCGGCCGGTCCTCGGGCGCGGCCGGGCGCTCGACCCAGCCGAACAGGTAGTCGAGGCCCCAGCTCGTGCCGCCCTCGTCCGTCCACAGCGGGTCGCCCTCGAAGTCGAAGAAGACGTCGCCGGGGCTCGGCGCGGGCAGCGCCAGCACGGGCGCCGGGTCGTCGATGCGCCACGAGAGCTCGTGCGGCCCCGACGCGTCGGCCCACACGACGGTGCCGTCGGACGGCCCCGTGCCGAGCTGGAGGGCGGCCTGGCGCCGCACCGTCGCGAACGTGGACCGGCTCATGCCCTCGGGGACCGGCGTCTCGTCGGTCGCGGCGGCGAGCTCGTCGATCGTGCGGATCCCCGCCGCGTGCAGCCGTGCGCGCTGCGACTCGTACACCCCGCCCACGAGCAGCACGTCGCGGTGCGACTCGATCTGCGCCCGGCAGTCGGCGCAGCGCCCGCACGCCCGGACGGCAGGGTCGTCCCAGGGCGCGCGGCCGTCGCGCGCGACGTGCTCGGCGGTGAGCCGGACGAGACGGTCCCGGCGGTCCCGGAACACGGGCAGGAGGTCGGCGAGGCGGTGCGACGTGCGCTCGCGCGTGCCGAGCACGAGCGAGACGTCGGGGTCGACGGGCACGCCCGCGGCCTGGAGCTGGTCGCCGTACGCGGCGAGCTGGAGGAGCGCGGGGACCTTGGCGCGCCGCGCGAGCTTGGTGTCGACGACGGCGTAGCGGGCCGCCCCCGCGTCGTCGGTGCCGGTCCGGACGAGGAAGTCGGCGCGCCCGTGGAAGGAGCCGTCGAAGAACGTCGCCTGGTGCACGACGTCGGCGCCGGCCTCGAGCGCGGCGAGCGTGCGCGCCTGCGCGGCCACGAGCTCGTCCCAGGAGACCCCGCGCGGCGGCTCGATGCGCACCACGCCGCGTCCCGTCGTCGGGTCGAACGCTCCGTGCTCGGCCTCGTAGCGCGCGAGGACCTCGTGCTCGTGCCGCGCCCCGAGCGCCGCCGTGCGCGCGAGCATCGCGTCCTCCGCGCCGTCGGGTCGCGGGGCACGGCCGAGCTGCTCGTCGAGCCGGCACAGGAGCCGGTACTCGCAGTCGGCGGCGACGACGAGGTCGCTCGCCGAGTGCACGAGGACGCGATCGCGCGCGGGCGCGCCGCTCGTGGCGGTCCGGCCGGGGTCGACCGCGACGGTCCGCAGCGCCGGCTCGTCGACGAGGAACACGCACACCTCCGGGTCGGGGGACGATCGCCGCCGGGGCGGGGGCTGGGCCGCCTCGCCGGTCTGCGTCCGTTCTACCAGCGGCCACCCACGTCGCGACGCGGCGGTCCCCGCCGCACGCCCGAGGCGCCCCCGGGGCGCCGCGACCTCTGCTCCGGTCCGCGACCGGTCCGTGGCCCGTGCGGGCGCGCCCCTCCCGGCCCACGGTCGGTGCGATTCGTGCCCGGGGCCACGACTCCCCTACTGTTCCCGTCGAAGCCGGAGCCCCGTCGAGACCCCGCGTCCCCGTCGACCGTGCACCGGACGCTACCGAAGGAGGACCCCATGGCCGTGCGGTTCGTGCCGCCCCCGGGGTGGCCCGTCCCCGAGGGTTTCACCCCCACGACCGACTGGCACCCGGACCCGTCCTGGCCGGCCCCGCCCCCGGGCTGGGTGTTCTGGGAGGACGCCACGACCTCGGGGTCCCCGGTCCCCGTGCCCCTCCCGGACGCGCCGGTCCTCCGCCAGACCGAGCCCCTGCCCGCGGGCGCGTCGCACCCTGCACCCGTGCCCTCGGGGGGTGGGACGCCGACGCGCCGGTCGCTGCGCGAGCGCTCGCCCGGCGCGACGCCGACGGTCGGCACGACCGGGGCGGTCGGCGCGCGCCCCGCGGACCCCGGGGCCGACGCGACGCGCGTGGCGACGCTCGACCCGGTCGGGGCGACCGCCGTCGACGACCACCCGGTCGTCGGCTCGACGATGATCCTCCCCGCGCTCGGCGCGCTGCTCGACGACCCGGCCGCCCGCCCGACGACCACCGGCGCACCGACGGTCTCGGCCGGGGCCGCGCGCTCCGGCGTCGTCCCCGTCGGCCCGACCCCCACCGGCCCCGCCGCACCACCCGTGCGCACGACGGCGAACCCGGCACCGCGGGCCACCACGGGCGTCGGTCCGCTCGCGCTCCCCGGCGCCGACGACGACGAGGACGCCGCCCCCGACCGCGGCCGCCGGTGGCTCGTGCCGACCGCCGTCGGGCTCGCGGGCGTCGCCCTCGGCCTGCTCGTCGGCATCGGCCTGACGCTCTCCGCGCAGGGCGAGGCGCAGCGCGAGAAGGCCGAGGCGCAGCGCGTCCAGAGCGAGGTCGCGGCCGAGCGCGAGCAGCTCGAGTCGGAGCGGGCCGACCTGGAGGCGCAGCGCGCCGAGCTCGACGCGGCGACGACCCAGCTCACGGAGCGCGAGGAGGCCGTCGCGAAGGCGGAGGAGGACGCGACGAAGCGGTCGCAGGAGCTCGACGACCGGCAGAAGCAGCAGGACGAGCGTGACGAGCAGCAGGACCCGCCCGGCAACGGCAACGGGAACGGGAACGGGAACGGGAACAACGGCAACGGCGACGACGGCGGGTGGGACTGGGGCGACTGGGGCTGGTGAGAGCGCGGTGGCCCCCGCCAGCCCGGGGCTCACTTCTCCGGGTCGGGGTGCTCGGCGAGGCGCGCGTAGCGGCTGAGGATGCGCGGCCACCCGGTGAAGCGCGACCGCACCCGCTCGCTGCCGGGCGCCCAGCCGCCGTGCTCGAACCGCACGGCGGTCCCGTTCGCGCTCGGCCGCAGGTCGAGCCGGACGAGCGACGCCCGGCCGGGCGGCTGGCCCGGGGTGAACGTGTGCGCGAGGCGGTCCGCCCGTTCCCAGAGCGTGACGCGCCCCCACACCTGCTCGTCGGCGCCGTGGGACGCGACCACGCGACCGCCGACGACGGGCTCGACGACGAGCCCGGAGAACGTCCCGGCGTCGTCGGTGAACCCGGGCGGCCACCACTCCGCGATCCGGTCGGCGTACGTGTCGAACGCGACCTCGACGGGGCACGCGAGGCGGAGCTCGTGGACGATCGGAGCGAGGCTCATGCGGTCCTCCCGGGGACGACCCGGACGCGGCGACGGGCTCGCGTCAGGAGCATTGAACTGCGCCGCCCCACGTCCCGCCACCGGTGGCCCACGGTGGCCGGTCCTCCACGAAGGTCTCCACGAACGCCTCACGGACACGTCACCGCTTCCGGTCGCGGAACGCACGAGGTTCACCGAAGGTGGGAGGCGTGCTGACGCGATCTCCCTCCCACACCCTCGCCCACGCCCAGGACAGCGAGACCCCGATCTACGACGCGCTCGTGGTCGAGCACGAGAACATGCTGCCGCTCGTGCACCTGGGCCGAGCGCTCAGCGGGGAGATGGTCACCGTCGCGCGCCCCACCGGCCTCTCCCCCCGGCTCCTCGCGTCGCACGACGCCCCCGCGCTCCCGCGCCGCCGTCGCGCGGGCTGAGCCGAGCACGCGAGATCGACCCCCACGTCACCACGTCGACCCACCGAGGGTCGATCTCGGGCGCTCGGGCCGATCTCGCGGCAGCGGTCGGCACCCCTCGGGCGAACGGCCCCTACAGGACGTGCGCGAGGAAGGACCGCGTGCGCTCGTGCTGCGGGTCGCCGAGCACCTGCTCGGGCGTCCCCTGCTCGACGATGACGCCCTCGTCCATGAAGACGACGGTGTCCGCGACCTCGCGCGCGAACCCGATCTCGTGCGTCACGACCATCATCGTCATGCCGGACCGCGCGAGGTCGCGCATGACGGCGAGCACCTCGCCGACGAGCTCGGGGTCGAGCGCCGACGTCGGCTCGTCGAACAGCATGAGCTCGGGCTCCATCGCGAGCGCCCGCGCGATCGCCACGCGCTGCTGCTGGCCGCCGGAGAGCTGCGCCGGGTAGTGGTCGGCGCGGTCGGCGAGACCGACCCGCGCCAGGAGCTCGGTCGCCTGCGCGCGCGCCGCCGACCTCGCGAGCCCGTGCACCTGCACCGGCGCCTCCGCGACGTTCTCGAGCGCCGTCATGTGCGGGAACAGGTTGAACCGCTGGAACACCATGCCGATCCGCGAGCGCTGGCGCGCCACGACCTTGGGGTGCAGACGGTGCAGGCGGGTGCGCCCGTCCTTGGTGACCTCGCGGTAGCCCATGAGCTCGCCGTCGACGCGGACGCGCCCGCCCGTGATCTCCTCGAGCTCGTTGACGCAGCGCAGGAGCGTCGACTTGCCCGAGCCCGACGGTCCCAGGACGACGCACACCGAGCCGCGCGGGACCTCGAGGTCCACGCCCCGGAGCACGTGCAGGTCGCCGAACATCTTGTGCAGGCCCTCGACCTGCACCATCGGCGTGCTCGCGCCGGCCTGCGCCCGGTCGGCCGTGCGGCCGGCCGCCGAGGATGCCGCGTCGTGCGTCCCGCTCACGGGGTCACCTCCAGGAAGGGGTCGTCCTTGGTCGTGCCGGACGCGGCGATGAGGTCCTGCTTGCTGGGCTTCCGGCGTCCGCCGCCCGTGCCTCCCGGCCCGCGCCCGCGGCGTCGGGCCGTCGTCTGCGTGCCGAACCCGCGGCCGTAGTACCGCTCGATGTAGTGCTGGCCGACCATGAGGACGCTCGTGATGAGCAGGTACCAGATCGCCGCGACCATGAGCAGCGGGATCGGCAGGAAGAGCCGGTTGCCGATGGCGTTGGTGGAGTACTGCAGGTCGAGCGTGAACGGCACGGCGAGCACGAGCGACGTCGTCTTGAGCAGGGAGATCGTCTCGTTGCCCGTCGGGGGCACGATGACGCGCATCGCCTGCGGCAGCACGATGCGCCGGAGGATCTTGCCGTCCTTCATGCCGAGCGCCTTGGCGGCCTCGGTCTGGCCCGGGTCGACGGACCCGAGGCCTGCGCGCACGATCTCGGCGAGGTACGCGGCCTCGTTGAGCGAGAGCCCGATGAGCGCGCACACGAACGCCGTGAACAGGTCCGCCGTGCGGAACTCGAAGAACTCGGGACCGAACGGGATGCCGAGGCTCAGGCGCGGGTAGAGCACCGAGACCAGGCCCCAGAACACGAGCTGGGTGTAGATCGGGGTGCCGCGGAAGAACCAGATGTAGCCCCAGCTCACCGACTTCATGACGGGGTTGTCCGACCGTCGCATGATCGCGAGCAGCACGGCGAGCACGATCGCGATCGCCATCGAGCAGAACGTCAGCACGAGCGTCCAGCCCACGCCGCGCACCACCGTCACGTCGCGGAAGTAGAGCCAGACGACGTCCCAGCGGAACTTCTCGTTCGTCAGCAGGGCGTTCGCGGCCATCGCGGCGAGGACCAGCAGCACGACGGCGGAGATCCACCGGCCGGGCCGCGGGACGGGTCGGGCGTGGATGCGGTCGGGGACCGGGTCGTCGCCCGGTGCGCCGGCGGCGTCGCCGCCGGGTGTCCTACCGGTCATGGTGCACCTCGGGGGGTCGGGGCTCGGGGCACGAGCCGGGCCGCGCGGACGACGTCGTCCGCGCAGGCGTCCAGTGTGCCGGTCGCGGGCGCCGCACGGGCGCCCGCGACACGACGGAGGCTGGGTCGGGGTGGCTGGACGGGGGCGTCAGCCGACGGACGGGTTGATCTCCGCGGTCTCGAGCGCGGCGTCGCCGCTGCCCCACGCACCGAGGATCTCGACGAGCTGGCCGCTGTCCATGAGCGACTGCAGCGCCGCCTGGATCGCGGCGGCGAGCTCGGTGTCGTCCTTCGCGACGACGACGCCCTGCGGCGCGCTGTCGAACACGTCGCCGAGCTGCTCGAGCTGGCCGCCGGTCTGCTCGACCGCGTAGCCGATGACCGGCGAGTCCGCGTAGAGGACCTGCGCCTTGCCGCCCGCGACGTTCGTCGTGGCGTCGGACTGCGACTCGTACTGGAGGATGTCGATCTTCTCCTCGCCCGCGTCGGTGCACGCCTGGCTCTGCACGGCGATGTCCTCGTCCTGGATGGTGCCGGTCTGGACGGCGACGGTCAGGCCGCACAGGCTCGCCGGGTCGACGTCGTCCGGGTTGCCCGCCGCGACCGCGTACGCGGAGCCCGCGTTGAGGAAGGAGATCATGTTGGCCTCCTGCATGCGCTCCTCCGTGATCGTGAAGGAGGAGATGCCGGCGTCGTACTTGGTGCCCAGCGCCGGGATGATCGCCGGGAAGTCGGCCGACTGGACGTCGACGTCGAGGCCGAGCGTCGCGCCGACGGCCTTGATGACGTCGATGTCGAACCCGATCGGGGTCGTGCCGTCCGCGTCGATGAACTCGGCGGGCGCGTACTCCGTGTTCGAGGCGACGACGAGCGTCCCCGCGGACGCGACGTCCTCGGGCAGCAGCGCGGCGGCCGCCTCGTCGACCTCGATCGTCGAGGGGTCGAACGACGGCGCGGACGACGTCTCGTCGGATCCTGCGGTGCTGCCGTCCGTCCCGGTCTGGGACGCGTCGGTGCACGCGGTGAGCAGGAGGGCGCTCGTCGCGGTGAGCGCGACGAGGCCGAGGGGGAGCTTGCGCAGGGTCGTACGCATGGTGTTCTCCGATCGGGTGGGGGCCGGGCAGGGGCAGCGTAGACACCGATCGTCTCCGTCGTGTTACGTCGGCACCCGGCCCGGTGGACCGAGGAACGTACGGGGAACAGAGGACCCGGCGGTGCGCAGCACCTGCGCACGAGTGTGAGGCCGCACCGCTCCACTCACCAAACCGGCGGGGACATCGACGCCGAACCGTGACGAACCACCCTGCCCGAGCGGTCAGCCCGCCAGGAGACGCTCGACGTAGCCGCCGAGGAAGCGACCGTCGGGGTCGTACCGCTGCACGAGCTCGCCGAAGTCGTCGAAGCGGGGGTAGAGCGTCGCGACCGAGCCCGGGTCGTGGACGAGCGCGTGCGAGAGCTTGCCCCAGTGCGGGCGCGCGCCCAGCGGGAGGAGCGCGGCCTCGACGTCGGGCAGGACGCGCGCGACGTCGTCGGGCAGGGGCTTCCACGTGAGGTGGACGCCGACCGCCGGGGCGTCGAACGGGCTCAGCCAGAGCGGCTCCGCGTCGGCCGCGACCGTGCGGATCTCCCCCACCTGGAGCAGCGGGGTCACGCGCGGGCCGAGGTCGCGCATCGCGGCGAACGCCTCCTGCGCGCGGGCGCGCGGCACGAGGTACTCCGACTGCAGCTCGGCGCCGTTGCTCGGCGTGAAGTCGAGCCGGAAGTGCGGCAGCCGCTCGTTCCACGGGCCGGGCTCACCGAGCTGGCGCGTGCAGTGCACGGGATCGACGCCGGGGAGGGGGTGCAGCGTCGTCGCGGCGGGCGTCGCCCCGAAGAGCTCCGCACGCGCGGTCCCGGTCTCCCCCGGCGCGAGGCGCGACTTGCGCCAGACCTGCTGCACGCCGTCGGGCCCCCAGTCCGTGAAGAGGCTCACCGAGTACGCCGACGCCGTGAGCTCGTCGTAGTGCGCGGTCACCGCGTCCCACGGCAGCCTGACGTGCACGTCCTGGCGCACGTCGAACGTCGGGACGGTCTCGAGCTCCACCCGGGTCACCACGCCCAGCGCCCCGAGCGCGACGACCGCGCCGGCGAAGTCCGGGTCCCCGCGCCGCAGCGTCCGACGCACGCCGTCGCCCGTCACCAGCTCCAGCCCGACGACGGCGCTCGCGAGCGAGCCGACGCGGTCGCCCGAGCCGTGGGTCGCCGTCGCGACCGAGCCCGCGACGGAGATGTGCGGGAGCGACGCGAGGTTCGCGAGCGCCCGGCCCGCGGCCTGCACCTGCCGGGTCACGTCGCCGTACCGCAGCCCCGCGGCGACCGACGCCACGCCCGTGGCGGGGTCGACCACGACGGGCGGGCGGCCGTCGTCGAACCGGTCGAGCACGACGTGAGTGCCGGTCGTGTCCGCGACGTCACCGAAAGAGTGCCGCGACCCGAGCGCCTTGACGCGCGGCGAGCGCCGCACGACGTCGGCGAGCTCGTCCGGCGTCGCGGGGTGCACGACCTCCGCCGAGGAATAGGTGAGGTTCCCCGCCCAGTTCGCGGGCCGGGCGGGTTCGGGCGTCGCGGTCACGCCCCCACCCTGCCACCCCCTTCCCGCCGAACACGACATGAGCGTCGTTCTGGGGCCCGGAACGACCTCCAGGTCGTGCTCGACGACGGGCACGCCCGTGCTCGGCGAGCCGGACCGGGGGGGGTTGTCCCCACCTTCGGTCGGGGGCGGCCCGGGGTCCGCGGAACGGGACGAAGCGGTGAGATCGAGACATGACGACCAGCGCACGTCCTCTCCCCGCTGCCTCACGGTCCCGGCGCGTCTCGCCCGCCTCGTCCCCGGACGGCTCCGCTCTGTCCCCGGACGGCCCCGAGCGGCCCCTCCGCGGCGGGCTCGCCGCGTTCTGGGCGCTCGCGTTCGGGCTGTCCTGGGCGTCGTGGGGCGCCGCCTGGCTGCTCGGCGGCGACCTCGTCGACCCCGTCGTGCTCGCGCTCTTCGCGCTCGGCGGCTTCGGCCCGACGCTGGCGGCGCTCGTGCTGCGCGCGGCGGGGCGCCGCAGCCCGCGCGCGGCGCGCTGGGGCGCGGCCGGCCGATGGCTCCCGGCCGCGGTCGGGATCGGCGCCGCGCCCGCGGTCCTGACCGCGCTCGTCGTGCCGTTCCTCGGCGGCCCGACGGCGGACCTGTCGGCCGGGGCGGCGGCGGTCGCCGGGTCGGGCGGACCGCTCCTGTTCGCCCTCGTCTCGCTGTGCGCGGGGCCGCTGTCGGAGGAGTTCGGGTGGCGCGGCTACGCGCAGCCGCGCCTGCGGCGTCGGCTGTCGCCGCTCGCGACGTCGGTCGTGCTCGGCGCGGTGTGGGCGGTCTGGCACCTGCCGCTGTTCGCCCTCACCGGGACGTGGCAGTCGTCCCTCGGTCTCGTGAGCGTCGAGGCGGCGCTGTTCCTGCTCGCCATGATCCCGCTCTCGAGCGCGTACTGGCTGGTCAGCGAGCGCCTGCGGGGCGGGGTGCCGGCGGCGGTCGTGCTGCACCTCGTGGGGAACGTCGCGCTGACGGTCCTCGCCGTGACGTCGCCCGTCGCGATGGCGGTGTACGTCGGGGTGATCGTCCTGACGTCGGTGCTGATCCACCTCGTCACGCGCCCCGGCGCACCCCGTCCTTGAGCCGGGCGGGGTCAGGGCGTCACGAGCTCCACGGGGTGCTCGGCCAGGACCTCGCCCGTCTCGGCGTCGAGCACGACGACGGTCGACGGCGGGAGCGCGGACAGGTCCGGCGCCGTCCAGGCCTCGACGCCCGTGCAGGTCCGGCGGTCGAACGACTCCAGGACGGTGCCGGTCGTCGTCTCGACCGTGACCGTGGCGGGGTGGTCGAGCACCTGACGGGGCCACTTCTCGACGTCGAGCCACCCACCGGCGTCGCTCGCCGGCGTGCTGTTCCACCAGCCCTCGAGACCGCCGAGCTCGGTCGGCTCGCCGTCGTCGCCCCGGACCTGGACCGGCGTGCCCGCGGTGCCGGTGACGGCGCCGCACTGCTGCACGCCGTTCGTCTCGACGGGTGCCGGCGCGGGGGTCTCCGCGGCGAGCGCCGGGTCGTCCCCGGGGGCCTCCGCGGCCGGTGCACCGCCGACGGCGTCGCTCGGCTCGGTGCCCGCCGCGCGGCCGGTCAGGGCCGCGGCGATCCCGACCCCGAGCACGGCGACGACGAGCGCCCCGCCGACCAGCGGCGCCCGCCAGCGGGTCGACCGCCCCGGTCCGCCGTCGTCCCCGGTGCCGTCCGGGCGTGCCCTGTCGTCCCGCGCCGTGTCGCGCATCGTTCCCCCTGTCCCCTGCGTGACCCGCCGCTCTGCGGGTGCCCGCACCCTACCGGCCGCGGCGGGCCGTGTCAGCGGTTCGCCCCCAGTGGGCCGAGACGGCGGCGACCTGCTCGTCGAACGCCGCCGTCTCCGCGCGCGTGGGCGTGCGGCGCCACTGCGGCTCGACGACGACGTCGCGCGTCCCGACGACCCAGCGCCACCGCCCGACCACCACCCCGTCGACCGCGAGCCCGTGGATGAACGACCCGAGCCGGTCGCCCAGGTCGACGCCCTCCGCCACGACGAGCCTGCGCGTCTCGCCGTAGGACGTGAAGAGCTCGTCGTAGCTCTGCAGCAGGTCGACGACCGGGCGGTCCGGGTCGCCGTCGGGCGCGAGGGCGCCCACGAACGGGCCGGGATCGACCACGCGAGGGTCGGCGTCGGCGAGCCGCCACAGGGTCGTGCCCTCCAGCGCGCCCGCGCCGGGCACGGCCACGACCTCCGCCCCGAGCAGGTCGAGCCCGTGCCGCACCTCGGTGAGCGTGAAGCCCGACCACTGCGCGACGTCCTTGACCGTCGCGTACGCGCGGCTCGCGAGGTACCGCCGCAGCAGCTCGACGAGCGCGGCGTCGCGGTCGAACCGCTCGCCGAGCGGCCCGTAGCCCGCGGGGACGCGGTCGTCGAACGCGGCGTAGGTCTGCTGCTTGCCGTCGAGCGGCCCGCTGACGAGCTGCCGGTCGAGCTCGGCCTGCATGAGCACGTAGCCGAGCGCGATGCCTTCGAGGGGGCGACCGTGGGCGGCGAGCAGTCCCGCGAGCTCGCGGCGCGTCCGGGGGCGCTCCTGCACGGCCGCGACGACGAGGTCGGTCTCGGCGGCGTGGCCCGCCGTCCCGACCTGCCGGTACATCGTCCCGTTGGCCTGGTGCACCCGAGGTGCGCTGAGCTCGACGAGCCAGCGGGCGTCGTCGGAGCGGACGAGGTGCCAGGTGGGGCGCAGCACGTGCGTGCGCACCACCTCCCCGCGGTCGCAGACCGCCGCGGCACCTGCCGCACCGGGCCGGGCCTCGGGTCGCAGCCGGCGCGTGAGGCCCCACAGCGCAGGGTGGAACTCCTGGCCCTGGACCGCGACGAGGTGCCCGACGGCGGTCGGCACGTCGGGCAGGTCGGGCGACCGCAGGCGGTGCGCGGCGAGGCGCGCCGCGCGCACGTGGCGTTCGTCGACCGGCGCCTCCGTCACCGCGCCACCCGTGCCGCGCGGGTCACGACGCCACCAGGTCCTCGGCGACGACGTCGGTCCCGGTCACCCCGACGCGCACCCCGCCCTCGACGACGGACACGGAGTCGAGCGCGACGCCGTCGGGCAGGTCGAGCGGGACCCGCAGGTCGGACAGGGCGCGGGAGATCCCCGACGGCAGGTCGTCGACCGACACCGTCCCGAGGCCCGTGCGGACCGCGACGACGTCGACCGCGAGCTCGGCCGGCCCGGAGACGCGCGGCGTCACGTCGACCGTGATCGTCGCGCCCAGCAGGTCGAACGCGAGCGACAGGACGTCGTCGGCCGCGGTGAGTCCCACGTCCAGGCCGGTCTGCTCGGCGACGATCTGCTGCAGCGACTCCACGGCGATGACGCCCGATGCCGTCCCGGACGCGATCCGGTGCGGTTCCGACGTGCTCACGCCCTCGGCCTCGACCTGCAGGTCGGAGATCGCGTAGCCCCCGAACGACGCGGTGTCCGCCGAGCCCGTGACGTGCGTCAGCTCGCCGCGCGCGAGCTGCGTGAGGAACGGGAAGCCCGTGATGTCGAGCTGCGCCCCGGTCACGTCGTCGGCCTGGTCCTCGAACGCCGTCACCGCGCCGCGCTCCGCGGCGCGGACCGCGACCCGGTCCGCCACGACGGCGACCGCCACGATCACCACGAGCGTCACGATCAGGCCCACCAGTCGCTTCATGCGCCCACCCTAGGTCCGCCGACCACGACCGTGCCGTCGTTCTGACGCTCGTGGCGACAGCAACCCCGTGCTCGACGCGGGCTGTCGTCGTTCTCGACCTGGACGTAGATTGCCCGGCATGACCTCATCCCGGCACCCGTACCGCATCGGCGTCCAGCTCCAGCCGCAGCACGCCGACTACGCCCAGGTCCGCGACGCCGTGCTGCGCGCGGAGGACCTCGGCGTCGACGTCATCTTCAACTGGGACCACTTCTTCCCCCTGACCGGCGACCCCGACGGCAAGCACTTCGAGTGCTGGACGATGCTCGGAGCGTGGGCCGAGCAGACCTCGCGCGTCGAGATCGGCGCCCTCGTCACGTGCAACAGCTACCGCAACCCCGACCTCCTGGCCGACATGGCGCGGACGGTCGACCACATCAGCGGCGGTCGTCTGATCCTCGGGATCGGGGCGGGCTGGTTCGAGAAGGACTACGACCGGTTCGGGTACGAGTTCGGCACCGCGGGCGGGCGCATCGCCGACCTCGCCGCGGCGCTGCCGCGCATCAAGGCCCGCTGGGCGGCGTCGAACCCGGCGCCCACGCGCGACATCCCCGTCCTCGTCGGTGGCGGCGGCGAGCGCAAGACCCTGCGCATCGTCGCGGAGCACGCGGACGTGTGGCACTCGTTCGGCGACGCGGCCACGCTCGCACGCAAGAGCGCGATCCTCGACGAGCACGGCGAGGCCGTCGGCCGCGACACCGCCGCGCTCGTCGAGCGCTCGGTCGGCGTCTCCCGGCCGCCGTCGGAGTCCGCGGACGCGCTCGTCGCCGCGGGCGCGACGCTGTTCACGGTCGGCACCAGCGGGCCGGACTACGACCTGTCGCTCGTGCGGGACTGGGTCGCCTGGCGCGACGCCCAGGGGTGACCCCCGCGCCGAGCACGACCTCGCTCTCGTTCTGACGCCCCTGGCGACAGCAAGGTCGTGCTCGACGGCGCGTGTCGTCGTGCTCGACGGGGCGGGGCGTCCGTCAGAACAGCGCCCGCGCGAGGTTCGACAACGCGGCGTGGACCTCGGAGCGCAGACCGTCGTCGGCGACCACGACCGCCACGCCGACGCCGACCACGACGAGCAGGAGTCCTGCGCGCCACCACCACGGCGACCGGTGCACCGTCCGCCCTCCCTCGTTCGATCCTTCGGCTCCACGGACCGCCCGACCGGCCCGTGCGTCCCGGGCCGTCGAGCGCGCCGCCCGCTGCCCGGTCGCCGGGCAGCGGGCCGGCACCGTCAGTACGACAGTGTCCGCCACGGAGACGACTCGGTGTCCAGGAGTCGTCGCACCGCGCGCTTGAAGTCGGGCAGGTCCTGGTCGATCGGGGTGCGGTTGCCCGCCGACCAGAACGCGCGCCCGGCGAGGAACCCGTCGCCGAACTGCTCCCACGACGCGTACGCGGGGCGCGACATCACGACGGCCTCCTCGATCGCCGCCCACGCCCGCTCGGGCGAGACGAACCCGGCGTCGACCGCGAGGCGGCTGACGTGCACCACCCGCGCCGCGTCCCACGCCGCGATCGACGGCGGCAGCGGGTCCGCGAGCTCGCCGTGCCCGCCCACCTGCGCCGACGCGCTCCAGCCCTGGTAGAACGCGACCGCGCGCTCGGGGTCGAGCCCGCGCGCCGTCGCCTCCTGCCGCGCCTGGGCGGCGTGCTGCTCGGCCGCACCCTTCGCGTCGCGGCGGCTCAGCCGGCCCGAGTACAGCTCCTCGACCTTGGGCATCGCGATCGCGTAGTAGCCGCGGTGTCCCTGGGTGAGCAGGAACTCGTACGTGCGCTCGACGTCGTCCGCGCCCCGCACGTCCCACCCCGCCGCGAGCGGCTTCGCGGCCGTGCGGGCGTCCGCCTCCACGGTCAGCGCGTTGACGGGCAGCACGCCCTCGACGGCGTAGACCGCGCCGAGCGCGAGCCCGCGCTGCTGCGCCGGCGTGAGCGCGGGAGCGTCCTCCTTCGCGTACAGGTCCGCGGTCCCCGAGAACATGTCCTTGAGCTTGTCGAACAGGCCCACCGTCGCTCCTTCGTCTCCCCGCGCCACCGACGCGGTCCGTCGCGCCGCGGTCGTCGCGGCTTCCGGGCAGCGTGGCCGCCGGGCGGCCCGCGGGGCACGCGCCCCGAACGATCCCGAACGGCGCGGGCGCGTTCTTCACCCGGCCGTCCGCGCCCGGCACCTCCGCGGCGCGGTCACGTCGGGCGCCGGTCGGTGGCCGTCGCTAGCCTGGCGCGGTGCCCCTCGACCCGCCGCCGTCCCCCGTGGGCGCCGGGTCGGTGGACGAGCTCGCGACCCGCCTACGGGCGCTGCGCTCCTGGGCCGGCGACCCCTCGTACACGGAGATCGCACGGCGCGTCGGCGCGCTCCGCACCGCGCGGGGCGTGCCCGCCGCGGAGGCGCGACCCGGCCGCGTGACCGTCTACGACGTCTTCCGGGAGGGTCGCTCCCGGCTCGACGTCGACCTCCTCGCCGACGTCGCGCAGGCCCTCGGCGACGCACGGCCCGCGGGGTGGCGTGCGGCGTACCGGACGGCCGCGCGGGCGGCCTCCGCGCAGGGCACCGCCGTGGACGCGGCGGCGCGCACCGGGCCGCGCGCCGCCGACCGACCGCACGGCGCGGCGCCGACCGTGCGACGAGGGCCGGTCGCGCCCGACCGTCCGCTCGTCGGCCGGGACGGCGAGGTCGCCCGGCTGGTCGCGGTGCTCGCGGAGCCACCGGACGAGGACGCGCCCGGCAACGCCGCGCCGCGCGTCGTGACCGTCACGGGTCTCGCCGGGACGGGGACGACGAGCGTCGCGCTCGCCGTCGCGCGCGAGGTCCCGGCGGACGTGGTCGTGCGGGTCGACCTCCACGGGGAACCGGGCGGTGCGACGCCGTCGGCCGCCGTCGTGCTCGACGCGCTGCTCCAGGCGCTCGGCGCGCCGCCGCCCGACGCGCAGGCGCGCGATCTCCCCGCGCTCGCCGCGGCCCTCGCGGCCGCGCTCGCTGGGCGCCGCACGACCGTCGTCCTCGACGACGCGACCGACGCCGCCCAGGCCGCGGACGTCGTCGCGCACCTGCCGGCCACGGCGCGCGTCGTGGCCACGGCGCACCGCGTGCTCGACCTGCCCGCCGCGGTCGGCACGACCCTGGACCCGCTCCGCGAGGACGACGCGATCGCGCTCCTCGGGTCGGTCGTCGGCGCGGACCGCGTGGCCGCCGAGCCGGAGGCCTCGACCCGGCTGGTCCGTGCGTGCGGGGGCGTCCCCGCCGCGCTGGTGCGCACCGCCGACGACGTCCGTGCGCGGCCCGGCTGGTCGCTCGCCGACCACGCCCGGCGCGTGGAGGACCTGCCCGGGCCGGTCCTCCACCCGGCGCTCGCCGCGGCGCACCGCGACCTTCCCGCCGACCACGCCCGCGCCCTGCGCCTCCTCGCCCTCGTCCCGGTGCCGCTCGACGCCGCCTGGGTCGCCGTGCTCCTCGGCGTCTCGACGAGCGAGAGCCGCGACGCGCTCGCCGCGCTGGGGCGTGCGCACCTCGTCACGCACGGGCCGCGCGGCGAGGTCGTCGTGCCCGACGCCGTCCGCACCCTCGCCGCCGACCTCGCCCGGTCCGACGACCCGTTCTCCGCGCGGGTCACCGCCGTCGGGCGGCTCGCCGCCCGGCTGCTCGACGACGCCCGGCCCGCCGTGCATGCGGCGGCGCCCCACCACGACGCCCCCGGGCGCACGGCCGGGCCGGGCGCGACCGGGCCAGGGGCGGCCGGATCCGACTCGGCCGGGTCGGGGGGCGCGGCGGCGGCGCGCACGACCGACGTCGCGCTCGCGTGGCTCGACGCCCACCGGGACCTGCTCGTCGCGACGTCGACGCTCGCCGCGGAGCACGAGCTCGCCGACCCGGTGACCGACCTCTCCGCCCTGCTCGCGCCGTACCTCGACTCGGCGGGGCGCTGGGACGACGCGGTCGCGGTGCACACGGCGGCGGTCGAGCACGGGCGGGCGTCCGGGCGGTCCCAGGCCGGGCGCGACCTCGGACGCGCGCTCGAACGGCTCGGCCGGTACGACGAGGCGCTCGCCCAGCTCGTCCGCTCGCTCGAGCGCGGCGACGACCCACGCCCCGGCCAGACGCTCAACCGCATCGGCAACGTGTACAAGCGGCTCGGTCGCTTCGACGAGGCGGAGACCGCGTACCACGACGCCGCCGCCGGGGCGCGGACCGCGGGCGACCCGGTCAGCGAGGGCCGCGCCGTCGGGAACCTCGCGGACGTGCACCGGATCCTCGGGCGGCACGACGACGCGCGTGCCGGCTACGACCGGGCGCTCGCGCTGTCGCGGCGCGTGGGCGACGTCCTCAACGTCGCCATCGTGTCGAGCAACGCCGCGATCCTCTCCGAGGCCGAGGGCAGCCTCGACCGCGCGCTCGCGCAGCACCGCGACGCGCTCGCCAGCGCGACGTCGCTCGGCGACGCAGGGCTCGCGACGCGCGCCCGGGTGCACGTGGGACGACTCCTCGTGGGCTCCGGCGAGACCGAGGCCGGCGTCGCGGAGCTGCGGGCCGCGGTGGGGGCCGCGGTCGCGCTCGGGGACCCCGACGCCGAGGCCGAGGCCCGCAGCGCCCTCGCGACCGCGCTGCTCGCCGCGGGCTCCGTCGCGGAGGCGGTCGCGGCGGGCGAGGCTGCGGTCGAGCTGGCGCGACGCGTCCGCGCACGACTCGTCGAGACGGAGGCGCTCAACGCGCTCGGGGAGGCCGTGCTCGCCGCAGGGGACGCCCGCCGCGCGGCGGACCTGCACGACGCAGCCCGCGCGCTCGCCGTCGAGCTCGACGACGCCGCCGAGGACGCCCGTGCGCGGCGCGGGCTCGCGGCCGCCGGGCGCGCAGGCGGGTCCGACGCCGCCGACCGCGCCCGCGAGGCGCCCGGCCGCGCCTGACGCTCGTCCGCCGTCTCAGCATGCGATCGCGTACGGCGTCCGGGAACATGTGGCGCCCCGCCCGCGGTTGCCCCTGTCATGGCCTCCACCCCACCCGCGACCCCGGCGCCGACCGCGCCCGTCGCCGCCCAGCCGGGCACCGGACCTTCCACGAGCCCCGCCGCTCCCGCCCGACCCGGGCGCATCAGCGCGGGGCTCGTCCTGCTGCTCTCCGCGCTCACCGCGATCGGTCCGCTGACGATCGACCTCTACCTCTCCGCCTTCCCGCGCATCGTCGACGAGCTCGGCACCACCGAGTCCCGTGTCCAGCTCACGCTCACCGCGACCCTCGCGGGGCTCGCGCTCGGCCAGCTCCTCATCGGGTCGGTCTCCGACGCGATCGGCCGTCGCGCACCCCTGCTCGTGTCCCTCGCGGTGTACGTCGCCGCGTCCGCGGGCATCGTGTTCGCCGGGTCCGTCGCCGCGCTCACCGGCCTGCGGTTCGTCCAGGGCCTCGCCGCGGCCGCCGGGATGGTGCTCTCCATGGCGATCGTGCGCGACTCGTTCGAGGGCTACCAGATCGGCAAGGTCATCGCGCGCCTCATGCTGGTCGTGGGCGTGGCACCCATCCTCGCGCCGACGATCGGCGCGCAGTTCCTGCGGCTCGGCTCATGGCGCGGCATGTTCGTCGCGCTGGCCGTGGTCGGCGCGGTGCTGTTCGTGCTCGTGCTGCTCCGCCTGCGCGAGACCCTGCCCGCGGACCGCCGCCGCTCGGGCGGGACCGTCGCCGCCCTGCGCTCCTACGGCTCGCTCCTCACCGACTGGTCGTTCATCGGGCTCGCGCTCATCGCGGGCTTCTACATGGCCGCGATGTTCACCTACATCTCCGCGTCGACGTTCGTGTTCCAGGACTTCTTCGGCATGTCCGCCCAGCAGTACGCGATCGTGTTCGGCGTCGGCGCGGTGTCCGTGACCGCCGGCAGCCAGATCAACGGCGCGCTCGTGGGCCGCGTGGCGCCCGAGCGCATCCTCCAGGGCGCGGTCGCCGCGGGCTTCGTCCTCTCGGGCGGGCTGCTCGTCGCGGCGCTCGCCGGCGGCGGGCTCGCGTGGCTCGTCCCGCTCATCGTCCTCACGCTCGGCACCGCGGGCTTCGTCATGCCGTCCGTCCCCGCCATCGCGCTCGAGCGCAACGCGCACCGCGCCGGGAGCGCCGCCGCGCTCATCGGGGCCTTCCAGTTCGGCGTCGGGGCGATCATCGCGCCGGTGACCGGGCTGCTCGGCGGGTCGCCGCCCGTGACGATGGCCGCGGTGATGTTCGGCGTCGTCGTCATCGCCGGCGCGGTCCTGCTCGGCCTGCGGCACACGTTCGGCGCGCCCGTCCCGGACGAGGCGGCGGACGCCCTCGGCACCCGGGACGCGGCGGAGGTCGGCAGCACGACCACGGCCGACGAGGAGGCCGGCGGACCCCGTGCCGCGGGCGTCGTCGACCAGACCGAGCGCGAGGCCGCCGTCGGCGTCCCCGACGACGCCGCGGCGCTCGCCGAGGCGCTCGCCGACCGGGGTGCCTGACCCGGCGGGCTCTTCCCGCCGAGCACGACCCCACGCGCCGTCGACCACGAGGTTGCTGTCGTGATCCACCGGATGACGACAGCAACCCCGTGCTCGGCGCGGAGAATGGGCGGGTGACGCCCGACGACCCCGAGTACCCGCTCGCCGCACGGGCCGCGCCGTCGCTCGCGGCGCTCGACGACCACCTCGTCGAGTGCCGCGCGTGCCCGCGGCTCGTCGCGTGGCGCGAGCACGTCGCCGACGTCAAGCGCGCGTCGTTCCGGGACGAGGACTACTGGGCCCGCCCCGTGCCCGGGTTCGGCGACGAGCGCGCGGGGATCCTCGTCGTCGGGCTCGCGCCCGCCGCGCACGGGGCCAACCGCACGGGCCGCATGTTCACGGGCGACCGCAGCGGCGACTTCCTGTTCGCGTCCATGCACCGCACGGGCCTGGCCAACCAGGCGACCTCCGTGTCCGCCGACGACGGGCTGCGCCTCACCGGGATCCGCGTCACCGCCCCGGTGCGGTGCGCCCCGCCCGACAACAAGCCGACGCCCGAGGAACGCCGACGGTGCGGGCCGTACCTCGCGCGCGAGGTCGAGCTGCTCGGTGCGACCGTGCGCGTCGCGGTCGTGCTCGGCGGCTTCGGCTGGCAGGCGCTGCTGTCGACGCTCGCGGAGCAGGGCTGGGACGTCCCCCGGCCCCGACCGCGGTTCGCGCACGGCGCGGAGGTGACGCTGCGCCGTCGGGCCCCCGCGGCGGTCCGCGACGCGGCGGGACGCCCCGCGAGCGCCGTGCCCGACGCCGGGCAGGCGGCTCTCGCGCCGACCCTCACCCTCCTGGGGTGCTTCCACGTGAGCCAGCAGAACACGTTCACCGGACGCCTCACGCCGCAGATGCTCGACGACGTGCTCCTGCGGGCGCGCGACCTCGCCGGCCTGGGCGCACCGGGCTGAGCGCCCGCGTTCCGAGAGATGCGCTCCGGGACGAGGGATCCACCCGGACGTGCAGCGCGCGGCCGCAGACGCAGCGCTCGGCCGCGGTGCGACGCTCGACCGGCGTGCGCCCCACGTGCGCCCGACGGAGCGCGTCGGCGGAGTCGCGGCGGCCCGTGGGGTCGGCGCCGGGCCGTCTACCGGGCCGCGGTCGTCGGGGACTGACGGCGCGGGGCGTCCGCCCAGCGACGGCGCTCGGCCACGCGCGGCAGGACACGGCCCACGAGCCGGAGCTGCTCGCGGCGCGCGATGACCTCCATGCGCCGCAGCTCGCGCTCGAGCGGGGACGATGCTGCTGACATTGCTGCTCTCCTTCGACGGCACCGGGCGGCGGTCCACCCCGCCGCGGTCGCGACGGTCCCGGTGATGACGCGCGACGACCGCGGTCGGCCGTCGCCCTGCCCCCGTAGGAGGGACGGACGCGGCCCGGGTTCGTGACACCCGGCGCCCCGCCCGTCCGGTGCGCTACGCCGGGCGGGGGGCGTGACACCGGGCGCCGCCCCGCCCGGTCCGCTACGCCGTCAGGAGCGCGGACTCCTCGTACTGCTCCACGAACTCCCCCGACGGCGGGATCGGCGTGATGACGTCGAGGAGGACGCCGTTCGGGTCGGCCGTGATGAAGTGCCGCTGGCCGAACGCCTCGTCGCGCAGCGAACGGAGGATCGGCAGGCCCGCCGCGACGAACCGGTCGTGGACGGCGTCGACGTCCTCGACCTCCAGGTTGAGCAGGAGGCCGCTCGCCCTCCCCCGCCCGCTCTCGGGGATCGTCTCGTGGTCGCCGTCCAGCACGGCGAGGTTCACCGCGTCGTCGTGCACGGACTGCAGGTGCACGTACCAGTCGCTCGTGAAGAGCGGCCGGAGGTCGAGGTGCTCGACGTAGAACGCCGCGGTCGCCGCGACGTCCCCGGTCATGATCACCGGGTACCAGCTCGTGATGCGCACGGATCTTCTCCTCCTGGTCGGGGCCGGCAGCCGCGTGAGAAAACAAACAGGCTGTATGTATCTAAGAATGACCTACAGTCTGTCGGTATGCAAGAGAGCCGTCGCACCAACGCCGAGCGCACCCTCGCCACCCGGTCCGCCCTCGTCGCCGCCGCGCGCGAGCTGTTCGTCGACCCCGGGTACGCGGAGGCGTCGACGCCGCAGATCGCCGCGGCCGCGCACGTCACGCGCGGCGCGCTGTACCACCACTACACGGACAAGCGGGACCTGTTCCGGGCGGTCGTCGAGGCCGAGGCGGAAGCCGTCGCGCGCGAGATCGAGGCGCGGACCGGCCCGCTCGGCGGCGTCCACGAGGCCACAGCCGCGAGCGCGACCCGGACGGCACCCCGCACGAGCGACGCACCCCCCGCCCCCCGCTCTCGGCACGCACCCGACGCACCCGACGCCCGCGGGATGCTCGTCGAGGGCGCGCGGGCCTACCTGGACGCGATGGCGGTCCCCGGCCGGACGCGCCTGCTGCTCGTCGACGCCCCGGCCGTGCTCGGTGCCGTCGAGGCCGACGCCCTCGACGCGCGCCACGCCCGTCGCACGCTGCGCGCGGGCCTCGCCGCCGCGCTGGACACCGCGCCGGACCAGGAGCGCACCCGCGAGGGCAGCGCGCGCGACGACCACGGCACCGAGGAGCCGACGGCGGGACCGCACCACGGGGAGCACCCCGCGCCCGAGCGCCCGAGCCCCGTCCCCGCGCGCGAGCACGGGCCGACCGCACCGCGCATCACGGACGACGCCGCAGACGACGTCGCGCGCGACATCGCGCACGACGACCGTCTCGACGCGCTGACCCTCCTGCTCTCCGCGGCCTTCGACCGTGCGGCGCTGGCGCTCGACGGCGGTGCGCCGCCCCGCCCCGTCCGCGCGGCGGTCACCGAGCTCGTGGACCGGGTGTGCGCGCCGCGAACCACTCGATGACGCCCGCCCGCGTGCGCTCGTGCCGCTCGACGGTGAGCCCCGCGTCGAGCACCCAGCGCAGCGGGCGGCGGCGGAAGTGCTCGCCGGCGAGCGGGACGCTCACGACGTCGACCGCCGCCTGGAGCGCGCGGAGCGGCCACGACGTCGACCCGACGTGGTCCGCGAGGACGAGCAGGCCGCCGGGCCGCAGCACGCGGACCATCTCCGCGAGCGCGGCACGGTGGTCGGGGATCGCGCAGAGCGAGAAGGTGCAGACCACGGTGTCGTAGGCGTCGTCGGGCAGGTCGAGCCGCTGCGCGTCGCCGAGCCGGAGGTCGACGTCGATCCCCCGCTCCGCCGCCCGTCGCCGCGCGAGCGCGAGCATCCCCGGGCTCCACTCGACGCCCGTCAGCCGGCCGTGGAGCACGTGCGCGGGGTAGTGCGCGAGGTTGAGGCCCGTGCCGATCGCGACCTCGAGCGTCTCGCCCGTCGCGAGCCCGCACGCGCGGGGGCGGACGTCCGGGAAGAGACGGCGCTCGGCGACGGCCATGCCGCGGTCGTAGGCGCTCGCCTCCCGGTCCCAGCGCCGCCGCAGCCGCGCGTCGCGCGGGCTCGCCGCGCCGCCCGGCCCGGTCGGTCCCGCCATGCGCACCACCTCTCGCCGCCGGTGGACGGCCGCCGCATCAGGCCACCTCGACCGGTCGTGGGCGCGCTCGGCCGACGTTCTCCGCCGGGCGCGCACGGCAGACCTTCACCGCCCGGCGCGCTCGTCGGCGTTCTCCGCCCGGCGACGCCGGACGTTGTCGCCGGGCCGGCGCCTCGGGCGAGCGCCGTCGTCCTCACGCTCGCACGGTGAGCGTGCTCCCGCCTCCGGGCACGCGCCGTACCTCGATGCGCTCCGCGATGGACTGCTTGAGCGCGTCGACGTGCGACACGACGCCGACGACGCGCCCACCCGCCCGGAGCCTCCCGAGGGCGGCGAGCACGGCTTCCAGCGTCTCGGGGTCCAGGCTGCCGAATCCCTCGTCGACGAAGAGCGTCCCCAGCTCGACGCCGCCCGCCTCGGCCGTGACGACGTCGGCGAGCCCGAGCGCCAGGCACAGGGACACGTAGAACGTCTCGCCGCCCGACAGCGTGCGCGGGTCGCGCTCCCGCTCGGTGACGTGGTCGAGGACCTTCATCGCGAGCCCGCGCTTGTGCGCGCGCACGTCCTCGCGCGTCGCGCTGCGCACGAGCTCGTACCGGCCCGACGACATCTCCGCGAGGCGCTCGTTCGCGGCGGCGACGACGTCCTCGAACCGCTGGACGAGGACGAACGTCGCGAGCGTGAGCGCGTGGGCGTTGTCCCCGGAGCCGGACGCCAGCGCCGCCATGCGCGCGACCGGCTCGGCGGCGGCCCGGGCCCGGGCCCAGTCGTCCACCGCCGTCCCGATCCCCTCCGCGGCGACGCGCGCGGCCTGCGCCTGACGGGCGACGAGCTCGTGGCGACGACCCGCGGCCCGGGCCGTCGCCTCGGCCTCGGCGACGGCGGCCCGCGCCGCGGCGACGTCGGGCGCGGCGTCTGCGGGGAGGTCCGCGAGGGCGGGGTCGGCGAGCCCGGCGGCCGTGGCGGCGCACGCCGCCTCGTGCTCGGCGACACGGCGCGCGAGCGCCAGCCGGTCCGGCTCGTCGAGGACGGCGGCGAGCGCGTCGGCGGCGTCCGCGAACCCCGACCGGTCGACGATCGCGCCGAGCTCGGCCGTGCGGTCCGCGACGGCCCGGGCCGCGACGGCGACCGCGGTGCTCGCGTCGGCGAGGGCGTCGATCGTGCGGAGCCGCTCGTCGAGCGCCGCGGCGAGCACGGCGACGGGGTTGCGGGTCCCGCCCTCGTCGGCGAGGGCGTCGGGCAGGTCGGCCAGCTCCACCAGGGGCCCGGCCGCGGCGATCTCCGCGCGGATCTCGGCCCGGTCGGCGTCGAGCGCCGCCTCGAGCTCGTCGAGGCGGGCCGTCGTGCCGGCGATCCCCTCCGCGAGCGCGGCGGCACGTTCCTGGAGCGCGGTCGTGCCGGCGTCGAGGGCGTCGAGCTCGCGCTCGGCGTCCGCGCGGTCGCGGGCCGCCGCCCGCGCGCCCGAGACGAGCGCGTCGACCTCCGCGACGCGCCCCGCCGCCTCGTGGGGCGTCAGGCCCTCGGCGTCCCGACGGCGCGCCGTCAGCCGTTCGGCGAGCACCCCCGCGCGCGCGGAGGCGTCGTGCAGCGCCAGCTCCGCCTCGGCCCGGCCGCGCTCCGCGTCCTCGACGTCCTGCGCGGTGGGGTGGCCGTCCGCGAGCGGCGCCGGGGCCGGGTGGTCCGTCCCGCCGCACACCGGGCACGGGGACTCCTCGACGAGGCCCGCGGCGAGCTCGCCCGCGAGGCCGGCGATCCGGGCCGCCCGGACCCGCGCCTCCTGCTCGACGGCGGCGCGCGCGACCGTCGCGGCCCGGGTCCGCGCGGCCCGGGCCGCCTCCTCCTCCCCCGCGAGCGCCGCGGCCTGCCGCGCCGCCTCCTCGACCGCACGCGCACGCAGCGCCTGCTCCTGGAGGGCACCGAGCGTCCCGGCGGTCTCCGCGAGCGACGTCAGCCGCAGGCGCAGCTCCTCGCGGAGCGCCGGCCGCGCGGCGAGCTCGTCGAGCGTGCGCGCTCGCTCCTCGACGGCCTGCACGACGGCCTTGCGTCCGTCCTCGACCTCCCGGTCCCGGGCGGGGAGCGAGGCGCCCACGGGGAGCAGCCGGGCCACGCGCACCCCGGCCGTCGCGACGTCGGCGCGCAGCGCCTCGAGCGTCGTCGGGTCGGCGTCGGCGAGGGACGCGGGCGCGCCCGTCCGGGCGAGCGCGAGCCGGTCGTGCGCGGCGGCGAGGAGCTGCTCCGCGCGGACGAGGCCCTGCGCCGCGGGGGCGACGACGGCGGCGCGGGTCGCGGCGTCGACGCGGCGGCGGTCGTCGGCGACCCGGGGCTCCTCCTCCGCGAGGCGCGCCTCCTCGGCGCGCAACCGCGCCACGCGCTCCACGGCGTCGGCGAGCGCCCGCTCGGCGTCGAGCCGGTCGCGCGCCGCGACGAGCGTCGCGTTGGTCGCGATCTCGCGCGCGGCGAGCGCCTCCGCCTCGGCCTCGAGCCCTGCGACGTGCGCGAGGGCGAGCGCGTGCACGCCCGGGGCCGGGGCCACCGTCCCCGCGCCCGCCGCCGTGGGCAGGAGCGGGCCCCCGTCCGCGACCCGGCCGTCGGCGAGCGCGGACCGGGACGACGGCACGCCGTCCGCGACGTGGACGCTCGCGGACCCGTCCGCCGCGGTTCGCGCCAGGTCCGCCGCGGCCCGGGCGAGGTCGGCCTCGTCGGCGCGGTGCAGCCGCGCGTCGTCGTGCGCGGCGTCGCGCAGTCGCCGGGCGTCGTCGGGCACGAGCCCCGCCGCCCCGGTGAACCGCTCGACCGCGCCGCGGACGCCCTGGCGCGCGCCGTCCGACCGTGCCCGCGCCGTGCGCGCGAGCTCGGCGAGCCGCACCGTCGCGCAGTGGTAGAGCTCGGTGCCGAAGACCTTCTGCAGCAGCACCGCCCGGTCCTCGGGCTTCGCGCGCAGGAACGTCGCGAACTCGCCCTGCGGCAGCACGACGGTCTGCACGAGCTGGCGCCGGTCGAGCCCGACGATCCGGCGGATCTCCTCCCCGGCCTCGTCGAGCCGTGTCGAGAGCAGCTCGCCCGGCGGGCCGTCGACGCCCGCGCAGGCCTGCGCGGACGGCACGCCCGCGAGCCGCCAGAGCCGGACCGACGCCTGCTGGGTCGTCGTGCCGGTGCCGCGCTTCTTGGGCCGGCGGTACTCGGGCGTCCGCCGCACGCGGTACACGCCCGACGGGACCTCCAGCACCAGGTCGACGAACGACTCGACCTCGGGCGCCGCGAACGCCGACCGGAGCCGGTCGTCGCTCGCCGCGTCGGACGCGACCTTGCCGTACAGCGCGAAGACGATCGCGTCGATGACCGTCGACTTGCCCGCGCCCGTGGGCCCGTCGAGGAGGTAGATCCCGGACGCGCCCAGGGCCGCGAGATCGACGTGCTGGAGGCCCGCGAACGGCCCGATCGCCTGGAAGGTCAGCGAGTGCAGGTGCATCAGGCGCTCCGCTCCTCCGCCAGCGCGAGCTCGAACGCCTCGCGCAGCACGGCGATCTCCGCGTCGCTCGGGGCGTGGCCCGCGACGTGCTCGACGAAGTCCCGCGCGACGTCGAGCGGGTCCCGCCCCGGCCCGACGGCGGTCACGACCTCCCGCTCCTCGGGGCGCGGAGGGCGGTGGGTCACCTGGAGCGCGTGCGGGAACCGCCCCCGGACGCGCGCGTAGAGCTCCGCGGGTCGCACCGCGTCCGTCACGACGACCCGCAGCCAGTCGTCGACGTGGGGTTCGCCGGCTGCCCCGAGCAGGTCGTCGAGCGTCCCCGTGACCTCGGCGAGCCGCCGCGGCACCGGCGCGGGGACGAGCTCGACGGCCGCGTCCGGGTCTCCACCGGCACCCCCTCCCAGCCGGTCCAGGTCGACGAGCGCCGTGGACTTGCGCTGGTGCCGCTCCGAGAAGGAGAACGCGAGCGGAGATCCCGAGTAGCGCGCGACCGTCGCCGAGCTGCTGCCATGACCTGCGGTTTCACGTGAAACGTCGGGCACGGCGACGCGCTGCGGCCCGTGCAGGTGCCCGAGCGCGACGTAGTCGACACCCCAGCCCCCGAACGTGGCCGCGGGCACGGCGTCGACGCCGCCCACGCGGATGTCCCGCTCCGACTCCGACGCGAGCCCGCCGACCACGAACGCGTGCCCGACGACGACGGCACGGGCGCTCGGGTGCTGCGCGCGGCGACGTGCGAGGTCGGCCCCCACGCGCCGCATCGCCGCGGCCATGACGGCCTCGTGCGACCGGGCGAGCGGCCTCCGCGCACCGCCGGCGCTCGGGTCCGGGCGGTCGGCCCCGGCGTCGTCGCCCTCGGCCAGCGCGTGGCGCGCCGTGTCCGGGTCGAGGTACGGCAGCGCGTAGACCAGCAGCGAGGCGTCACCCTCGGCCGCCCGACCCCGGGGCCCGGGGCGCGGCGCGAGGACGACGGGCGTCCCGACGTCGGACAGCCGCGCGCGCAGGTGCACGCCCGGGCGCATCACGCGGTCCCCGAACCCGAGCCGGACCGCGGAGTCGTGGTTCCCGGGCGTGACCACGACGTGCGCGTGCTCCGCGAGCCGCGTCAGCGCGTCGGACAGGAGCGAGACCGCGTCGACCGGCGGGACGGCGCGGTCGTACACGTCCCCCGCGACGACGACGGCGTCCACGTCCTCCGTGCGGGTCAGCTCGACGAGGTGGTCGAGGTGCGCGGCCTGGTGCTCCAGCAGGTCGACCCCGTGCAGCGTGCGCCCGAGGTGCCAGTCGGACGTGTGCAGGATGCGCATGACCGCACCGTACCGGCGGGGGCCCACAGCCCCCGGGACCCGGGCGGTCGGGCGCGGACCGGGTCAGACCGCCCCGACGACCTCGATCGGGCCCGTCGACGCGCCGCTGCGCTCCACGGGGATACGGCCGCCCATGCCGATCATGTCGAGCAGCTCGACGATGCTGGTCGACGGGTCGCGGAGCACCACGTCGCGGCCGTCCTCCTCGCCGAGCATGTAGAGCTGGATGATGAACGCGATGCCCGACGAGTCGATGAAGGTCACGTCGGCGACGTCGACCACGACGCGCCCGCGCGTGTCCAGCACGTACGACATCGCCTCGCTCGCGCGGTCGCGCAGCGCCGCGTCGATCTCTCCCCACATCGTCACGACCACGCCGCCGTCAGCCGGGGCGTAGACGATCCCGCTCGTCCGGTCGATCGCGCTGCCTGTGTCCACGGTTCCCGCTCACCGTCTCTCTCGAGTCGTCCTGCGTGCTGTCGGCCGCCCCTCCGGACAACGTCCGGTGACGACGGCCTGTTCCCCGCGCGCCCCCGCGAGGCTCCGTCCGGTCGCGTGCGCCGCCGTCGGGCGACGGACCGCGCCGGGCGACCGTGACCGGAGCAGAACGAGTCTGCACCCGACGCGCTGCGCGCACCAGCCCTCGCGGGGGTGGTCCTCGACCTTTCTCCGAACCCACACAACCGCCGCGCCGCAGCCGGTCGCACGCGCTACAGCGGCTCCGTGACGTCCGCGACCTGCGCGCCCAGCGCGCCGACGAGCGCCCGCCCGTCCACCGTCGCCGCGACGCCGTGCGCGCCCCCGCCGATCGAGACGAGCCGCGCCGCGGCGTCGGGCTCCGCACCCTCGCCCCCCGCGACGTCGACGTCGTCGCCCTCCCCCGGCCCGGCCACGACCCGGACGTCCGCGACCACGGGCCAGGCGTGCGTCGAGCCGAACGGGGTGATCGTGCCGCGCTCGTAGCCCGTGACGTCGCGCGCGACCTCCTTGTCCGGCATCGACAGGCGCGAGACGCCGAGGAGCGCGCGCAGCTTGGGCCACGAGATCTGGCGGTCGCCGGGGACGAGGACGAACAGGTAGTCGTCCTCCGCGCGCCGTACGACGATCGTCTTGAGGACGCGCGACGGGTCCACGCCACGGGCCGCGGCGGCCTCCTCGAGCGACCCCACCCGGCCGTGCCGCGTGACGGTGTGGTCGATGCCCGACGCCTCCAGCGCCGCCAGGGCGCGCTCGCTGCTCATGGCACCGACCCTAGCCGCCCCGTCCGTCGCCCATCCCGGCGCACGCCCCGGCGCCGGGCGTCAGACGTCGTCGAACTCCGTCACGACCGTGCGCCAGTACTCCGCGCCGTCGCGCGTGCGGTGCACGAGGCCGGCGTCGACCATCGCGCGGCGCAGCGACACCGGGTCCGCCGCGCGGGCCGCGAGCCGCTTGGTCAGCGTGAGCTCGGTGACGGGCTCCTCCAGCGGCAGCACCTGTGCCGCCAGGAACCGCACCACGAGCTCGCGGTCCCGCTGCCGCTTGGGCGAGCGCAGCAGGCGGCCGTCGACGAGGAACCGCTCGGGACCCGTCGGCCGGGGCGTGGGCACCGTCGCGAGCAGCGCCGCGAACCGCTCCGGCGCGGCGCGCAGGAACCCGGTCTCGTCCCGCACGACGACCCCTGCCGCGAGGAGCGGCGCGAGCCGCCGCCGCTCGTCGGTCGACAGCACCGCCTCGGCGGGGCCCTCCGTCACGACGCGCGCGAGCACCTCCAGCCGCCCCGCGTCCGCGAGCGACGCGACGACCTGCTTCCACGCGTTGTCCGGCGCCACGGCACCGGTCTGCTCGACGTCCACCCACCGACCCTAAGCACCCTCCGGCGCCCCGGGCCAGCGACTTGTCAGCGCCCCACCGGTCGCGAGAGGCGTGCGGCGCTGACCGGCGCAGGGCTCACGCCAGGTGCACGACGTCGCCCGTCCAGCGCTGCCGCAGCCACCGGTCGTGCGACGCGACGACGACGGCGCCCGGCCACTCCTCGACGGCCTCCATGAGCTCCCCCGCGAGCGTGAGCGACACGTGGTTCGTCGGCTCGTCGAGGAGCAGCACGTCCGGCGCCTGCGTGACGAGCATCGCGAGCACGACGCGCCGCCGCTGGCCCACCGACAGCTCCGCGAGCGGACGCCCGAGGTCGCGTGGCGCGAGCAGCCCGTGCGCGTCCACGGCGGCCTCGCGCGCGCCCGCCCGGTCGGCCGGGTCCCAGCCCTGCGCGAGGGCGAGGAGCTCGCGCGGGGTGCGGTCGTCGTCGTGCAGGTGGACGTCCTGCTCCAGCAGGCCGACGCGCACCCCGCGCGCCCGCCCGACCGTGCCCGCGTCAGGCACGAGGTCGCCCGCGAGGACGTGCAGCAACGTCGACTTCCCCGCGCCGTTGGCGCCCGTGACGAGCAGCCGCGTGCCGCGCGCGACCTCGATCGAGGGCACGCCCGACGCGGTCATGTCGAGCCGGTCGGAGCGCTCGCCGGGCGCCCCCGTGCCCGCCGGCCGGTGCACGACGACGCCCCGCGCCCACGCGACGACGTCGCCGCCGCCGGGGGTCGCCGCGCCGCCGCCGTCCGGCGGCGCGAACCGCAACGGCGCCGGGGGCTTGCGCACCTGGTCGCGCTCCAGGGCGTCGAGGCGCTGCTGCGCGTTGCGCACGCGCCGCGACACCTGGCTCTGGACGCGCTCCCCCTTGAAGTCGTAGAGGATCTTCGCCTGGTTGCCGCGCTCGCGGTTCTTCGAGACGTCGCGCGCGGTGACCGCGACGGACCGGCGCAGCTCGACGAGCTCCGCCTGCTCGGCCTCGAACCGCTGCTCCCAGCGCGCGCGCTCGACGCGCTTGGCCTCCAGGTAGTCGCTGTACGTGCCGCCGTAGAGCGTGGCCGCGCCGCCGCCGGGGCGCGGGCTCCCGTTCGCGGCTCCGCGCAGCGGCTCGGCCACCGGGTCGAGGTCGAGGATCTCCGTGCACACCTCGTCGAGGAAGACCCGGTCGTGGCTCGCGAGCACGACGGCACCCGGGAGCGCGCGCAGCGCCGCCGCGAGGAACTCGGCGGCGTCGTCGTCGAGGTGGTTCGTCGGCTCGTCGAGCAGCAGCGCGCCGGGCTGACGGACCAGCAGCGCGGCGAGCCCGAGGCGCGTCCGCTGCCCGCCCGAGAGCGAGCCGACGGCACGGCCGGCGACGCCGTCGACGTCGAGCCCCAGGCCGGCGAGCGTGCGGGCGGCCCGGGCGTCGGCGTCCCACACGTCCGCGAGCTCGGCCCGGTCGAGGGCGCGCGCGTACGCCGCGTCGGCACCCGCGACGGGCCCCGCTCCGTCGGGACCCGTGAGAGCGAGCGCCGCCTCCTCGAGCTCGCGCTCGATCGCGCGGACGCGCGCCAGCGCGTCGTCGACGACCGCACGCACGGTCGCCGACGGCGGGTACGGGAACTCCTGGTGCAGGAACCCGAGGTCGTCGGGCCGGGTCACGGCCCCGTCGTCGGGCGCGAGCGTGCCCGCGAGCACGCGCAGCAGGGTGGACTTGCCGACGCCGTTCTCGCCGACGAGACCCGTGCGGTGGCCGGGGTCGACGGCGAGGTCGACGCCGCGCAGGACGGGACGTCCCGCGAACGACACGCGGACGTCGGACGCACGCAGGACGGGGGTGGAACGGGCCACGGGTGATCACCTACCAGGGTGCCCGGGCGGCACGCACGCGCGCCGGGACGGCGCGGGGGCCACGACGACGGGCTCGACGGGACGGAGCGGTCGGGGCAGGTGAGGATCACATCGTCACCGAGGCTACGCGGTCGCCTCGCACGGCGCACGGGAATTACCGGACGGTGCGCAGCGCGGGCGAGGCGAACCCGCCGCCCTCCTGGACCCGACGGGTCACGCGTCAGGGTGCGGTCGTCTCCGTGGCGCCTGCCGTGGGCTCGTCGGCCGGCGCCGACGTCGGCGCGGCAGTCGGCTCCTCCGTGGGATCCGGCGTCGGCTCGGGATCCACCGGGGGCTCCGGGTCGGCGGGCCCGGTCGAGACGACGATCGTCACCGTGCTCCCCGGCGCGACCTGGGCACCGGAGCCCGGGTCGACCGCGATCACGGTGCCCGCCGCGGCGGCGTCCTCCCGGGTCGTCACGCTGGCCTTGAGCCCCACCTTCTCGAGCGCTGCCACGACGTCGGCCTGCGTCCGTCCGACGAGCGCGGTCGGCACGGTGACCTTCGCGGGCTCCGGATCGGGCGGCGTCGTCGGGTCGGGCGGCGTCGTGGGTGTGGTCGGGTTCGTCGGCGTCGGCGTCGTCGGAGGCGTCGGCTTCGGCGCGGGCGGCGGGGTCGGGGTCGACGGCTTCTGCGGGGTCGACGGCGTGGTGCCCTCGGAGGGCGAGTAGCGCGTCGGCATCTTGCCCGCGGCGAAGAACTCGAAGTGCCACGGCTCGGGCTTGGACCCGTTCGGCCGAGCCCAGGCGGGGTTGTCCCAGCCGTAGTCCGGGCCGTGCATGCGCAGCCAGACGTACTCGCGCGACGTGCCCGACGGGACGTTGCCGCCGATGTCGATCGCCAGGCCCCAGCCGTGCTGGGACGTCCCGGGGACCGCGGCGAGGTAGGGCTTGATGGCCTTCAGCCGCACCTGCTCGTCGTAGGGGCGGTACGCGTCGGTGATCTTCAGCGCGTACCCGAACTCCTTCTGGAACTCCGCCGCGAGGGCCTCGAGCTGCACCGCGGCGTCGCAGCGCAGCGTCTTGCCGGGCGCGAAGTCGAGGGCGCACAGCGCCTCGGGCGGGATCCGCCCGTTCTGGTACTGCGCCGTCGAGCCGGCGTACCGAGCGACGACCTCCGCGAGCCGCTCCGCGAGCGTCGTGCCCGCGAGCGCCGTCGCACCGGCTGCCGGCACGACGCCGACGGGAGAGAAGTCGGTGCCGAGCAGGTCCGCGAGGTGCGTCGCCGAGACGACGACGTCCTCGAGCGTCACGTCGCCGTGGGCGTGGTCGTCGTCCTCGGCGTGCTCGCCGTCACCGCTGTCAGACGACGGGTCGGCGGGGTCGCCCGAGGTGCCGTCGAGCTCTCCCGGGGCGACGCCGTCGGGAGCCGGCACGGCGTCCTCGGGGAGCGTCCGGTCCCCGGGCGACGTCGCGCCGCCGGTGGAGCCCGGCCCCGTCGGCGCGTCGCCCGACGGCGACGGGCTCGGCGACCCGCTCGGGCTCGGCGACGCGCTCGGGTCGGGGCTGCTCGTCGGGCTCGGGCTCGGGGACGAGGCGGTGCGGGTGGCGGACGTGCGCACCACGTCCGCGTCGCCCGCGGCGTCGACCGACGCCGGCTTCTGCGCGGGGCGCCCAGGGGGCGTCTTCTGCCCGCCCGAGCCGGGGACCGCGGTGTCGTCGGGGCCCGCGCCCGGGTCGAGCGGCTCCGGGAGGTCGGGGACCTCCGCGTCGTCGAGCGACTCGTCGAGGTCCAGACCGCCGTCCGGGACCACCTGGACCGGCACGCGGCGCGCGGCGTCCTGCTGGGCGAGGTACGTGGCGAGGAGCATGCCGAGCTCCGCGCGCGCCTGCTCCACGGGCGCGGTGACCTCCCCGTCCGAGAGCGCGTTCGCCGTGGCGAGGACCTCGATCGCGCCGTCGAGCTGCTGGTCCTCGTCGAGGCCGGCCCCGAGGGTGCTCGACAGCGCCGAGACCTGCGTCGCGGTCGTGGCCTCCGCGGTGAAGAACGAGGCGCCCGGTCGGGGCTCGACGCTCCCGGCGAGCGCGGCGGCGAGCGTGATCGCGAGCGCGGAGGAGATGAGGACGTGGGAGACGGTGCGGGCTCGCCGCGCGAAGGTGGGCGTGGGGGCGGGTGCGGGCGCAGCAGGCTCGGTCGCCTCGGGGACGTCGTCCGTCGCGCCCTCGTGCTCCGCCGTGGTGCTCACCGCTCACTCCCGTGCTTCGTGCCCTGCCACGGACCTGCGTCCCGCACGCCGGTTCAGCGCGTCGTCGCGCCCGACGTCACGGCTGCGCGCGCCCACCGGTCGGTGTGCCGCACGCCACAGTGCCCTCGTCCGCCTACCGTACACCGCCTCCACGAGGCTCTCACCCCTGTCTCATGTTCGCGGGGGAGAATGCCGACATGAGTTCACCGACGCGTCACCGCAGGTCAACGTCACGCTCGTGCGCGCTCGGCGCGGCCGTCGTGGCGATCCTCGCGCTCGCCGGGTGCGCGGAGGACGGCTCGGTGAGCGTCCCGGAGTTCACCCTCACCGGGGACCAGGTGCAGCAGTTCCTCGACGACGCCCGCTCGCAGGCGGAGACGATCGGCGACGACGTCCGGTCGCTCGCCGACGACCTCGGCTCGCTCTCCGGCGAGACCCGCACGCGCGCCGAGGACGCGGTCTCGGCGGCGCAGGAGGCCGCGGACGAGGCCCGTGCCGCGGCGGACGAGGCGGCGACGGCCACGGAGGACACGCGCGCCGAGGCCGAGCAGCGTCTCGCGGACGCCGAGACCGCGCTCGAGGACGCGTCCACCGAGCTCGACGCCGTCGCGGACTCCCTCTCCGGCGCCGACGCCGCCGTCCGGGACGCGATCGAGAGCCTGCGCACGCGCGTCGACGAGCTGCGCGCCGACCTCGACGAGTCCACGGGCTCCTGAGGGAACGTCGCGCCGGCGAGATCCCGGCACCCCGGGGACCTAGGTCCCCGGGGGCGGCGACCTTTGCCTGACGTCCACCCTTCCTTCACAGGGGTTTGCTTGGTCTCAGGAGCCCGACCGCACCGGCCGGGTCGATGAGAGGGGACAGTGATGAAGGGGACGATCGAGCGGAACGCCAACGCGCCGCTCCCCACGGTCGAAGGCAGCGAGCCGGAGACCCTCAGCCTCGCGGAGCGCGCTCCGCGACACACCCAGGTCGTCCTCGGCGTCCTGCGGATCGTGATCGGCTTCTACTTCCTCTGGGCGTTCCTGGACAAGACGTTCGGGCTCGGGTTCGCGACCCCCGCCGAGCGGTCGTGGATCAACGGGAACAGCCCGACGACCGGCTTCCTGTCGAACCTCGAGGGCACGTTCTCGGGCTTCTTCAGCGGCCTCGCGGGGAACGCGTTCATCGACGTGCTCTTCATGGTCGGCCTGCTCGGCATCGGGCTCGCCCTGATCCTGGGCATCGGGATGCGGATCGCCGCGGTGAGCGGCACGCTCCTGCTCCTGCTCATGTACCTGGCCGAGCTCCCGCTCGTGACCAACCCGATCATCGACGACCACATCACGATGTCGCTGACGATCATCGCGCTCACCCTCCTCGGGGCGGGCAGCGTGCTCGGGCTCGGCAGGACGTGGAAGAAGATCCCGTTCGTCCAGCGCAACACCTGGCTGGTCTGACGGTTCGACCGCCCGCCGTGTGCGGCGGGCCACGGGGCGACCGATACCGCGCGACGATTCTGAGGCCGTCGCTGCAGGGAGTCGCTCCCGGGGGAAGAGGGACGTGCGGGCGGTGGGGAGACCACCCGCACGTCCCGCCCCTCGCGCCCGGCAGGGCGACCGACGCTCGACGGAGCGGGTCGCCCGCCGGGCGCCTCTCTGTCCGTACCCGCGCGCCCGTCCCCGTGCGTCAGCCGAAGCGGTCGAGCAGCTCCGCCGCCTCGGGGTCGCCCTGGGCGGCGGCCTCGCTCCACAGGGTCATCGCCTCGGCGACCCGGCCGGCCCGCAGCCGCAGGACCCCGAGGCTCGTGCGCGCGGTCGGCTCGCCCGCGAGCGCCGCCTGCTCCAGCAGGTCCTCCGCGTCGAGCGCGCGGCCCGCGCGGACGTAGAGGTCCGCGAGCGCCGCCGCCACGCGGGCCTCGCCCGCCGCGGCCCAGCCCTCCAGGAGGGCGACGGCGTCGTCGCCCGTGAGCGCGCCGCTGCGCGTCAGCTCGACGGCGGCCTCCCAGCTCTCGCCCGACGTCGCGACGAGGAGGTCGGCGGCGGCGTCCTGCTCCCCCAGCTCGGCGAGCACCTCCGCGAGCCGCACGGAGGCGCCCTCGACCTCCTGCGCCTGCTCGTACCACCGCCGGGCGGCGTGCAGGTCCCCCCGCTCGGTCGCGACCTGCGCGGCCATGAACGCACCGAGCACGTCGCCCGCGAGCCCCGCGAGCTCGAAGCAGCGGAACGCCTCGGCGGCGTCGCCGGCCTCGTGGTGCGCGACGGCCAGGCGGTAGACCGCCCCGGGGACGCCGTGCTCGACGGCCGACTCGTAGAACGGCACGGCCGCGGCGGGACTGCCGAGGGCGCGCAGGTCGTCGGCGATCGCGACGAGCTCGGCGGGGTCGTCGGGGTGCAGGTGCCCGACGGCGGCCCGCAGGTCGGCGAGCGCGGTCGCCGTGGCGGGGGTCGCGCTCCGGTCGGTGGTCGGCATGCGGCACCGCGTCCCTTCGGCCCCCTGCGTCGACGGCCTCGGTCGGCTCGCGCCGGGCCGGCCGCGGTGGGCGACCGGCAGGACGGCGACGGACGTCCCGAGATGTGGACGCACGATAGCGCGGGGGTGTCGCCCACGTCACACCTCGACGTCGGGCGGGGTGCTGCCCGGGGCCTCCCGTCTGGGAGACTGGCTCGGGTGAGCGGAACGACGGACCTGCCGGCCACCGCCGGGCAACGTGTGCTGGACGCGGTCGTGGCCGTGACGAGCGACCTCGACCTCCCGCAGGTGCTGCGGCGCATCGTCGAGGCGGCCATGGAGCTGACCGGCGCCCGGTACGGGGCGCTGGGCGTGCTCGACGCCTCGGGCCGCGAGCGCCTCGCGCAGTTCATCCCGCTGGGCCTCTCGGACGACGAGGTCGCCGCGATCGACCACTGGCCGCACGGCGAGGGGCTGCTCGGCGAGCTCATCGACCACCCGGAGCCCATCCGCGTCCCGGAGATCGCCGACGACGTCCGCTCGGCCGGCTTCCCCGAGGGGCACCCGCCGATGCACACGTTCCTCGGCGTCCCGGTCCGGGTGCGCGAGACGGTGTTCGGCAACCTCTACCTCACGGACAAGCGGGCGCCAGGAGCGGACGGCCAGGAGCTCACGGAGGAGTTCACGGCGGACGACGAGGCGGCGGTGATCGCGCTCGCCGCCGCGGCGGGCGTCGCGATCGAGAACGCGCGTCTCTACGGGCGGGCCAAGCAGGTGGGCGTGCTGGAGGACCGCGACCGCATCGCGCGCGACCTGCACGACGTCGTGATCCAGCGCCTGTTCGCGTCCGCGATGACCCTCATGAGCGTGCAGCCGCTCGTGGCCGACCCGAACGCGCGGACCCGGATCGAGGAGACCGTCTCCGACCTCGACGAGACGATCCGGCAGATCCGTTCGACCATCTTCGCCCTGCACACCGCGACCGACCCGGACGCGCCGTCGATCGAGGACAGGTTCCGCGCGCAGGCGGAGGCCGCGACGACGGTGCTCGGCTTCGCGCCGGAGGTCAGCGTGGAGGTCGCGGCCGAGGGGTCCGGCGCGGGCGTGACCGACGGCGGTCCGAGCCTGCCCGCCGAGGTCGCCGACCAGCTCGTCGTCGTGCTCGGCGAGTCCCTGACCAACGTGGCCCGGCACGCGCAGGCGCGTCACGTCGTCGTGCACCTGTCCGTGACCGCGCACGAGGCGCGCCTGGCCGTCACGGACGACGGCGTGGGCATCCAGCCCGGCGGGCGTCGCTCGGGTCTGCGCAACATGCAGGCGCGCGCGGCGGCTCTGGGCGGGTCGAGCACCGCGACCGCCCTGCCCGACGGCGGGACGCGGCTCGAGTGGTGGGTGCCGCTCGCCTGACGCGGCCCCGGGCGCCTCGGTCCGGGTCGGCCGAGAATCGGCCGAGGATCGGCAGAGGATCGGCAGAGAGTCAGCGCAGTATCCGCCGCCCGGTGACGATGCGCGGGACGACCTTGATGACGCGGTCGCGCACGCCCGGCACGAACGTCACGAGCGGGAGGGCGAGCAGCCGCGCCCGCTCCACCGGCTCGGTGACCTCGAACGTGCGGCCGACGAGCACGACGGACCAGCCGGAGCGGGCCTCCGCGTCGAACTGGTCCACCTCGAACGCGACGACCGCGCGGCTCGCGGCGACCGCGAGCTTGGAGCCCTCGGCGGTGCGGAACACGACGTCCGGCCCGTCGAGGACGAAGTTCACCGGCTGGATCGCCGGCAGCGCGTGGTCGGTGTAGACGATCCTGCCCACGGGGACGGTCGCGAGGAGCGCGTAGCTCTCCTCCGGCGTGAGCTCCGCGAGCCCTGCCGAGGCGCGCGGGCGCTCGGCCGTCGCGAGCCCCCCGCTCCCCACCGGTGCCCCTGTCCCGGTCCGCTCGACTGTGTCCATCTCCACATCGTCGCGCCGCGGTGTCAGATCCGGGAGTGCCGAAGGTCCCGACGCCGCGCGGTCGCCCGGACCCTCGCCGCCGGCCCCCGGACCGTCCGGCGGCGAGCCCTCGGGCCCCGCGGGGCGCGCCCCCGCGCCGCCCTCAGGGACGGAAGGGCTGGCCACCGTGCTGCCGGTCCCCTGCCGGCGCGCCCGCGCCCGGGGTGCCCTGGCGCGACGCCTCCTCCTGGCGCATCTCGGTCGCGAGCACCGCGACCTGGGTGCGCCGCTGCAGGCCGAGCGTCGCGAGGACGTGCGAGACGTAGTTCTTGACCGTCTTCTCCGCGAGGTAGAGGCGCTTGCCGATCTCGCGGTTCGTCAGCCCCTCGCCGATGAGCGCGACGATCTGGCGCTCCTGCTGGGACAGCCCTTCGAGGCGGTCGGGGGTCTCGTCCGCGGCGTGGCGCAGGCGCTCGAGCACGCGCGCCGTGCTGGCCGGGTCGAGCAGCGACCCGCCCGCCGCGACGGTGCGGACCGCGCCGACGAGGTCGGAGCCGTGGATCTGCTTGAGCACGTACCCCGACGCCCCGGCGAGCACGGCCTGGAACAGCGCCTCGTCGTCGGCGAACGACGTGAGCATGAGGCAGCCGACCTCGGGGAGCTCGGAGCGCACCTCGCGGCACACCTCGACGCCGGAGCCGTCGGGCAGGCGCACGTCGAGGATCGCGACGTCGGGCCGGGTCGCCTTGATGCGCGCGAGCGCGGAGGCGGCGGTGCCGGCCTCGCCGACGACGGTGATGTCACCGGCCGCCTCGAGCAGCGCGGCGACGCCGCGCCGGACCACCTCGTGGTCGTCGAGCAGGAACACACGGATCGGGTGGGGAGAGCCCATGCCCTCAACGTAGCCCGTCGGGGGCGGATTCTCGCGCGCGCGAGGGGGTGACGCCGCAGGTGCGGGACCTTCGTCCCACCACCTCGAGCCGTGGGTCCTCGCGCGCGAGGGCGGTCGCAGGGTGCGCACGCCCGGGCTCGGGGGGTATCCAGGAGGTGTGCAGGCGGCGGGCACGACCCGCCGCGAAGGGGACGAGGGACCGAGGTGGGAACCGTGAGCGGATCGACGCAGCAGGTCGTGCTGGTCGGAGTGGACGGCAGCGCGACGAGCGGCAAGGCCCTGGACTGGGCCGTGCGCGAGGCGGCCCGCCGCGGCGCGCAGCTGCGCGTGCTGCACGTCGCCTACGTGCCGGTGGTCGCGACGCCGTTCGTCGGGGGCGCGTACTACCCGAGCGTCGAGGAGCTCGGCGAGATCGCCGGGCCCATCCTGTCGGCCGCCGCGGAGCGCGCCGCGCACGTCGACCCCACGGTCCCCGTCCGCACCACGCTGCGCTCCGGCCCGCCCGCGGAGGCGCTCCTGGACGAGGCCAAGGACGCCGACCTCGTCGTCGTGGGGTCGCGCGGCCTGGGCTCGGTCGGCTCCATGTTCTTCGGGTCCGTCGGGACGCGGCTCGCCGCACGCTCGCCCGTGCCCGTCGTCGTCGTGCCGCCCGTCGTGGAGCGGAGCGAGCGGACGACGGACGTCGTGGTCGGCGTCGACGGGTCCGTGCACGGCGACGCCGCGCTGCGGTTCGCGCTCGACGAGGCCGCCCGCACCCGGTCGCGCGTCGTCGCGGTGTGCGCGTGGCGGCTGCCCGTGGGGCCGCTGTGGGAGGAGAACCCGTCGTTCTACACGTCGGCCGAGCGCGACGCGCGCGCCGAGGCGTCGCGCACCGTCGAGGCCGCGCTCGCGCGCGTGCGGACCGCCGACCACGACGACGTCCTCGTCGAGACGTTCGTCGTGGACCGCGAGCCGTCCGTCGCGATCCGGGAGGCCGCGGCGGGGGCCGCGCTGACCGTCGTCGGCTCGCGCGGCCGCGGCGACCTGCGCGGCATGGTCCTCGGCTCCGTGAGCCAGCAGGTGCTGCACCACGCGACGCACCCGGTCGCGGTCGTGCACGCGAGCAAGGGCTGACCCGCCGTCAGGCCCAGGGGTCGGTGATCTCGCGCAGGCGCGCGAGCTGGCGCCGCAGCGACGCCATGCCGCGCACCCCGAGGTGCGCGGTCCACTCCGCCTCGACGCGGGCCAGCTCCGCCGCGGCGACGCGCGAGGCCGCCTCCCCGCGCGGCGCGACGCGCACGAGGCGCGCCCGACCGTCGGCGGGGTCGGGGACCCGCTCCACGTAGCCGGCGGCCTCGAGCTGGTCGACGAGGAACCCCGCCGTCTGCTTGGTGATCTCGGCCGCCTCCGCGAGCTCGGTGAGGCGCGTGCCGTCCGGCCCGATCCGCTGGAACACCCGGAGCTGCGCAGGCGTCGCGTCGTCGAAGCCCGCCTCGCGGACCGCGGTGTACACCCGGAGCTCGAGCGCGCGGTACGGGATGAACAGGAGCAGCCCGGTGTTGAGCTCGTCCTGCTCGCTCACGGTGCCTCCGTCGGGTCGTCGGGGGGGGTTGACCATCGTCAGTGCGACTGACTAAAGTAGTCAGATCATCGTAACAGTTCTGGAGGCGCTCCGATGAGTGCACCTGACTACTGGATGACGGAGGACGACGTGTGGGCGGCCGTCGCGGCCGCGCGGACCACCTTCGTGGAGCTCGTCGGCGGGCTCGGTCCTGCCGACTGGGAGCGCCCCAGCCTGTGCGCGGGGTGGCGCGTGCACGACGTCGCCGCGCACCTCACCCTCGCCCCCACCTCCTCGCGCGCGGCGCTCGCCCGCGGTCTCGCCCGGGCGCTCCTCCGGGGCCGCACGAGCTTCGACGGGATGATGGACCTCCTCACGCGCGAGGCAGGGACGCGCCCGCGCGAGGAGATCCTCGACGCCCTGCGTGCGGCCGTCGGGTCGCGCCGCCTCGCGCCGGGGACGAACCCGCACGTCGCGCTCGTCGACGCCCTCGTCCACACCCAGGACGTCGCCGTCGCGCTCGGCATCGAGGTCCCCGCCCCGCCCGTCGCCGCCCGCGAGGCAGCCGAGCGCGTGTGGGCCGTCTCGTTCCCCTTCCACGCCCGACGACGGCTCGCCGGGTTCCGCCTCGTCGCCGCCGACGTGCCCTGGCAGCGCGGCGAGGGCCAGCAGGTGACCGGGTCCATGACGGCCCTGCTCCTGCTGCTCACCGGGCGACCCGCGGCCCTCGCCCACCTGGACGGTGACGGGGCACGCCGCCTCGCCCGCTCGTTCGGGTCGCACGACCGGGAGGAGCTCCCATGAGCACGCTCGCCCAGGTCCTCGCCGTCGCCGCCGGCGTGCTGCACGTCGGCGTCGGGGTCGTCGAGGCCTTCTTCTTCCACCGCCCCTGGGCCCAGCAGTTCCTGCTGCGCACCCGGTCCTCGCCGCGCGAGGTCACCCTGTGGGCGTTCAACGTCGCGTTCTACAACATGTTCCTCGGCGCCGGCACGGTGCTCGGCGTCGTGCTCGCCGCGAACGGTCTCGTGGCCGAGGGCCGGACCCTCGTCCTGTACACCGCGGGCTTCATGACGCTCGGCGGGGTCGTGCTGTGGATCTCCGACCACCGCCTGTGGACCGGGACCCTGGGGCAGTCCGGGCTGGGGCTCGCGACGCTCCTCGCGACCCTCGCGTCCTGACGGACCCCTCGGCCGGCGACGCGCGTTGCTACGGTCGAGGCGTGAGCAGCGCCGCGCAGCCCCTGTCCCACGACCCGTCCTGGCCCCGGGCGGGCGGCTGGCCGCCGCTCGGCCAGGACGACGTCGACGTCGCGATCCTCGGCGTCCCGGCGTGGCGCACGTCGCTCTCCCCCACCGGCGCGCACGCGACGCCCGCCGCCGTCCGCGACGCGCTGCGCCGCTTCAGCCCCGCCCTCGTCGCCGACCGCCCCCTGCCCGACGGCGGCCCCTCCGCCCGCGTGCGGCCCGCCGTCGCGAGCGCGTCGGACGCGACGAGGTCTTCCGGGACCGGGCGGGGAGCGACGTCGGGCCGCGCCGTGCCCGTCGACCTCGCGGACCTCGCCTTCGCGGACCTCGGCGACGTCGACGAGCCGGACGGCGCGGACGGCGAGGCGCGGACGCGCGCGACGGTCGGCGCCGCCCTGGAGCGCGCGCGCCTGCTCGTCGCGCTCGGCGGCGACAACTCCGTCACCGTCGCGACGGCGCTCGGCGCCTGGGGCGACGACCTCGCCACCGCGGGCCTCGTGACGCTCGACGCCCACCACGACCTGCGCGACGGCGTGTCGAACGGGTCGCCCGTGCGGCGGCTGGTCGAGGCCGGCCTCGACCCGCGCCGGGTCGTGCAGGTCGGGATCGCCGACTTCGCGAACTCGGCCGAGTACGCGCGCCGCGCGGCCGACCTCGGGATCACGGTCGTGCACGTCGACGAGCTGCGCCGCCGCGGCCCCGAGGACGTCATGCGTGCGGCCATGGAGGTCGCCGGCGCCGCGGGCGGGCCGGTGCACCTCGACGTGGACGTCGACGTGTGCGACCGCTCCGTCGCCCCGGGCTGCCCCGCGAGCGTCCCGGGCGGGATCGCGGCGTGGGAGGTGCGCGCCCTCGTCCGCGCCGCGGCGGTCGACGAGCGTCTCCGCTCCGCCGACGTCGTCGAGGTCGACGCCACCGCCGACTCCCCCGACGGCCGCACCGTCCGCCTCGCCGCCCTCTGCGTCCTCGAGCTCGCCGCAGGCCTCGCCCGACGCGAGGTAGAGCGTCCGGTCGCGACGTAGAACGCGGCGAGCTCTATCTCGTGACCGGAGGCTCTATCTCGGCGGGAGGCGGACGCCGTTCTTCCAGACCGCGGCGACCAGCGGGACGCCCGGGCGGTAGGCGAGGTGGATGCGGCTCGGGGCGTCGAGCAGCACGACGTCGGCCCGGGCGCCGGGGGCGAGGTGCCCGACGTCGTCCCGTCGCAGCGCCAGGGCGCCGCCCGCGGTCGCGGACCAGACGGCCTCGGCGACGGTCATGCGCATCTCGCGGACCGCGAGCGCGACGCACAGCGGCATGGACGACGTGTAGCTCGACCCGGGGTTGCAGTCGCTCGCGAGCGCGACGACGGCGCCCGCGTCGAGGAGGCGTCGCGCGTCGAGATAGGGCTGGCGCGTCGAGAACTCCACGCCGGGGAGAAGGGTCGCCACGGTCCCGGCGACCGCTCGCGACGGCCCGCCCGCCCGCGTCCCGCCGCCGGTCCACGAGCCCGCGAGCGCCGCGACGTCGTCGTCGGTGAGGTAGGTGCAGTGGTCCACCGCGGCGGCGCCGAGCGCGACGGCGAGGCGCACCCCCTCCCCCGGCCCGAGCTGGCTCGCGTGCACGCGCACGCCGAGGCCCGCGGCGGCCCCGGCCTCCAGGACGCGGCGCGACTGCTCGGCCGTGAACGCGCCGGTCTCGCAGAACACGTCGACCCACCGCGCGTGCGGGGCGCACGCGGTGAGCATGTCGCCGCACACGAGGTCGACGTAGGCGTCGGCCCGACCCGCGTACTCGGGCGGCACGACGTGCGCCCCGAGGAACGTGACCTCCGGCGTGACTTCGCGCGCGAGCCGCACGGACCGCTCCTCGTCGGCGACCGTGAGGCCGTAGCCGCTCTTCACCTCGACCGTGGTCGTACCCTGCCGGGCCGCCTCGTCGAGGTGCCGCGCGAGGCCTGCCCGCAGGTCGTCGTCGGACGCGGCGCGCGTCGCCGCGACGGTGGAGCGGATGCCGCCCGCCTCGTACGGGCGCCCGGCCATGCGCGCCTCGAACTCGGCGGCGCGGTCGCCCGCGAACACGAGGTGCGTGTGCGAGTCGACGAACCCGGGGATCACCGCGCGCCCGCCCACGTCGACCGTGACATCCGGCGCTCGCCCGTCCAGCGCGCGCCCGACGGCGTCCCGCGCCTCGTGGGCGGGACCTGCCCAGGCGACCCGGCCGCCGTCGAGCAGCACGACGGCGTCCGTCACGAGCCCGGTCGGGTCGCCCGCGCGCGTCCCCGGCCCGCCGGGCGCGTTGGTCGTCAGCTCCCCGATCCCGACGAGGAGCGTCGACCCACTCGCCGAAGCGGGGCCGACGGTCCACCCCGACGACGCCGAACCCGGGGTCTCTCCCCAGGATCGGCCGTCCGTGAGGAACGATCCCGGGTTCGGCACCGTGGGGTGGACCATCAGGACTCCCGCGTCGGGATGCGGAGGCCGTTCCGCTCGGCCGTGGCCACCGCGTCGTCGTAGCCCGCGTCGACGTGGCGCAGCACGCCGAGGCCCGGGTCGTTGGACAGCACGCGTGCGAGCTTGGCCGCGGCGAGCGGCGTGCCGTCGGCGACGGACACCTGGCCCGCGTGGATCGAGCGACCCATCCCGACACCGCCGCCGTGGTGGATCGAGACCCACGTCGCGCCCGACGACGCGGCCGTGAGCGCGTTGAGCAGCGGCCAGTCGGCGATCGCGTCGGAGCCGTCGGCCATGGCCTCGGTCTCGCGGTACGGCGACGCGACGGACCCGGCGTCGAGGTGGTCGCGGCCGATGACGACGGGCGCGCGCACCGCGCCGGACGCGACGAGGTCGTTGAACGCCAGCCCCGCGCGGTCGCGCTCGCCGTGCCCCAGCCAGCAGATGCGCGCGGGCAGGCCCTGGAACGCGACCCGCTCCTGGGCGGCGCGGATCCAGCGGTGGAGGTGGTCGTCGTCGAACAGGTCGAGCACGGCGGCGTCGGTCGCGGCGATGTCGCGCGGGTCGCCCGAGAGCGCGGCCCACCGGAACGGGCCCTTGCCCTGCGCGAACAGCGGCCGGATGTACGCGGGCACGAACCCCGGGACGTCGAACGCCCGGTCGTACCCGCCGCGACGCGCCTCGTCGCGGATCGAGTTGCCGTAGTCGAACACCTCGGCGCCCGCGTCGAGAAAGCCGACCATCCCCTCGACGTGCCGCGCCATGGACTCGCGCGCGCGGTCGGTGAACTCGTCGGGCTTGGCCGCCGCGTAGTCGGCCCACTCGTCGACGCTCACGCCGACCGGGAGGTAGGACAACGGGTCGTGCGCCGACGTCTGGTCCGTGACGACGTCGACCTCGACCCCGCGCCGCAGCAGCTCGGGGACCACGACCGCGCTGTTCCCCTCGACCCCCACCGACAGCGCCCGGCGCTCGCGCCGCGCGTCCTCGACGAGCCGGACCGCGGCGTCGAGGTCGTCGGCGACGACGTCGAGGTACCGCTCGCGCACGCGCCGGTCGAGGCGCGACCGGTCGACGTCGACCACGAGGCACGCGCCGCCGTTGAGCGTCACCGCGAGCGGCTGCGCGCCGCCCATGCCGCCGCACCCGCCGGTGAGCGTGAGCGTCCCGGCGAGGGTCCCTCCACTGAGCCCCTGCCCGCCCTGGCGGGCGGAGAGCTTCGCGGCGACCGCGGCGAGCGTCTCGTACGTGCCCTGGAGGATGCCCTGCGCGCCGATGTAGATCCACGACCCCGCCGTCATCTGCCCGTACATCGTCAGGCCCATCGCCTCGAGCCGCCGGAACTCGGGCCACGTCGCCCAGTCCCCCACGAGGTTCGAGTTCGCGAGCAGCACGCGCGGCGCCCACTCGTGCGTCCGCAGCACCCCGACCGGCTTGCCCGACTGCACGAGGAGCGTCTCGTCGTCCGCGAGCGTCGTGAGCGTGCGGACGATCGCGTGGTAGCTCGGCCAGTCGCGCGCCGCGCGGCCGGTGCCGCCGTAGACGACGAGGTCGTCGGGCCGCTCCGCGACCTCGGGGTCGAGGTTGTTCATGAGCATCCGCAGCGGCGCCTCGGTCTGCCACGACCGCGCGGTGAGGGTCGTGCCGCGCGGGGCGCGGACGGGGACGGGGGTGCCGAGTCGGTGGGTCGGCTCGTGGGTCATGTCGTCTCGCTCCTTCGGGGTCGGCTCGGGGTCAGGCCAGGTGCCCGACGGCGGCGCTCGCCGCCGCGACCACGGCACCGCTCGTGACGAGGCGCGTCACGGCCTCGATGTCGGGCGACAGGTAACGGTCCGGTCCGGGACCGTCGACGACGGTCCGCACGAGGTCTCGCACGGCACCGGTCCCCCGCGCGGGGTGCAGGGACCCGCCGTCGCAGCGGAGGTCGAGCGCGCGCGTCGCGGTGAGCAGCTCGATCGCGAGGACGCGGCCCAGCCCGTCGACGGCGCGGCGGAGCGTGCGCGCCCCCGCCCAGCCCATGGACACGTGGTCCTCCTGCATGGCCGACGACGGGATCGAGTCGACGCTCGACGGCACCGCCAGCCGCTTGAGCTCCGAGACGATCCCCGCCGCCGTGTACTGCGCGATCATCAGGCCGGAGTCGACGCCCGGGTCGTCGGCGAGGAACGGCGGCAGACCCTCGTTGCGGGCCTTGTCGAGGAACCGGTCGGTGCGGCGCTCGCTCATGCTCGCGACGTCGGCCGCGACGATCGCGAGGAAGTCGAGCACGTACGCGACCGGCGCGCCGTGGAAGTTCCCGTTCGACTCGACGCGCCCGTCCACGGTGACGACCGGGTTGTCGATCGCCGCCGCGAGCTCCCGGCGCGCGACGGCGGCCGCGTGGTCGAGCGTGTCGCGCGCGGCGCCGTGGACCTGGGGCGCGCACCGCAGCGAGTACGCGTCCTGCACCCGGGTGCACTCGGGCCGGCCGTCGGCGTCGACCGTGCGGTGGCTCGCCACGACGGGCGAGCCGTCGAGCAGCGCGCGCAGGTTCGCGGCCGACGCCGCCTGGCCGGGGTGCGGTCGCATCGCCACGAGGTCGGCCGCGAACGGGGCGTCCGAGCCGAGCAGCGCCTCGACGCTCGCCGCCGCCGCGACGTCGGCCGTCGTGAGCAGGGACCGCAGGTCGTGCAGCGCGAGCGCGAGCATGCCGAGCATGCCGTCCGTCCCGTTGATGAGCGCGAGGCCCTCCTTCTCGCGCAGCGCGAGCGGCGCGATCCCGGCCGCGGCGAGCGCGTCGGCAGCGGGCATGAGGGCTCCCGTCGCGTCCCGGACCTCGCCCTCGCCGAGCGCGGCGAGCGCCACGTGCGCGAGCGGTGCGAGGTCGCCCGAGCAGCCGAGCGAGCCGAACTCCCGCACCACCGGGGTGATCCCGGCGTCGAGCATCGCGGCGTACGTCTGCGCGACGACGGGGCGCGCCCCGGTCCGCCCGGTCGCCAGGGTCGCGAGCCGCAGGAGCTGCAGCGCCCGCACGACCTCGCGCTCGACCTCCGGCCCCGACCCCGCGGCGTGCGACCGCACGAGGCTCAGCTGGAGCTGCGCGCGCCGCTCGACCGGGATGTGTCGCCGCGCGAGCGCACCGAACCCGGTCGACACGCCGTAGTGCGGGCGGTCGTCGTCCGCGAGCCCCTCCACGACGGCGCGGCTCGCCGCCATCGCCTCGACCGCCGCGTCCGCGAGCCGGACGCGCGCGCCGTGCCGCGCGACGTCGACCACGTCGTCGATCGTCAGCGGGCCGTCGCCCACGACGACCACGCGCGCGGCGCGGGCCGGGTCGGGAGCGAGGCCCGCCGTCGGGCCTGCCGTGAGGGCCGCCGTCGGGCCGGGCCCGACGGAGCCGGGCGCGCCCGCGCCGGAGCGGTCGGGGACGGCCGGGGAGTGCGTCGTCGCTGCCATGCCCCCAGCACACACCGCGCCCCGGCGCCCCGCGGGCCCGTCACGACAGGTTCCGTCTGGGATCCCAGACTCACCGCCAGGAGCCGACCACGCCCCCACCCGCCGTCGAGCACGACATGGGGGTCGTTATCGCGCGGATGACGACCCCCATGTCGTGTTCGGCGGGTCAGGCTCCGACGTAGGCCGCGAGGTGCTCGGCCGTGAGGGTGGACCTCGCCGCAACGAGGGCGGCCGGGGTGCCCTCGAAGACGACGCGGCCGCCGTCGTGGCCGGCGCCCGGGCCGAGGTCGATGATCCAGTCCGCGTGCGCCATGACCGCCTGGTGGTGCTCGATGACGATGACCGACTTGCCCGAGTCGACGATCCGGTCGAGCAGGCCGAGGAGGTTCTGCACGTCGGCGAGGTGCAGGCCCGTCGTCGGCTCGTCGAGGACGATGACGCCGCCCTTGTCGCCCAGGTGCGTCGCGAGCTTGAGGCGCTGACGCTCGCCGCCGGACAGCGTCGTGAGCGGCTGGCCGAGGCTCACGTACCCGAGGCCGACGTCGTCGAGCCGCTCGAGGATCGCCTTCGCCGCCGGGACCTTGGCCTCGCCGGACGAGAAGAACTCGCGGGCCTTCGCGACCGGGAGGTCGAGCACGTCGGCGATGTTGAGCCCGCCCAGCGTGTAGTCGAGCACCGCGGCCTGGAAGCGGCGCCCGCCGCAGTCCTCGCAGGGGGTCGAGACGGTCTCCATGAAGCCGAGCTCGGTGTAGATCACGCCCGCGCCCTTGCACTCGGGGCACGCGCCCTCGGAGTTCGCGCTGAACAGGGCGGGCTTGACGCCGTTGGCCTTCGCGAACGCCTTGCGGATCGGCTCCAGGAGCCCGGTGTACGTCGCGGGGTTGCTGCGGCGCGAGCCCTTGACCGCGCTCTGGTCGATGGTCACGACGCCCTCGCGCCGCGACACCGACCCCTCGACGAGCGAGCTCTTGCCCGACCCGGCCACCCCGGTCAGGACGACGAGCACCCCGAGCGGGATGTCGACGTCCACGTCCTGCAGGTTGTGCGCGTCCGCGCCACGGATCTCCAGCGCGCCCGACGGCGAGCGCACCTCGTCCTTGAGCGTCGCCCGGTCGTCGAGGTGGCGGCCGGTCACGGTGTCGCTCGCGCGCAGCCCCTCGACCGTGCCCTCGAACGTCACGTGCCCGCCGGCCGTGCCCGCGCCCGGGCCGAGGTCGACGACGTGGTCGGCGATGACGATCGTCTCGGGCTTGTGCTCGACGACGAGGACCGTGTTGCCCTTGTCGCGCAGCTGCAGCAGGAGGCCGTTCATGCGGTCGATGTCGTGCGGGTGCAGGCCGATGGTCGGCTCGTCGAAGACGTAGGTGACGTCGGTGAGCGACGACCCGAGGTGGCGCAGCATCTTGATGCGCTGCGACTCGCCCCCGGACAGCGTCCCTGAGGGGCGGTCGAGGCTGAGGTAGCCCAGCCCGAGCTCGACGAACGACGCGAGGTTGTCGCCGAGCGCGTCGACGACGGGGGCCATGTTCGGGTCGTCGAGGTCCCTGATCCAGGCCGCGAGGTCGGTGATCTGCATCGCGCACAGCTCGGCGATGTTCACGCCGCGGATCTTCGACGAGCGCGCCGACTCCGACAGGCGCGTGCCGCCGCAGTCGGGGCACGGCGCGAACGTCGCCGCGCGCTCGACGAACGCCCGGACGTGCGGCTGGAGCGAGTCGACGTCCTTGGAGAACATCGACTTCTGGATCTTGGGGATCAGGCCCTCGTAGGTGACGTTGATCCCCATCGCCTTGATCTTGGTGGGCTCCTTGTAGAGGAAGTCCTGCATCTGCTGGTCGGTGAACTCGCGGATGGGCCGGTCTCCCGGGAAGAACCCCGACTCGGCGAACCCGCGCACCATCCACCCGTCGGCGGTGTATCCCGGGACCTTGATCGCGCCGTCGCGCAGCGACTTGGAGTCGTCGAAGATCTCCGTGAGGTCGAGGTCGGAGACCGAGCCGCGCCCCTCGCACCGCGGGCACATGCCGCCGTGGTAGATCGCGTTGCGCACGATCGTCTTCTCGCCCGTGGCCGACGTCATGATGCCGCTCGCCTTGCGCGCGGGGACGTTGAAGGAGAACGCGGGCGGCGGGCCGATCTGCGGCTCCCCGAACCGGCTGAACAGGACCCGCAGGATCGCGTTCGCGTCGGTCACCGTCCCGACCGTGGAGCGCGGGTTCGCGCCGAGGCGCTCCTGGTCGACGACGATCGCCGTCGTGAGGCCCTCGAGCACGTCGACGTCGGGACGGTCCAGCGTCGGCATGAAGCCCTGCAGGAACGCCGGGTACGTCTCGTTGATGAGGCGCTGCGACTCGGCCGCGACCGTGTCGAACACGAGCGAGCTCTTGCCGGACCCCGAGACCCCCGTGAACACCGTGAGGCGCCGCTTGGGGATCTCGACGCTCACGTCCTGCAGGTTGTTCGACCGCGCCCCCTGGACCCGGATGACGTCGTGCCCGTCCGCGCCCCGTGGCGCCGCGGTCTGCGTTCCCGTCGTCGTTGCCGTGCTCATCGTGTCTCCTCGTCGTCGAGCCTCGTCGCGCGGCCACCGCCGATCCGGTCGACCGGCCGGTCGACGGCGCCGACCGTCCGACCTCGGCAGCCCCGTGAAAGTCTGCCCGAGAACCGGTCGGTCCGGCGCGCGGATCCTGCCGCGCCGCGCGACCGTCCGGTGCCGGGCGCGCGGCCGTCCCTGTCAGGACCGGCCACGCGGGCGCCGCTCATCGCGGCGTGAGCCGCACGAGCGGGTACTGCCGCTCGGCCTTGCTCTGGTACCGCGCGATGCGCGGCTGCTCCGTCGCGACGCGCCGCCACGCCCGCTCCCGGTCCGCCCCCGCGAGCTCGTGCGGCACCGCGGGGACGGGCGCCCTGCCGGGCAGCTCGATCGCGACGTCGTCGGGGTGGGCCACGAGGTTCGCGTGCCAGTCCGGGTTGCGGCTGCCGCCTCCCGAGGCGACCACGAGGACGGCGTCGCCCTCGTCCGGCAGCCACATGAGCGGCGTCTCGCGCGGCGCCCCGCTGCGGCGGCCCACGGTGTGCAGCACGAGGACGTCCATGCCCATGAACGTGGCCTTGCCGCCCCGGACCTTGCGGACGAGCCGCGCGTTCGAGCGGCGCTGCGTCCAGCGCGAGAACCGTCCCGGCGTGCCCGGGGCGCGCCCCGCGCCGTTCGTCGTGCGTCCTTCGGTGCTCATCGTCGTCTCCTTCGTCCTCGTGGTCGGCCCCGCCCGTCGGGCCGGTCCGTGGTGTGTCGTGGTGCTGCGTCGTCGGTGCTGCGTCGCCCCCGGGGGGTGGCCCGGGGCCGACGGCGGTCCTCACCGCTCGTCGAGCACCTCGCCGTCGAGCGCCTCGTGGTCCGTCGTGAGGCCGAGCGTCGCCCCGACGAGCGGGACGTCGCGCGCGGCCTGGGCCGCGGTCTGCATCGCGGCGGCCGAGTCCCAGCGCCAGATGTCGAGGTACGTCCCGTCCTCGAGCCGGACGAGCGTGGCGGCGGTGAACGCGGGGTTCGCCGCCCGCAGCCCCTGGATGAGCGCGCTGCGCTGCTCGAGCATCTGGGCCAGCCGGCCCGTCTCCACCGTGTACCGGTGCGTCCTGACGACGGCCATGGTCGTCTCCTCTCCGTCCCGCCCGGCGCCTCTCGCCGCGCCCTTCCAGGCTCGGGCCGCACGCGCGGGCGAACAACGGCCGATCCGGCAACGGTGGTTGCGCCCGGGGTTAACGAACGCGACGATCGTCGGGTGGAGCTGCGCGACATCGAGATCTTCCTGACGCTCGCCGAGGAGCTGCACTTCGGGCGCACTGCGGAGCGCCTGCACGTGTCCGCGCCCCGGGTGAGCCAGGCGATCGCCAAGCAGGAGCGCCGCATCGGCGCCCCGCTCTTCGAGCGGACCAGCCGGCGCGTCGCGCTCACGCCCCTCGGGGAACAGCTCCGGGCCGACCTCGAGGCCGGGTACCGCCGCATCCTCGAGGGCGTCGAGTCCGCCGCGAGCACCGCTCGGGCCGCGCGCGAGACCCTGACGTTCGGCGTCATGGGACCCCTGTGGCAGGAGATCGCCCCCGTCACGGCGCTGTTCCGCGCCCGCAACCCGCACGTCGACCTGCGCATGCGCGAGGTCCGCCTCGACGAGCCCTTCCGCCTCCTGCGCGACGGCGAGGTCGACGTCGCGCTCCTGTGGCTCCCCGTCGAGGAGAAGGACCTCGCGGTCGGCCCGGTGACCTTCACCGAGCCGATCGTGCTCGCCGTCGGGCGGACGCACCCGCTCGCCACGCGCTCGTCGGTGTCCGTCGCCGAGCTGGCCGACGAGAACGTCCTGCCCTCCGGGCTGCCCGTCCCCGACTACTGGGAGGACGCCGTCAGCCCCGTCCCCCGCAGCGAGCCCGACCGCGGCGGCACCACCCCGACCCGCGAGGAGGTGCTGTGGCGGGTCATGTCCGGCGACGGCGTCGCGGTCGCGTGCGCCCAGGGCATCCGCTACCTCGAGCGCTCCGACGTCGCCTACGTGCCGCTCGACGAGCGGCCCGTGCTGCGCTGGGGCCTCGTCCGGCGCGCCGGTCCGATCCCGCCGCTGGTCGCGGAGTTCTCCCAGGTCGCGGCCGAGCTCGGTCCGCTCGCGCTCTCGCTCGACCTCGCGGCTGCGGAGTCGAGCGGCCGGGTCTGACGACCCTCAGCGGCGCTGCTGGATGCGGATCTCGTTGCCCGCCGGGTCCCGGAACGCGCAGTCGCGCACGCCGTAGGGCTGGTCGATCGGCTCCTGCACGACCTCCGCCCCCGCGGCCTCGATGCGCGCGAACGTCTCGTCGACGTCGGTCGTGGCGAGGTTCACCCCGAAGTAGGCGCCCTTCGCGACGATCTCCAGGAGCGCGCGCTTGTCGTCGTCGCTGAGGCCCGGCGTCGCGGCCGGCGGGTGCAGCACGATGGCGGTGTCCGGCTGGTCGGCCGGGCCCACGGTGATCCACCGCATCCCCTCGTAGCCGACGTCGTTGCGGATCTCGAAGCCGAGGACGTCGCGGTAGAAGGCCAGCGACGCGTCGGGGTCGGTCTGGGGCAGGAAGCTGGAGTTGATGGTGAGGTTCATGGGATCGACGCTAGGCGCGTCACCCGGCCCGCGCTTCTCGATTCCTGACCGGTCGCGTGACGCGGCGCGCGACGCACGCCGGCATCCCGTCGAGCCGCTCCGCGCCGGGGACGGCGGCGCTCCCGTCCGACAGCGCCTCGACGGCGTCGGTCGCGGTGCCGGCCCCGCGCGACGCGCCCGCCGCGGCCGTCCGGGACTCCACGGGCGCGGGAGACGCGGCGTCGGCCTCCGCCGCGCGGCGCCGGTAGACGCTCGGCGGCACGCCCACGAGCTCCGTGAACCGCGTGCTGAAGGTCCCCAGCGACGAGCACCCGACGGCGAAGCACACGTCCGTGACGCTCAGGTCGCCGCGGCGCAGCAGCGCCTTCGCGCGCTCGATGCGTCGCGTCATGAGGTACGCGTACACCGACTCCCCGTACGCGGCCTTGAACTCGCGGCTCAGGTGCCCGGCCGAGACGTGCACACCGGCCGCGAGCGCCGCGACGTCGAGCGGCTGCGCGTACTCGCGGTCGATCCGGTCCCGCACGCGCCGCAGCCGCGCGAGGTCGCGCAGGCGCTGGTCGTCGGGCACGGTCGTCACGCCTCGATCGTGCCACGGCCCTACCGTGGTCCTCATGCCGAGCGACGTGCCCGCCGCGCGCCAGGCCGTCCGCGTGCTCACCTACCTCGCCGCGCAGGCCGGCCCGTCGCCCGCGGCCGCCGTCGCGCAGGGCCTCGGGCTCCCCCGGTCGACCGTGTACCACCTGCTGTCCGTCCTCGTGGACGAGGGGTTCGTGACGCACCTCCCCGAGGAGCACCGGTACGGGCTCGGGACGGCGTCGCTCGCGCTCGGCTCCGCGTACGCGCGCCAGGCACCGCTCGCCCGGCTCGCGCGGCCCGTCGTCGCGCGCCTCGTCGAGTCCACGGGCGAGAGCGCCCACCTCGCCGTCCTCAACGGGCGCGAGGTGCTCTACCTCGTCGAGCAGCGCGCGCCGCGCCGCCCCACGCTCGTGACCGACGTCGACGTCCGTCTCCCCGCCCACCTCACCGCGAGCGGGCGCGCCGTCCTCGCCGGGCTGCCCGCCGCCCAGGTGCGCGCCCTCTTCCCCAGCGCCGCCGCGTTCGCCGACCGGACCGGCGTCGGGCCGCAGACCCTCGGCGCGCTGCGCGAGGTCCTGCGCGGCGTCCGCCGGCGCGGCTGGGCCGAGGAGGACGGCGAGGTCACCCCCGGCCTCGCGTCCGTCGCCCACGCGGCGGTGGACCACACCGGCCTCCCCGTCGCCGGCATCGCCCTCACGTTCTGGGCCGACGACGCCCCACCCGCCCGCCGCGCCGAGCTCGCCGCCGCCGTCGGACGCGCCGCCACCGAGGTCAGCCGCCGCCTCGGCGCCCGCGCCACCTCGACCCGCCCGTCCGGCCCGACCGCCCCGAGGTAGAGCCCGGTCTGCCGAGCTAGAGCTCTGGTCTTCTTCTCGCTGAACCAGGGCTCTACCTCGCGGGACCAGGGCTCTACCTCGCGAGGGGACGCCGACGACGTTGCGCACGGCCGACGTCCCGACTAGATTTTTCGGTATGCCGAACTTTTTGACGCGGAGGTCCGTACGTCGTGCTGCCGCAGCCGTCGCGGCCCTCGCCGCAGCGACGCTGAGCGGCTGCTCGAGCGCCACGGACGCGGGGTCGGTCCCGCCCGACGACGACCGGCCCGTCGTGCTCACGACGTTCACCGTGCTCGCCGACATGGCGGAGAACGTGGCGGGCGACCACCTGCGCGTCGAGTCGATCACCAAGGTCGGGGCGGAGATCCACGGCTACGAGCCGACGCCCGGCGACGTCCGCAAGGCGGCGGACGCCGACCTGATCCTCGACAACGGCATGGGGCTCGAGGCGTGGTTCGGGCGGTTCGTCGACGGGCTCGACGTGCCGCACGTCGTCGTCAGCGAGGGCATCGAGCCCATCGCACTGGGCGACGACACCGCCGAGGAGTACCAGGGCAAGGAGAACCCGCACGCCTGGATGTCGCCCGTGAACGCGCAGGTCTACGTGCAGAACATGGCCGACGCGTTCGCGGAGCTCGACCCGGCCCACGCCGACGACTACGCGGCGAACGCCGCGGCCTACTCCGCCGAGCTCGCCGCCGTGCACGACGAGCTCACGACGGCGCTCGACGCGCTGCCCGAGGGCCACCGCGCGCTCGTCACGTGCGAGGGCGCGTTCCCCTACCTCGCGCGCGACGCCGGGCTCGCGGAGAAGTACCTGTGGGCGGTCAACGCCGAGCAGCAGGCGACGCCGCAGTCGGTCGTCGGCGCCATCGAGTTCGTCGAGCAGCACGACGTCCCGGCCGTGTTCTGCGAGTCCACCGTCTCCGACGACGCGATGCAGCAGGTCGCGCGCGAGTCCGGCGCGGCCTTCGGCGGGACGCTCTACGTCGACTCCCTCTCCGCGCCCGACGGCCCCGTGCCGACCTATCTCGACCTCCTGCGCCACGACACGGAGACCATCGTCGCGGGCCTCACCGGCACCACCGCGGGCGGTGACGCGTGAGCGCGGGCGGGCAGGCGCCGTCGGGCACGCCCGCGATCGACGTGCGCGACCTCACCGTCCACTACGGCGACGTCCTCGCGCTCGACGGCGCGACCCTCGCCCTGGGGTCCGCGCACGGGCCGGGGACGGTGTGCGGGCTCGTGGGCATGAACGGCTCGGGCAAGTCGACGTTGTTCAAGGCGGTCATGGGCATGGTCCGCCCGGACCGCGGCACGGTCCTGGTCGACGGCGCACCCCCCGCGCGCGCCCGGCGCGCCCAGGCGGTGGGGTACGTGCCGCAGAGCGAGGACGTCGACTGGGCGTTCCCGCTGAGCGTGCGCGACGTCGTCATGACGGGCCGCTACGGCTACCAGGGCTTCACGCGGCGCACCCGGCCCGCGGACCGGGAGGCGGTCGAGCACGCGCTCGCGCGCGTCGAGCTCACCGACCTCGCCGACCGGCAGATCGGCGCGCTCTCGGGCGGGCAGCGCAAGCGCGCGTTCGTCGCCCGGGGGCTCGCGCAGGGCGCGACCGTCCTCCTGCTCGACGAGCCGTTCGCCGGCGTGGACAAGCGCACGGAGGCGACCATCACCACGCTGCTGCGCGAGCTCGCGGCGGGCGGGGCGACCGTCCTCGTCTCGACCCACGACCTGCACGCGCTGCCCGAGCTCGCGGACGAGGCCGTGCTGCTCCAGCAGCGGGTCCTGCTGCACTCGACGCCCGCGGAGGTCCTGCGGCCCGAGAACCTCGCGCTCGCGTTCGGCGTGGTGATGGCCCCGTGACCGACCTCCTCGCCACCCTCCTGGAGCCCCTGTCGTTCGAGTTCCTGCGCACCGCGCTCGCCGTCACGGTGACCGCCGGGATCGTGTGCGGCGTCCTGTCGTGCTGGCTCGTGCTCGTGGGCTGGTCCCTCATGGGCGACGCCGTCTCGCACGCCGTGCTGCCCGGCGTCGTGCTCGCCTACGTGGTGGGCGCGCCGTTCGCGCTCGGCGCGCTCGTCTTCGGGCTGCTCGCGGTGCTGCTCATCGGCGCGGTGCGCGACACGTCCCGCGTCAAGGAGGACGCCGCGATCGGGGTCGTGTTCACGACGCTGTTCGCGCTCGGCCTCGTCCTCATCTCCGTGACGCCGAGCCAGACGGACCTCAACCACATCCTCTTCGGCAACCTGCTCGGGGTGTCGCGCGCGGACCTGCTCCAGGTGCTCGCGCTCGGCGCGGTGACGCTCGCGGTCGTCGTGCTCAAGCGGCGCGACCTCACGCTCTACGCGTTCGACCCCACGCACGCGCACGCGATCGGGCTGTCCCCGCGACGGCTCGGCGCGCTGCTGCTCGGCCTGCTCGCGCTGACCGTCGTCGTCGCGCTCCAGGCGGTCGGCGTCGTGCTCGTGGTCGCGCTGCTCATCACGCCCGGCGCGACGGCCTACCTCCTCACCGACCGGTTCTCGCGGATGCTGTGGATCTCGCCGCTCGTGGCGGCCGTGTGCGGGGTCGTCGGCATCTACGTGAGCTACTACCTCGACACGGCCTCGGGTGGCACGGTCGTCGTCGCGCTGGGCGTCGCGTTCGCCCTCGCCTACCTGTTCAGCCCGCGCCACGGACTGATCGGGACGCGAGCGGCCGCCGCCCGGCGCCGCCGCCTCGTCCGGGTCTGACCTCGCGCTCGGCGCACCCCGCGCCGTTCCGGACGTGTCGCCCACGTGCGCTGTGTGCGAAATCTCCATGAATTCGCCCACGATTCCCTGGCTCTTCTCAGGTTCGACCGGGAGACTAGGTGCCATGTCAGCGAGGACGAGCGAGCCCACGACGCCGCAGCGCACGCGCACGTCAGCCCGGTTCGCCGCGGCGAGCCTGCTCGCGCTGGCCATGATGCTCCCGATGTGCGCCTCGGCGAACGCCGCGGAGGTCCAGCAGCTCATCGCGGACGCGCAGGTGCAGACCGAGACCATCGGCGACGACCTCGACCGGGTCCACGCCCAGCTCCCCGCCCTGCACCCCGTCCTCCGCAACGACGTGCTCGACGCCGTCGAGTCGGTCCAGGCCGCGACGGACGAGGCCCGCTCCGCGCTCGACCGCGCGACCGACGGCGACGAGGCCGCGGACGGCCGGGCCGCCGTCGCGCTGGCCGACGCGCAGGTCGCCCTCGACGCGGCGTCCGCGCAGCTGCGCCACGTGACGGACCTCGCGCACGACGCGGGCGAGGGTGTCGCCGTCGCGCTCGAGCGGCTGCAGGCCCACATCGACGTGCTCCGCGGCGAGACGAGCCGCGCCGGGGTCTGACCCGCCTCTCATCCGCTCGCGAGATCGACCCGCACGGTCGAGATCGACCCTCGGTAGGTCGATCACGTGACGGTGGGGTCGATCTCGGGGTGCCGACCGCCGCCGCGCGGTCGGTCGCGCGGCTTCCTACGATGGCGGGATGCCGCGCGTCACCGGGATCGTCAAGCCGCACGAGGCGTTCCCCGGGGTCGCCCGGCTCGACCGCGCGGTCAACGACTGGACCAACCGCCGCGCGCTCGGCCCCCGCGCCGACGCCGCGCTCTCGCGGCTGTCCGCCGCGGCCGACCACAGCGTCCTGTGGGCCGGGGCGGCCCTGGGCATCGCCGCGACGGGCCGGCGCGGGCGCGAGGCGGCGCTGCGCGGCTACGGCTCGCTGCTCGTCTCGAGCCTCCTGGCCAACGTCGTCGGCAAGACCGTGTTCGGCGGCGAGCGACCCTCGCTCGAGCCGCTGCCGCTGTGGCGCCGGCTCGCCGACCCGCCGACGTCGCCGTCGTTCCCCTCCGGCCACTCGGCGTCGGCGGCGGCGTTCGTCACAGGCGTCGCCACCGTGTGGCCCACGCTGGGCCTCGCCCTCGCGCCGCTCGCGGGCGCGGTGACGTACTCGCGCCTCCACACCGGCTCGCACTGGTTCTCCGACGTCGCCGCGGGCGCCGCGCTCGGAGCCGGGGTCGCCCTCGTCGGCCGGGCGCTCGTCCCCGACCGAGCCGAGCGTGGCCCCGACGTGCCCGCGGGACCGCCCGCCGTCGTCCCTGCGCTCGACGACGGCGTGGGGCTGTTCGTCGTCGTGAACCCGGCGGCGGGGTCGGGTCGTCTGCTCAAGGAGGACCCGCTCGTGGCGCTGCGCGAGGGCCTGCCCCGCGCCGAGGTGCACGTGCTCGGCGAGGGCGACGACCTCCGGCACCTCTTCGACGACGCCGCCGGCAGGGGCGTCCGGGCGCTCGGCATCAGCGGCGGCGACGGCACCGTCTCCACGGCCGCGGCGGCGGCCCGCGCGCACGACCTCCCCCTCGCCGTCTTCCCCGGGGGCACGCTGAACCACTTCGCCCGGGCCGCCGACCTCACCTCGATGAGCGCGACGGCGGCCGCCGTCCGCACGGGATCCGGCGTGACGATCGATGTCGCGGACCTCGAGGTCGACGGGCAGGACGGACCGCCACGGACCGTGCTCAACACCTTCTCGGCGGGCGTCTACCCGGAGCTCGTCACGGAGCGCGAGAAGCACGAGCACCGTCTGGGCAAGTGGCCGGCGGCAGTCCTGGCCGCGGCACGGGTCCTGCGGCGGGCCCACCGTGTGCGGATGGAGGTGGACGGGCACGAGGGCGAGTACTGGTCGCTCTTCGCGGGGGTCAACCGCTACTTCCCGCAGAGCCTCGCCCCGGTCGAACGGCGCCGGCTCGACGACGGGGTGCTGGACGTCCGCACCGCCCGCGCCGAGCGACGCGCGAGCCGGCTGCGCACGTTCCTCGAGGTCGCGGCGGGCGACACGGGGACGCGCCTCGCGCGGCGGGTGCCCGGTGTGCGTCGGCACCTCGTGGTCGACGCGACGACCGTCCCGGCGCTCGAGCTCCGGTTCCCCGCCCGGGGCACGGTCGTCGGCCCGGGCAGGTCCGCTCCCGACGACGGGACCTCGCCCACGGCCGCCGGGTCGCCGCCCGTCGTGCTCGCGCACGACGGCGAGACGCTCGCGCTCGACGCGGTCGCGGACGCCGATCCGGTGACCGTCCGTCTCACCATGCGGCCCGGCGCGGTGCGCCTCTACGCGCCGAGCGACCCGACCGCCGGGTAGCGCGCCTGATCCATACTATTTGTCCGCCTTTCACGGACATCGGGGAGAACTCCCCCTGTTCAGACACACACGACATGGCCCACAATGAGCCCCGCACCCGCGGACGGCCCGTCCGCGCATCCTCAGGACCTGGCCTCGACGGCCCACCCAGAAAGCAGAACAACCATGGCCCAGCAGTACCCCGCCGCCCCCCAGGCCCCCGCCGGCTACGCCGCCCCGATCGAGGACCCGGGCAAGACCCTCGGCATCGTCGGCTTCGTGCTCGCGTTCGTCTTCGCCATCGCGGGCATCGTCGTCAGCGCGATCGCGCGCAAGAAGAGCAAGGAGGCGGGCTTCGACAACCAGCTCGCCAAGTGGGGCCTCATCCTCAGCATCATCTTCACGGTGCTCGGCGCCATCGGGACGATCATCTACATCGTCGCGATCGCCGCGCTCGTCGCGAACGGCGCCGTGACCTCGACGTACTGACGTCGCCGCGCCGCTGCCGGCGCACCGTCCGACGGCCGTCGCCCCACCCGGGGCGGCGGCCGTCGTCGTGATCCGCGCGCCCACGGACTGCTCCGGGCCCGTCCACCCGGCACGATGCCCGGTCGCGGAAGATCCCACGGCCGGGCACCGTTGAGACGGCGCACGACCGCGCCGCCGGTGAGAGCACCGGTCCGCCGACGGTCGACCGACCGCAGGAGCAGACGATGACCGACACGACTCCCCCGACCCCCACCGGACCCGAGAGCACCACCGCCGGACCGCCGTCGGACCCCACGACGGTCGAGCTCGGCCTCGACACCTTCGGCGACGTGACCGCCGGGCCGGACGGCGCGCTCCTCAGCGGGGCGCGCACGATCCGTGACGTCGTCGAGGAGGCGGTCCTCGCGGACGAGGTCGGGGTCGACTTCTTCGGCGTGGGCGAGCACCACCGCGCGGACTTCGCGATCAGCGCACCGGAGGTCGTGCTCGCCGGCATCGCGACCCGGACCTCGCGGATCCGGCTCGGGTCCGCGGTGACCGTGCTCAGCTCCGACGACCCGGTGCGCGTCTTCGAGCGCTTCTCGACGCTCGACGCGCTCTCCGGCGGACGCGCGGAGGTGATCCTGGGGCGCGGGTCGTTCATCGAGTCGTTCCCGCTGTTCGGCTACGACCTCGCGGACTACGAGGTGCTGTTCGAGGAGAAGCTCGACCTGTTCGTCCACCTGCTCGACGAGGGCCCCGTCACGTGGTCGGGCACGACGCGCGCCGGGCTCGCCGACCAGGAGGTCTGGCCCAAGACGGAGAGCGGCCGGCTGCGGACCTGGGTCGGCGTGGGCGGGTCGCCCGAGTCGGTCGTGCGGACCGCACGGCACGGCCTGGGCCTCATGCTCGCGATCATCGGCGGCGAGCCCGAGCGGTTCCGCCCGTACGTGGACCTCTACCACCGCGCCGTCGAGGAGCTCGGCAACCCGGTGCTGCCGGTCGGCGTGCACTCGCCCGGCCACGTCGCCGACACCGACGAGCAGGCGCAGGAGGAGGTTTACGAGCACTTCGCGGCGATGAACAACCGGATCGGCCGCGAGCGCGGCTGGCCCGCCTACCACCGCGGACGCTTCGCCCACGACGTGCGCGACGGGTCGCTCTACGTCGGCTCGCCCGAGACGGTGGCCCGCAAGATCGCCCGCACCGTCCGCCTCCTGGGCGCGGGCCGGTTCGACCTCAAGTACTCGACCGGCACGCTGCCGCACGCGACGATGCTCCGCAGCATCGAGCTCTACGGCACCCAGGTCATCCCGCGCGTCCGCGAGCTCCTCGCAGACTCCTGAGCCGCCCGCCCCGGCCCCCCGCCCCGCCGTCGAACACGACATGAGGGTCGTTATCCGGTCGAAAGCGTCCTCCATGTCGTGTTCGACGGCGGGCGGGGTCGTGTTCGACGGCGGGCGGGGCGGCGGGGTCGGCGGGTCAGCCGGTGGCGGCTGCGCGGAGGGCGGCGGCCTCGAGGTCCGGCGGGAGGCCGACGGCGGGGCGGTCCGCGCGCTGCGGCGTCGCCTCGCCCGCGGCGTCGAGCGCGCGGAGCCAGGCCCAGGTGTCGCGCACGGTCTCGCGGACGTCCCGGGGGCGAAGCCCGAGGGCGTACGCGCGCGAGGTGTCGGAGCCGTGGAGCGCGTCGTGCAGCTCGCCCGGCGGGAGCCACACCGGGAGCTGGCTCCACGGCTCGATGCCCGCCGCGAGCACGGCCTCCGGCTCGACCCACACGAGCTCGGCGGGCGGGTTCCCGGCCGCCGCCGCGTCGTCCGCCGTCGCCTCGACGCACGCCGCGAGCAGCTCGCCCGTCGTCGTGTGGCCCGGTGCGCTGACGACGTCGACCGGTCCCGACGCGCCCGCGAGCGCCGCATCCAGCGCGAACGCCGCGAGGTCGCGCGCGTCGACGTACTGCAGCGGCAGGTCCTTCGGACCGGGCGCGAGCACGGGCCCGCCCTGCGCGACGCGCCGGAGCCACCACGGCAGCCGCCCGACGTTCTCGCGCGGGCCGAGGATCAGCCCCGCGCGCAGCAGGACCGCCCGGTCGCGGAGCGCGTCGACGGCGGCGATCTCCGACCCCCGCTTCGCGCGGGCGTAGTCGTCGTGGCTCGTGTCGTCCGGGTCGCCGTCGACGACCGACGCCGTCTCGTCGGCTCCGCGGGGCGTCGGGAACGGGTACACCGAGCGCGACGACACGTAGACGTACCGGCTGTCGCCGGGGATCCTGCCGGCGAGCAGTCCCGCGGCGTCGCGGACCGCCGCGGGGGCCCACGACCACGTGTCCACCACGACGTCCCACGTCTGCGGGACGTCGTCTGCCCGCAGCGCGTCCAGGCCGTCCGCCCGGGTGCGGTCCCCCACGAGCCGTCGGACGCCGTCGGGCACGGGCGTGCTGCCGCGGTTGAGGACGGTCACGTCCCAGCCGCGGGCGAGCGCGTCGTCGACGACGGCACGTCCCACGAAGTCGGAGCCGCCGAGGACCAGGAGTCGGGTCATGGACCCACTCTGGCGTGTCGTCGACTCGCCCGCAGGCGGTTTCGCCGCGGGCAGACGGCCGGAGGCACGCGCGCTCGGACAGATCCTTCTCGACCTGGGTCCCCGCCTGACCCACCTGGCCAGGTATCCTGGCCATGACGCCCGACACCGAGGAGGCACCGTGCAGGTCAACGTGCTCGAGGCCAAGAACAACCTCTCCCAGCTCCTGAACCGCGCCGCGGCCGGAGAGGACGTGGTCATCGCCCGCCGCGGCGTCCCGCTGGTCCGGCTCGTGCCGGTCCGCGCGGACCTCGCGCACGGCACGGGCGCGGCGATCGTCGAGTGGCTCGACGACCATCCGCCGTCCACGCGCTCGATCCGCCCCGCGGAGCAGGTCGACGCCGGGATCGAGGCCGAGCGCGAGGGCTGGGAGTGATCTACCTCGACTCGTGTCTCGTGATCTACCTGGTCGAGGACGCGGAGCGCGGGTCCCACGTACGCGGGCTGCTCGCCCGGCACGGCGAGGAGGAGTTCGCGATCAGCCCGCTGGTCCGGCTCGAGTGCCTCGCCGGGCCGCTCCGGTCCGGGGACGTCGAGCTCGAGGACCGGTACCGCGCGGCACTCGGGCTGTTCGCCGAGGTGCCGCTCGACGCCACCGTCTTCGAGCGTGCCACGCGTCTCCGCGCCACCTCGTCGCTCCGCACGCCTGACGCACTCCACCTCGCCGTCGCGCAGGTGCACGGGTGCACCGCCCTGTGGACGAACGACGCGCGGCTCGCCGTCGCCGGACGTGGGCTCGCGGTGGACGTGCTCCACGACGACTGACCTGGGTCCCGGGCCGAGTGCGCCGGGCACACGCTCAGTCGGGGTCGGTCGGGTCCAGGGGTGCGTCGGGGTCGAGGTTGACGACCCCGCGGCGCCAGTAGCCGTGCACCTCGACCTGGTCGGGCCGCGCCCCCGCCCGTCGTAGGTCGCGACGCACCGGGACAAGGTCGGTCGCCTCTCCGGCGCCGAACACGTACTCGTCGGCGTCGAGCGGGCCGATCGCCCGCACGGCCTCGGCGAGCTGGCCGGGACCGTCCGTGCGGTAGAGGATCTCGAGCGTCGCGCGACCGAGCTCGTCCTCGACGAACGCCTCGTCCACGTCGTCGCCGATCTCGACGATCGCCGTCACCGGCACGTCCGTCCCGACGGCGTCGACCCACCGGGCGAGCGCGGGCAGCCCCGTCTCGTCCCCGACGAGCAGCAGCCGGGCGACGCCGTCGGGCACGCCACGGCTCGTCGTCGGGCCCGCGAGCACGACCTCGTCGCCGACGTCGGCGCCCGCAGCCCAGGCCGACGCCGGACCACCCTCGCCGGTGGGCGGCACGCCCGGGGCGTCGCCGCCGTGCAGCACCCAGTCGACGTCGACCTCCGCGACCCCGTCGACCGTCCGCGTCGCCCGCACGGTCAGCTCGCGCGAGATCGACACGACGCCGGTCGGGCGCTGGAGCGCGCCGTCCGCCGTCAGGGTCGGGGCGTGCAGCACACCGCTCGCCGGGTCGGGCAGGAAGACCTTGACGTGGTCGTCCGGGCCGGGGGCGCGCAGCGCAGCGAGCGAGGCCAGGCGCGAGCCGTCGACGACCGGCCCGGCCGCCCGCCCGTCGTCGTGCGCGCCCGGGGCGGCGTCGCGGAACGTGATGCGCCGCAGCGCGCCGGACGTCTCCTGGACGCGGTGCACGCGGACGCGGCGGGGAACGAGGTCGAGGGTGGTGCGGGCTCGGGCGAACACCGCCCCATTCTGCGCCGAGCACGACATGAGGGTCGGTATCCGGCGCTTTCCGTCCTTCAGGTCGTGCTCGACGGCGGGTCAGATCGTGCTCGCCGCGCCGGCGTCGATCAGGGACAGGTCGTGCTCGTCGAGCACGACGTCCGCCGAGGCGAGGTTGTGCGCGAGGTGCTCGACCGACGTCGTGCCCGGGATCGGGACCACGTGCGGCCCGCGGTGGAGCAGCCACGCGAGCGCCACCTGCCGCGGGTCCAGACCGCGCCGGGTCGCGACCTCGACGAGACCGGGAGTCGTGCGCGGGTCGAACGACACCGGGAAGTACGGGACGAAGGCGACGCCGAGCTCGCGCGTGCGCTCGACGACCGGGTCGTGGTCGCGCCTCGCGACGTTGTAGAGGTTCTGCACCGCGGCGATCGGCGCGACCTCCCGCGCCGCGTCGAGCTGCGCCGTCGTGACCTCGGACAGTCCGAGGTGGCGCACCTTGCCCTCCTCGACCAGGCGCGTGAGGGCACCGACCTGGTCCTCGATCGGGTACGCGTCGTCCACGCGGTGGAGGGAGAGGAGGTCGATCGTGTCGCGGCCCAGACGGCGCAGGCTCAGCTCGGCCTGCTGGCGGAGGTAGGCGGGATGGCCGAGCGGGACCCACTCGTCCGGCGAGGGGCGCACGACGCCCACCTTGGTCGAGACGGCGACCGGCAGTCCGACGCCCGCGAGCGCCTCGCCCACGAGCTCCTCCCCCGCCCCGAGCGCGTACGCGTCGGCGGTGTCGACGAGGTCCACGCCGCGGTCGACCGCCGTGCGGACGAGACGGACGAGGTCGGCGCGGTCCGTGGGAGCCTGCCAGACCGGGGCGGTCGGGCCGCGCCGCTCGTCGGGTCCGTCGGCGAGGCGCATGGTGCCGAGCCCGATGCGGTGCACGGGAAGATCGCCGCCGAGAAGATGTGTTCGGTTCGTCATGGGACCGATGCTGGGGGCTCACATGCATGGGAGGGGCAAGCGATGGTGACCGAGGTCACGCTGCGCGTGGGGGACGTCGCTCGCGCGACCGGCGCGAGCGCGCGGCTGCTGCGCTACTACGAGGAGCAGGGCCTGCTCGCCCCGGCCCGATCGCCGTCCGGGCAGCGGCTGTACTCGCTCGACGACCTCGAGCGCGTCGCGCGGGTCCGCCGCCTGCTCGACGCAGGGCTGTCCACGACGGTGATCGGGCAGGTCCTCGCGTGCGCGTGCGGCGGGTCGGGCGACGTCGAACCGTGCCTCGACCCGCTCCTCCAGGAAGAGCTGGCGCGCGTCGACGCGCGCCTGGCGCAGCTCGCCGCGCACCGCGAGCGGCTCGCCGGGCTCGTCACCGAAGCACCGGCGTCGGCCAGGCCGACGTCGGGCGGGCGGTCCGAGGCCGGCGACCCGACCGCGCCGAGCACCCGAGCCCGGTGCGACCCGGCGCTGCTGCTCGCACGGCCCGGCGGCCCGCGGTCCTGAGGACCGCGACCGCCGGGGCGCGCACCGCCCTGCGCGCTCAGGCGAAGAACACCCGGAGGTCGGCGACGACGTCCTGCGGGACCTCGAGCGACGCGTAGTGGCCACCGCGCGGGAACTCGGACCAGTGCTCGATCCGGGCGTTGTCGCGCTCGGCGAACGCGCGGATCGTCTGGAAGTCGTCCCGGAAGACGGCGACGCCGATCCGGCCCTGGCTCACGACCGGCTCGGCACCGGAGCGCTGCTCCGCGTAGTGGTAGCGCGCGGCGGTCGCGTAGGAGTTGGTGAGCCAGTAGAGCGTCGCCTGCGCGAGCACCTGGTCGGCGCTCACGAGGCTCGTCCCGTTGCCGAAGCTCTCGAACAGCTCGTGGTACGCGAGGACGGCGACGGGCGAGTCGGCGAGGCCCGCGGCCATGGTCTGCGGCCGGGACGCGTTCATCGTGTTGTAGGCGCCCACGGACTGGAACCACTGGAGGTGGCCGAGCGCCGCGTACTCCTTCTCCCCGAAGCCGTCCATCTCGCCCGGCGCACCGGACGGGAAGGAGAAGAGCTGGAGCACGTGCGCGCCGCGGAAGCCCTCGGGGTCGAGGACCGCGAGCTCGCGCGAGACCATCGCCCCGCCGTCGCTGCCGTGGATGCCGTAGGACGCGTAGCCGAGGTCGCGCATGAGCGCGTCGTAGGCCCGGGCGACGCGCGCCATGGTCCAGTCCGTGTCCCCCACGACGGGCGTGGAGAACCCGAATCCCGGCATGGACGGGATCACGAGGTGGAACGCGTCCTCGGGGCGGCCGCCGTGCGCGACGGGGTCGACGAGCGGGTCGATCATGTCGAGGAAGTCGAGGAACGACCCGGGGTACGAGTGCGCGAGCAGCAGCGGGGTCGCGTCCTCGTGCTGCGAGCGCACGTGCAGGTAGTGGATCGGCTGGCCGTCGATCTCGGTGCGGAAGCCCGGGTAGGCGTTGACCCGGTCCTCGACGGCGCGCCAGTCGAACGCCGTCCAGCGCCCGACCATGTCGCGCAGGTAGGACTCGGGCGTGCCGTAGTCCCAGGAGTCGCCGGGGGCGGCCGGCGCGAAGCGGGTCCGCTCGAGCCGCTCGCGCAGGTCGTCCAGGTCGGCCTGCGGGACGGCCACGGAGAACGGGCGGTGCTCGAGGGTCGTGCTGCTCATGATGCCTCCTCGGTCGGAGCGGGCCTCGTGCCCTGCTCTGGTACCGACGTTACGCAGGGTTCCGGAACGTTTTCTTCCGCTATTCTGACCTGGTTCCGACTTTCTTCCGGCGGCCCCTCGGAGGGACCTCGTGGCTTCCACCTCCGCCCGCATGCTCGCGCTGCTCGGGCTGCTCCAGTCCCGTCCCGACTGGTCGGGCGCCGACCTCGCCGCCCGGCTCGACGTCACCGACCGCACCGTCCGCAACGACGTCGCCCGGCTGCGCGAGCTCGGCTACCCCGTCGACGCCGTGCGCGGCCCGGGCGGCCGGTACCGGCTGGGGGCGGGTGCACGACTCCCCCCGCTCCTGCTCGACGACGCCGAGGCCGTCGCGGTCGCCGTCGGGCTGCGGGCCGCGACCGGCACCGCGGGCTTCGAGGAGTCCGGGGCGTCCGCGCTCGCGAAGCTCGAGCAGGTCATGCCCGACCGCCTGCGCCGTCGCCTCTCCGCGCTGCGGTCCGCGAGCGCCGCCGGCCCCGCGAACACCGACTCGAACGTCGAGGACCCGGTCGTCGACCCGGACACGCTGACCGCCCTCGCCGACGCCGTGCGCGACCACCAGGGCCTGCGCTGCTTCTACCAGGACGAGCCGGTCGAGCTCGAGCCGTACCGCCTCGTCGCGTGGCAGCGCCGCTGGTTCCTCGTCGCGCGCGACCCGACGACGGGTGGGTGGGCTCCGTACCGCGTCGACTGGCTGGTGCTGCGCGTGCCGGGCGGGAGGCGGTTCACGCCGGTGAGCTTCCCCGGGGACATGACGGAGTTCGTCGTGCGGGAGGTCGCGCGCACGGGATGGGCCGTGCACGCCCGGATCGTCGTGGACGCGCCGGCCGAGGAGGTCCTGCGACGCATCAACCCGACCGTGGGCACGGTCGAGCCGCTCGACGACGACCGCTGCGTCCTCGTCACCGGCGGCGACAGCGTCGAGGTCGTCGCGGTGTGGGTCGGCATGCTCGGCCTCGACTTCCACGTGACGGAGCCGCCGGCCCTCGCCGACCACGTCCGCACTCTGGCAACCCGCTACGCCCGAGCGACCCCCGACTGACCCGTCAGCACCGACTGCCTCGGCGTCCCCTTCCGCCGCAGCCGGAACCCCGACTGCCGTCGAACACGACCTGGAGGTCGTTATCGGCCCCTTTCCGTCCTTCAGGTCGTGCTCGACGGCGGGTGGGGTCGTTCTCGGCGCCGGTCGGTCCTGGGCGGGGTCCGACGGCGGCGCTCGCCCGCGGGGGCGGGCGCGCCTAGCGTGTGGGGGATGGACGTGGAGGTGCGCTCCGCCGTCGGGCGCTACGACGACTTCGCCACCGTGGTCGGGCCGCGGAAGGCCGGGGTGCGCGGGTGCTGGTGCATGTCCTACCGCGACAGCCGGGTCAGCGCCGAGGACCGCCCGGCGTTCATGGCTCGCCTGTGCGAGACCGACCCCGGGCCGGGCGTGCTCGCGTACGTCGACGGCGAGGTCGCGGGCTGGTGCTCCGTCGCGCCGCGCAGCACGTACCGGCGGCTCATGAACGCCCGGACCATCCCGTTCGTCGACGACCTCGACGCGTGGAGCGCGGTGTGCTTCGTCGTCCGGGCCGGGTACCGGCACCGCGGGCTGATGCACCACCTGCTCGCGGGGGCCGTCGAGCACGCCGCAGCGCACGGCGCGCCCGCGGTCGAGGGCTATCCCGTCGACGCGGGCGGCGAGCGCGTCGACGTCATCTCCGGGTACGTCGGCACCGTCGCGCTGTTCGAGCGGGCCGGGTTCGTGCGCGCGGCCCCGACCACCGGCGTGAGCGGCGGCGTGCCGCGTGTCATCATGCGCAAGGCGCTCGGCTGACCCTTTGCGCCGGCGGGTCGCGCGTGCTTCAGGGGTGCCGCGAGTCCCTCCGTCGCGACAACGCGACGGTTCGAGGCAGGCAGCACCCGAACTAGGATCGACCGGTGATCACGGGCGAGCTGAAGAGCAAGGTGGACCGCGTCTGGGACGCGTTCTGGTCGGGGGGCATCTCCAACCCGATCGAGGTGATCGAGCAGATCACGTACCTGCTGTTCGTTCGGCGACTGGATGAGATGCAGACGCGCGAGGAGAACCGGGCGAACAACACCGGGCAGCCGCTGCGGAACCCGATCTTCCCCGAGGGCACGACCGCGACGGGTGTGCCATTCGCGGCGCTGCGGTGGAAGTCGTTCAAGGACGAGTCGCCCGAGAACGCGTACGAGATCGTCGACAACCACGTCTTCCCGTTCCTGCGGACGCTCGGCGCCGACGGATCGACCTACTCCTCTCACATGGAGGGGGCTCGCCTGACGATCCCGACGCCGGCGCTGCTCGCGAAGGTCGTCGACATGCTCAGCGACGTGCCGATGAACCGTCGCGACACGAACGGCGACCTCTATGAGTACATGCTGGGCAAGCTGTCGACGTCGGGGCAGAACGGCCAGTTCCGCACGCCGCGCCACCTCATCGACCTCATGGTCCGCATGACCGCGCCGACGCCGAAGGACTCGATCTGCGACCCGGCGTGCGGCACCGCCGGGTTCCTCATGGCGGCGAGCGAGTACGTCCGCGAGGAGTACGGCGACGACCTGCACGACGCCGAGACGAGCAAGCACTTCCATGAGTCGATGTTCCACGGGTACGACTTCGACAGGACGATGCTGCGCATCGGGTCCATGAACATGCTCATGCACGGCGTGGAGCGACCCGACATCCGCTACCGCGACTCGCTCTCCCAGGCAGCCGGCGGCGACGAGGGCAAGTACTCGCTGATACTCGCGAACCCGCCCTTCGCCGGGTCGCTCGACTACGAGCAGGTCGCGAAGGACCTGCTCAAGGTCGTCAAGACCAAGAAGACCGAGCTGCTCTTCCTCGCCCTCTTCCTCAAGCTGCTGCAGCCCGGCGGGCGGGCGGCGGTCGTCGTGCCCGACGGCGTCCTGTTCGGTTCCAGCACCGCTCACCGCACGCTGCGGCGGATGCTGGTCGAGGACCACAAGCTCGATGCCGTCGTGAAGCTGCCCGCAGGCGTGTTCAAGCCTTACGCCGGGGTGTCGACGGCGATCCTGTTCTTCACGCGCACCGACTCCGGCGGCACGGACGACGTCTGGTTCTACGACGTGCGCGCCGATGGCTGGTCGCTCGACGACAAGCGACAGCCCCTGCTCGACGTCGGCCAGCTCGGTGCCGCGCCCGAGGATGCGTTCGTCGTCGCGAACCACGACAAGAACAACCTCCCCGACGTGCTCGACCGCTGGCGGCAGCGCTCCGCGTCCGAGAAGTCCCGCGCCCGGACCGAGCAGTCGTTCTGCGTGCCGAAGGCCGAGATCGCGGAGAACGGCTACGACCTGTCGGTCAACCGCTATCGCGAGGTGGTGCACGACGAGGTCGAGCACCGCGATCCTGCCGAGATCATCGCCGAACTCGAGCGGCTCGAAGCGGAGATCAGCGAGGGTCTTGCCGAGCTCAAGGGCATGCTCGGATGAAGGCCGGATGGACCGCAGTCGCCCTGGGTGACGTTGTGCGCTTTCAGAGTGGCGGCACCCCGGCCCGCGGACGTGACGAGTTTTGGAATGGCGATCTACCATGGATTACCGGAGCAGATATCGCAGCGGACGGCTCGATCACCCCAAGGGTTCACATAACAAGTGCAGCCGTTTCCGGCTCAGCCACGGCCGTAGCACCACCCGGGACCCTATTGCTCGTAACACGCACATCCGTGGGAAAGAACGCAGTGACGACCTTCCCGGTGGCGTTCAGTCAGGACATCACGGCAATCTCTCCAAGCGAGCGCGTTGACCTCGGATACCTGCGGGCGTTTCTGGGCAGTCGTGCCGCTACTCTCGCCAACACGGCGCGTGGGGCAACGATCAAGGGAATCACCCGAGAAGTCGTGGCTGGCATCTCAATGCCGCTGCCCCCGCTCGACGAGCAGCGGCGTATCGCGAGGGCCCTCGACCACGTCGAGGCACTCAGATTAAAGCGGAAGCAAACTCTAGATCACCTCCTCGAGTTTCCCCGTGCCCTCGTGCAGGAAGCACTCTCTCATCAATCTACGCTGACAACTGTTGGCTCGATCGCGGAGGTGGCCACGGGATCCACCCCCAGTCGTGCAAATCCACAGAACTTCGGCAGCGGCATCCCGTGGGTGAAGACCACCGAGGTGACAGGCGACGTGATCTCAAGCACGTCCGAGCGTGTAACCGCAGACGGCGTTCGTTCGGCGCACCTACGCATATTCCCAGAAACCAGCTTGGTGCTGGCAATGTACGGACAAGGATCTACGCGGGGAAGGGTCGGCGTCCTAGGACTTCCCGCGACCACTAATCAGGCCTGTGCAGTTATTCTTGCCAACCCGGCCGTGTGCAATTATCGATTCTTGTTTGAGCAACTCAAGTGCAACTATGAGCAGATTCGCCAGATGGCACGCGGAGGCAATCAGGCGAATCTAAATCTATCAATTGTCCGCTCTATTCCCGTAAGTCTTCCATCACTCGACGCGCAGCGTGAGTTCGCAAGGCGGATGGGCTTCTTTGATCTACAAGCACGCCGAACACGAGAACACGTGCGCCAGATAGATGACCTCTTTGAATCGCTCCGGGCCCGCGCGCTGGCGGGTGAGCTTGATCTTGACTACGTCCGGCTCACTTCCCCCTGATGCAGGCATGCGTCATTTGGTTTCGTGTTCGCGAAGGGACCGGATTCCTCAGTTCGCGCGCATGCGGCCTGTGTTCGGTCATGCACCGTGGCTCGACCTCGACGTCGATCGCTCTCGTGAATGTGACGAACGGCGCCGCATCCCGGTCGACCTGATTCGAGGCGTTCCACCCGCCCGACTGGAGCTCGTCCTGGCCGAGGCTCACCAGGACACCGGACAGTTCGTCTCGACGACGTGGCGCCGGCCGCTCGACGACGACCGCTCGCCGTGGATCGTCGTCGGTACCGCCACGCGGTGCGCACGGCGCACGTCGCGTCGTCGGGCAAACGCGGCGACGGGCGGAGATCGTCCGGTCCGGTTCGCTGTGGGACCGCGCCGAACGCGTCAACGCGGCACTCCTGACCGGAATCTGATTCCCCAGCCCTTCGCTCTCCGAGGAACAACCGACGATGTTCCCCTACCGTGACGCCCGACCCGGCTACTTTTACGCTAACCGCGATGGCTGGCTCCCTGCCGAGCCGTACCCGGAGCCTGCCTTCGTGCGCTTTGCCCGCCGGCTCGGCGCTGCGGCTGCCGACCCCGCGCACGATCGTCTCGATCCGGACCGGACGCTGCGAGACGCCCGCCTCGACTGGCTCGTTCACCGCGGGGTGGTCCACGCGTCCGCCCCGCGCGGATCCGTCGCCGCTGAGCGGTACCAGGCCCTGATCCGGCCTGACACCCACCAGCTGATGTCCGTCGTGACGCGGGCCTACACCCCCGCCGAGGACGCCGACGTCCTGCATGCTGCTGTGGCGTTGGCTGTACGGATCGACCCGTGGGGGTCCGGGCTGGCCGGCGCGGTGGGTTTCGGCCAGCAATCCGAGCGCACTCTCTGCGCGGTGCGCGTCACGACGGTGAATGACCTGACGCTCTACCTCCTCGCCTCCAACAGCCACGGCGGGGAGGGCGCGGTGCTCTTCCGGCTCGTCGATGTCGGCCCGGAGGACGGCACCGTGTTCGTAGTGGACTCGCACCCCGCCACGAGCACGGTCACCCACTCGGGAAACGTCCGGCAGAAGCTCGATCGGCTCAGCTGCCACTCCTCGTTCGTGGAGGACTACCTGAAGTCCGTGCCGGACCAGTGGTCAGCGCTCGAGGAGGCGCTCTGGACTCCGCGGCACACCGTGGCACTCACGAAGCACTTGTGGGGTGCGAAGCCGGACCTGCACCCGACGACGAGCGATGGGAGGCCGCTCGATCCGCCGCATGATGCGCACCGCCACCCCGCCTATCACCTGCGTCTTGATCGTTGCTCCGACGCCGCGAGCGCCTACCAGCGGGTGTGCCAGTTCCTCGACCACGAGTCCGAGGCGTGCGAGCGCGGCGACTTTACCAAGGACCGCGACGAACGCCTCGCGGTCGGGGCCGGCAACCGGATCAAGCGCAAGGCTTGGAGCTGGATCGTCGAGAACACCTGACACACCGGTCGCGCGCGTGTGGGCGGTTCGTGCCATCCTGCACCGTTCGGTGAGAACACCGGCCGGCACTGTTCCGCAGTGCACGACCTTCGTCCTCGCAGGGGAACACATGCCCGCATACGGGATCCCGGGTGTCGTCTGGCGACGTCCGGGCTGCTCATGATCGCGCTGATCCTCGTTGTCGGCTGGTTCGTCGGCGCCGTGGTCGCGGCGTCGCTCAACGTCGGTGTCGCAGCCGCGGGGGATGCGCTCGGCGTCTCGCCCGGCAAGATCAGCTGGATCGTCATGGCCGCGCAGGTCGCCGGACCCGTCGCGGTGATCTGGCTCGGGTTCCGCCTCCACCGGCGCATGACGCAGCGTCCCGCGTACTGGTGCCCGCGGTGCGGGGTCCAGACCGACCCGCGCTTCGACATCTGCCGTTCGTGCCGTCGCGTGAAGAGTCCCGCCTGACCACTCTGTACTGTCGTTCGTCAGTCGAGGTCCAGCTCTTCGAGCTGTGGCCTGGGCGCACCGTCGGCACTACCTGTACGCCGCTTGTCAGGAACCTGGGGACCCGCCCCGTAGGTGACGGCTCTGCCACGGGTCGCCGTGGAAGTACGCACGAGGAAGCCGCGGTCGACGAGATCGCGCAACAGCCGCGAGGTCGTCGGCACATCGAGGTCGAGCATGATCCGAACCATGCGGGAGTTGATCGTCCCGGCCTCCTTGACGAGAGCGACCACCTTGCGGTCGAGCTGGTCGGCGGTGCGACGGCGATACGTGACAGCGGAGCCCAACGCCGCCACCGGTTCCTCACGGAGTCGATAGCGCGGCAGCGTGTTGCGCCTGCTCTCCCGCGTCGTCTCGATCAGGCGCACCTCGTCGGAGGCCAGTCGCTCGAGCACAGCCTGGGTCTCGGCGATGTCCGGCTTCTGAAGCAGCGGGGTCATCCCCGTGGCGTCGACGAGCCGCTGAGTCAGGAGCGTGAGGAGGACGAGGAGGGTGTCCGCGTCCTCCGCCTCGTCGGCGGGAAGCGTCGCGACGAACCTCGCGAGGCTCGCGTTGGGGGCACCACCCATCAGGGTCACGGTCACCGACTCCGGATCCGCCGCGTAGACCGGGGGCTGGTGCCCGATGCGAGCCATCTCCGCGTACATGCGGTCGACACCCGCGCCCGCGGTCTCGGCAAAGTCGAGGCCGCGAATCGCCTGAGCGAGGTTCCCGTTCCTCGTTCGCGACGAGGTGGTGAGCACGTTGTCCACCCGAACCCCTGCGACGAACCCACCCGGGGAGGTGACCGCGAGCCGGGTGGGTGAATGCTCGACGGTGACCCTGTCGGTGCGCCGATAGTCTCGGTGCATCACGGCGTTGACGACCGCCTCACGCACGGCGCCATCGGGAAGATCGCCAACCTGGAGCTGCTGACCCGATCCGACACTCACGGACGTCCGGTCGATACGGGCCTCGGCCAGGTCGAAGAACCTCTGTAGCACCGCAACGAGCGGGCCGGTGAGCTGTTCGTTCGCAGCAAGAGCGCCCGTCGGCGTGCGCCGATAGACGTAGGACACGAGCACGGGGAACTGCTCCAGCCCTCGGAAGAGCATCGCACCGGCGTTCGTCAACGTGTTGCGCTCGGTCACCACGCCGAGGGCTCGGAGCAGCTCGGCAGTCGCCGTGCGCGCCCTCTCACGCCGACGAGGGTCGACCGAACGCTCGAGCCGGGAGCGGGCGATCGCGACGGCAACCTCGTCGACGTCCTGCACCGAGACCCCTGAGTCGTGCGCGGACCAGTCATCTCCTTGACGCTCGGCGACGAGGGAGGCGATTCGGTGCGTCGACATCGGCATGCAGGAGGTCCCGACCCGTTCGGTGGGCATCTTCGACTTGACCTTGTGGACCGTGACACCACGCGGCACGTGGATGACCAGCACCTCACCGCATGCGTGCGCAACGACTTCCACGTCGGCGAGGATCGACGGGTCGGTCAGCTCGTAGATGCGGCGCCTCGTCGCATCGACATCGAGGTCGTGCCCGACGAACGCGTCCGGACCGGGTACACGATCGGCTACGCCGACGACAACCGTGCCTCCGCCCGCGTTGGCGAAGCAGGCTACGGCGTCGGCAAGATCGTCCAGCGTGTCCTGGACGGATCGACGGTTCTGCGTCTTGAAGTCCAGCACCGACGTCTCTAGCGCGTCAGCAGTGCTGCCCGCGGCGATCAGGTCCAGCACTGCATCGAGCTCGTCGCGCACCATCGTTTCTCCCCCATTTTGCGCTGCCCTGTCATGCCAGGGTAGCGCAAAAGTCCGGAGAAATGAGGGCCCGTTGGTTGACCGGTTCTTCACTCGGCGGGGCTCGGACGTGAGCGTCAGTGGCTCCTGTCATCCTGATGGGCTGCGGTGACGAAGCACCGCAGGACGGCCGGCACAGACGTTCCCGGCCCGAGGAGTGGTCCGATGTGCACCACGACATGCCAGACCGCGCGATGGCCGTTCTGCCGCTGCGAGTGCGACGGCGCGAACCACGGCGCGCTCAGCCCGTTCGGACGATTGGTCCCCCTCTTCCCCTGGCCCACGGGGCGGAAGAACCGGGAACGATCTGCACCGTCTGCCATGCTGTCCCCGGATGCCCGCTCGGCGCCGGCGATCGACGCCGAGCCCACGACCAGGGGTGATACGTGAGCAACTTCGAGTTCCTGCGCGCCGACTTCCCGGAGCTCCATCGGGCTGCGGTCCTCGCCGAGCGGCAGGCCGCACAGGACCTGCGCTCGTCGCTGTTCCGCGCTCGGCACGCGCTGGAGATCGCACTGCGCTGGGCGTTCCGCGCGGACACCGACCTCGTCGTGCCGTACAAGAACGACCTGGCCGCGATGATCCACGACCCGACCCTGCGCCGTCTGGCGGGCAACGACGTCCAGGCCAAGATGGAGATCGTCCGTAAGAAGGGCAACGCCGCGGTCCACGAGGAGCGGAACCCGACACGCAAGGACGCGGAGGTCTCCCTGGAGCAGCTCTTTCACGTCCTGTACTGGTTCGCCCGCACCTACACCCCGACCCCTGGGTCGATCGCACCCGAGCTGAGGTTCGACGTCGGGCAGGTCCCCAGCCCCGCAGGACTGGCCGCGGCTCGGGCCAGGACCCGCGCGGAGATGGAACGGCTCGCTGCCGAGGTCGCCCAGGCGGACGAGGCCCTCGCCCACGAGCGCGCCCGCTCCACCACGCTCGAAGCACAGGTCGCAGAGCTGCAGGCACAGGTCGCCGCCGCAAAGGCTGCCAACGAGGCCGTGCCCGACACGCACGACTACGACGAGGCGACGACGCGCGACCTCTTCATCGACCTCCTGCTGCACGAGGCCGGGTGGGCGCTCGACGCCGACCGCGACCGCGAGTACGAGGTCAGTGGCATGCCCAACCAGAAGGGCACCGGGTACGTCGACTATGTCCTATGGGGCGCGAACGGACTCCCGCTCGCGGTCGTCGAGGCCAAGCGGACGCGACGCGACCCGATCGAGGGCCGTCAGCAGGCCAAGCTCTACGCGGACGCGCTCGAGGCGCGCTTCGGACGACGTCCTCTCATCTACTACACCAACGGTCACGAGCACTGGATGTGGGACGACCATCCCGCCACCGGCTACCCGCCACGTCGTGTCGCGGGCTTCCGCACGGCCGACGAGCTCGAGCTCCTGATCTCGCGCCGAACCGCCCGCCGCGACCTCACCGTCACGACGATCGACGAGACCATCGCGGGCCGCTACTACCAGACCCACGCGATCCGAGCCGTCGACGAGGCGTTCCAGAAGGAGAACCGGCGCGAGGCCCTGCTCGTGATGGCGACCGGCACGGGCAAGACGCGCACCGTCATCGCCCTCGTCGACCAGCTCATGAAGGCGGGCTGGGCCAAGCGCGTGCTGTTCCTCGCCGACCGCGTAGCGCTGGTCAACCAGGCCGTCGGCGCGTTCAAGGAGAACCTGCCGTCGTCGTCTCCCGTCAACCTCGTCACCGACCGGCACGCGGAAGGCCGCGTCTACGTCGCGACGTACCCCACGATGATGAACCTCATCGACCAGAAGTCGGGCGAGTCGCGCGCGTTCGGCCCCGGGTACTTCGACCTCGTGATCATCGACGAGGCCCATCGGAGCGTCTACCAGAAGTACCGGGCGATCTTCGACTGGTTCGACTCGCTGCTCGTCGGCCTGACCGCGACACCGAAGGACGAGGTCGACCGGAACACCTACGAGCTCTTCCACCTCGAGAAGGGCGTTCCCACCTACTCCTACCCGCTCGAGCAGGCCGTCGCCGACGAGTACCTCGTCCCGATGACGGCGGTGTCCGTCCCGCTGAAGTTCCAGCGCGAGGGGATCCGCTACGACGACCTCCCCGAGGACCAGAAGGACGAGTGGGACGCCCTCGAGTGGGGCGAGGACGGTCCTCCGGACGAGGTGAGCGCGGACGCCGTCAACAAGTGGCTCTTCAATGCCGACACGGTCGACAAGGTCCTCGAGACCGTGATGACCCTGGGGCTCCGTGTGGGCGGTGGCGACCGCCTCGCGAAGACCATCGTGTTCGCGAAGAACGCCGACCACGCGAACTTCATCGCCGAGCGCTTCGACCTCGCCTACCCGGAGCACAAGGGCGAGTGGGCCAGGGTCATCACCTACCGCACGGAGTACGCGCAGTCGCTCATCGACGACTTCTCCGCGCCTGGCAAGGCGCCGCACGTCGCGATCTCCGTCGACATGCTCGACACCGGGATCGACGTGCCCGACGTCGCGAACCTCGTGTTCTTCAAGATCGTCCGCTCGTCGTCGAAGTTCTGGCAGATGATCGGTCGCGGCACGCGCCTGCGCCCGGACCTGTTCGGGCCGGGCGAGGACAAGAAGGAGTTCTACGTCCTCGACTTCTGCCAGAACCTCGAGTACTTCGGGCAGAACCCGGCCGGTGTCGAGGGCAGCACCCAGCAGTCCGTCAGCCAGCAGATCTTCACGGCCCAGACCGAGCTCTTGGCGGCGCTGTCGACGACGGAAGGCCCCGCCGACGCCGCACGCACCGTCGATGACGCGTCAGCGACGACGACGCGGGCCGGGCTGCGCGACCACCTCGCCGCCGACCTCCACGCGAAGGTCGCGGGCATGACGCTCGACAACTTCGTGGTGCGGCCCGAGCGTCGATGGGTCGAGACCTATGGCGAGCCCGACGCCTGGCGATCGCTCGACGCCCGGGGTGCGCGCGACGTCGTCGAGCACCTCGCCGGACTGCCCACCGCGGTGCGCGACGAGGACGAGGCGGCCAAACGCTTCGACCTCGTGCTGCTCAAGCTCCAGCTCGGTGCCGTCGACCCGACGCTCGCCACTGAGCGTCTGCGCCGCCAGGTCCAGGAGATCGCGTCGGGACTGCTCGACCAGACCGCGATCCCCGCGATCGCCGAGCGCGCCGAGCTGCTCGCCGAGCTCGCGGGCGACGAGTGGTGGCAGGGCGTCACTCTGCCGATGCTGGAGCTGGCCCGACGGCGCGTGCGCGGGCTGGTGCGGCTTCTCGCCCGCTCGAAGCAGCCGATCGTCTACACCAACTTCGAGGACACCCTGGGCGAGTTCTCCGTCGTCGAGATAGGCACGCCCCAGGTCGGTGTCGACCCCGAGCGGTACAAGGAGAAGGTGCGGGCCTACCTTCGCGAGCACGAGGAGCACACGGCTCTGCAGAAGCTGCGCCGAGGACGACAGCTCACCGCGACCGACCTCGCCGAGCTCGAGCGGATGCTCGCCGAGAGCGGCGTGGGCGAGCCCGAGGACCTCGCTGTCGCGGCGGAGGCCGCGAACGGCCTCGGACGGTTCGTGCGGTCCCTCGTCGGCATGGAGAAGTCGGCGGTCAACGAGGCGTTCGCGGAGTTTCTCGCGGGCGAGACGTACTCGCGAGACCAGATCGACTTCGTCCGCCACGTCGTGACGCACCTCGCACGCAACGGAGTGATGGACGCGGCCGTGTTCTACGACCCGCCGTTCACCGACGTCGCGCCTACAGGACCTGAGGACGTGTTCGACGACGGCGGTGCGCGCGTGATCGAGATCGTGCGAACCATCAACGCGACCGCGGACGTCCCAGAAGCGTCCTGACGCCGCAGAGCCGCCGGCACAAGGGTCAGGACGGCCCCGCGCCCCACGGGTCGACGACGGCCACGCCGGTGCCGACGAAGTCGTGCACGTCGCGCGTCGCGAGCGTCGCGTCGTGCACGCGACAGATCGCGGCGATCTGCGCGTCGGCCATGGTCGTCGGCCGCCCCGCTCGCTCGCGGAGCGCGAGGAGGGTGCCCCCGACCCGCGCGGCGTCGGCGTCGTACGCGAGCACCCGGCCCGAGAAGGTCGTGGTGACGTGCTCCTCGACGAGCGCGGCGAGGCGGTCCCGGCGCCGCCCCTCGGGCAGCCGAGCCACGCCGTGGACGATCTCGCCGACCGTGACGGCCGTGATCCACAGCGCCTCCGGAGCCTGCGCGTCGAGCCAGCGGAGCACGCGCGCCTCGGGTACCGGGCGGATCGCCTCGGACACGACGTTCGTGTCGAGGACGATCACGCGTCCGCGACCTCGCGGTCCAGCCCGCCCGGCTCGTCGGAGAAGTCGACGGCGCGTCCGTGCTCCGAGCGCGGGGGCAGGTCGAGCTCGACCGTCAGCCCGGCGTCGGCGAACGAGCTGTGGATGAACGTGCCGAGCCCGCGTTCCAGCCCGCTCGGTGCCGTCACCGCAGACGTGAGGATCGCGCGGATCTCCGCCTCCATCGACCGGCCGTGCTCTGCGGCACGCGCTCGCAGCCGCTCGCGCACGTCGTCGTCGAGCCCTCGGATCGTCAGCGTCGCCATCTCGACCACCTCCGATCACCACGCTAGCAAAACGACAGCACTGCCCACCAGGGTCGTCCCGCCCTCGGGAGCAATGAAGTTGCGGCAGGTTGAGAGAATGGACCGTCGTGAGTACCGAGCCCGCAGCGAACCCGCCTGACGCGCGCCCTCCCCAGCAGGGCGGCGCCGCCGAGGGCACCCCGCGCGACGGTCGTCGGCGCCGCGGCAACCGCCGTGGCCGCGGGCGGGGCGACCGCCCGACGTCGGGCACCCCGACGACCGGCACGACGGCGCGGCGCAGCCCGGGCGAGCGGGCGACGTCGGGCCCGCGACAGGTGAGCCGCGCGCAGCTCGAGCGGGCCGCGCAGGCGCGCGAGACCGTGACGGTCCCGCCGATCACGTACCCCGAGCAGCTCCCCGTCAGCGCCCGACGCGCGGACATCGCCGCCGCGATCCGCGACCACCAGGTCGTCATCGTCGCGGGCGAGACGGGCTCCGGGAAGACGACGCAGCTCCCCAAGATCGCGCTCGAGCTCGGCCGGGGCCGTGCGGGGCAGGTCGGGCACACGCAGCCCCGCCGCATCGCCGCGCGTACCGTCGCCGAGCGCATCGCGGAGGAGCTCGGCACGGAGCTGGGCGGCGTCGTCGGGTACCAGGTGCGGTTCACCGACACCTCCAGCGAGGACACGCTCGTCAAGGTCATGACGGACGGCATCCTGCTCGCGCAGATCCAGCGCGACCCGGAGCTGCTCGCGTACGACACGATCATCGTCGACGAGGCGCACGAGCGGTCGCTCAACATCGACTTCCTGCTCGGCTACCTCGCGCGGCTCCTGCCGCGCCGCCCCGACCTCAAGCTCGTCATCACGTCGGCGACGATCGACTCCGAGCGATTCGCGCAGCACTTCTCCCCCGCACACCTCGCGTCGCTCGGCGGCGCGCCGGACTACGTCGTCGACGCGCTGCCCGACGCCGCGCCCGTCGTCGAGGTGTCCGGCCGCACCTACCCGGTCGAGATCCGATACCGGCCGCTGTCCCCCGACGTCGACCCCGGCGCCTCCACCGGCACCGGCACGAAGGCGAAGGGGCGCGCCGGCGCCGAGGAGAAGGACCTCGTGACAGGCATCGTCGACGCGTGCGACGAGCTCATGCGCGAGGGGCACGGCGACATCCTCGTGTTCCTCTCGGGCGAGCGCGAGATCCACGACGCCGCCGACGCGCTCACCGGCCACCTCAAGGACCGCGTGACCGACCCGAAGCACCCGCAGCGCGTCGAGATCCTGCCGCTGTACGCGCGGCTGTCGTCGGCCGAGCAGCACCGCGTGTTCCAGGCGCACTCCTCGCGGCGCATCGTGCTCGCGACGAACGTCGCCGAGACGTCGCTCACCGTGCCGGGCATCCACTACGTCGTCGACCCCGGCACGGCCCGCATCTCGCGCTACTCCAAGGCGACGAAGGTCCAGCGCCTGCCGATCGAGCCCGTCTCGCAGGCGAGCGCGAACCAGCGCTCCGGCCGCTCCGGCCGCGTCGCCGACGGCATCGCGGTGCGTCTCTACTCCGAGGACGACTTCCTCTCCCGGCCGGAGTTCACCGAGCCGGAGATCCTGCGCACCTCCCTCGCGTCGGTGCTGCTCCAGATGATCTCCGTCGGCGTCGTCGAGACCCCGGACGAGGTCGCGCGCTTCCCGTTCGTCGAGCCCCCGGACACGCGCGCCGTGCGCGACGGCGTCCAGCTCCTCACCGAGCTCGGCGCCCTCGCCACGTCCGACGGCGTCGCGCGCCTCACCGAGGTCGGGCGCGTCCTCGCGCAGCTCCCCATGGACCCGCGCCTCGCGCGCATGATCTGGGAGGGCTCGAGGCTCGGCGTCGCGCGCGAGGTCGCGATCATCGCCGCCGTCATGTCGATCCAGGACCCGCGCGAGCGCCCCGCCGAGGTCCGCGCGCAGGCCGACCAGGCGCACGCGCGCTTCACCGACCCGCACTCCGACTTCCTCACCTACCTCAACGTCTGGGAGTACGTCCGCGAGCAGCAGCACGAGCTCTCGTCGTCGGCCTTCCGCCGCCTGTGCAAGGCCGAGTACCTCAACTTCCTGCGCATCCGCGAGTGGCAGGACGTCGTCGCGCAGCTCCGCGAGATGTCCAAGCCCCTCGGCATCGACATGTCGTACAAGCCGCGCGCACGCGGCGCGGCCGGCAGCCCGAGCACCTCGGGCGCAGTCGCGGCGGACCCGACCACCGCCCCCGACCCGACTCCCGACAGCCAGGCCTACAAGCGCGCCTGGGACGGCGACACGATCCACAAGGCGCTCCTGTCCGGCCTGCTGTCGCAGATCGGGATGCAGGACACGGGCGACGTGAAGGCGTCGTCGGTCGCGCACCTCAAGGGCGAGGCGCGTGCCAAAGCGCTGCGGCGCGCGCAGAAGCAGGCGCGCAACGAGTACACCGGCGCGCGCGGCGCACGGTTCGCGATCTTCCCCGGCTCGCCGCTGAGCAAGAAGCCGCCGGCCTGGATCATGGCGGGCGAGCTCGTCGAGACGTCGCGGCTGTGGGCGCGCGACGTCGCCCGGATCCAGCCCGAGTGGGCCGAGGACCTCGCGGGCGACCTCGCGCGGCGCACGTACTCCGAGCCGCACTGGTCGACCAAGCGCGGCGCGGCGATCGCGACCGAGAAGGTGCTGCTGTACGGCGTGCCGATCGTCGCGGACCGCAAGGTCCTCTACGCCAAGGTCGACCCCGAGGCCGCGCGCGAGATGTTCGTGCGGCACGCGCTCGTGCAGGGCGAGTGGACGACCCACCACCGGTTCTTCCATGACAACCGGAAGCTCCTCGCCGAGGCGGAGGAGCTCGAGGCGCGCTCGCGCCAGCGCGGGCTCGTCGTCGACGACGACGTGCTGTTCGACTTCTACGACGAGCGCGTGCCCGACGACGTCGTGTCCGCCGCGCACTTCGACCGCTGGTGGAAGACGGCGCAGCGCCGCGACCCCGACCTGCTCACCTTCACGCTCGAACAGCTCGTGCCCGACGCCGAGCAGGTCGACACGTCGCAATTCCCGGAGACCTGGCCGCAGGGCGAGCTCACGCTCCCGCTCACCTACCAGTTCCAGCCCGGGACCGAGGCCGACGGCGTGACCGTGCACGTCCCGATCTCCGTGCTCAACCGCGTCGTCCCCGACGGGTTCGACTGGATGGTGCCGGGCCTGCTCGACGAGCTCGCCACGGCGACGATCCGCTCGCTGCCCAAGCCGGTCCGCGTCCAGCTCGTCCCGGCACCGGACGTCGCGCGCGACGTCGTCGCCTGGCTCCGCGAGCACACGCCCGCCTGGGAGGACATGGCCCGCGCGGGCGACATGGCCGAGCCGTTCCCGGTCGCGTTCACGCGCGCCGTCCGGGCGCTGCGCGACGTCGTCATCCCCGACGACGCGTGGGGCCCCGAGCAGGAGGCGCGCCTCCCCGCGCACCTGCGCATGACGTTCCGCGTCGAGGACACCCGCGGTCGCGGCTCCGTCGTCCTGGACGAGTCGAAGGACCTCCTCGCCCTCCAGCGCCGTCTCGCCGCCCAGAACCAGGCGGCGGTCCGCGCGGCGGTCAAGGGCGCGGTGGGCGCTGCTCTTCGCGAAGCGGCGTCGGGGTCGGGAACGTCGGTCTCTGGGTCGGGTCCGGCGGCGGAGGGGGCGTCGGTGCTCGGGCTACCATCCGCGCCGCTCGTTCCTCACGGCGCTCCCGCCAGGCCCGCCACGCCCTTCGCATCCGACGCCCCCTCCACCACCTCCGCGTCCGGCTCGCCGTCCGCCAGCGGTGGGACCATCGGGGCCGACGGCGCCGTCTCACCCTCGGCGACCGGCTCTTCCGGGCGCGCGGCAGCCGCTGCCGCGACCACGAGCGTGCTCATCACCGAGCAGAACGGGCTCACGACGTGGCCCGCAAGCCTCCCTGACGGGACGCTGCCCAGCACCGTGTCGACGGACCTCGGGGGTGGGGTCGTGGTGCGGGGGTACCCGGCGGTCGTCGAGGAGCAGGACGCGAAGGGGAAGCCGGTCGTCGCGCTGCGCGTGCTCGCCGACGCGACCGCGCAGGCGCGCGAGCACGCGCGCGGCGTGCGGCGTCTGCTGCTGTCGGAGACGGCGCTGCAGACCGGCAGGATCACCAGTCGGTGGAACGGGACGCAGTCGCTCACGATGGCGGCGAGCCCGTACCGGAACACGGACGCGCTCGTCGCGGACCTCCAGCTCGCCGCGGTGATCGCACTGACGAGCGGGGGCAGCGGGCAGTACGGCACGCAGCCGGACGCCACGGCGATCCACGACGGCGAGGCGTACGCGGCGGCGCGGACGTTCGTCCGGGTGCACCTGGAGGACCAGGTGCACCAGGTGGTAGGGCACGTCGTGGCGGCGCTCACGGCGTCGCGGAACCTCGACGCGGAGATCCGCGCGTCGAACAGCCTCGCGCTGCTCAACACGCTCACCGACCTGCGCGACCAGGCCGCGGGCCTGATCCACGACGGCTTCGTGTCCCAGACCCCGCCCCGACGCCTGCCGCACCTCACGCGCTACCTGCGCGCGGCGTCGTACCGGCTGGAGAAGGCGCAGACGAACCCGAACCGCGACGCCGAGCTCGCGTGGCGCGTGCACGACGTCGAGGAGGCGTACCAGCGCGCCCGCGCCGCCTACGCCCAGGGCTCGGCCGACCCGGTCCGCGCGGCCGACCTGGCCGAGGTCCGGTGGCTGGTCGAGGAGCTGCGCGTGTCGCTGTTCGCGCAGCAGCTCGGCACGGACGGCCCGGTGAGCGAGAAGCGCATCCGCAAGCTCCTCACACCCGACGGCTGGTGACACGAGGCCGCGCACGGCGCGGGCGCCGCCCGCCGCCTCGCCGTCAGCAGGTCTCGAACACGTACGAGTACGGCTCGCCCGTCTCCTCGACGGGGTCGAACCCGCTCACGTCCGTGTCGGGCGTGACGAGGTAGAGGTCGCGCAGCACGGTGAGCGGTGCGCGGTCGGGCAGGGCGCACGCGTCGGCGAACGTCAGCCCCTCGCCTGCGAGCGGGCCGGGGTACTCGACCTGCAGCACGTGGTCGCCGTACACGTCGGTGTACGCGGCGCACTCGTCCCAGACGGCGCACTCCTCGGTCACGGCGAAGTCGAAGCCGAGGTCGTCGTGCGCGACCTGCGTGATCTCCGCGGCGTTCTTCTGCGCGATGGCGAGCCCGGCGTCGTGCGCGAGGTCGACGTACGCCGTGGCGAGCGCGTGCGCGCCGGCCTCGTCGATCTCGGCGAACCGGGTCCAGGTGTCGAGGTTGTCGATCTCGACCGCGTCGAACCCGTCGCCCGCGCAGCCGGTGACCACCGGACCGAGGATGTCGAGGATCCCGTCGCGCTGCGCCGCGGTCGACGGGTCGAGCACGAACTCGTCCGGCCAGTCCGGGTCGACGACGAGCACGCCGTCGGCGTCGTGCAGCAGCAGGTCCTCGTGCGCGAGCCACAGGTCGGCGTCGTCGGGCTGCGTCTGGAAGCCGTTCACGTAGCAGACGTTGTACGCACCGGAGAGCGGCGCCGCCGTCGCGTCGCGCACCACGACGTCGGGAGTCACCGGACCGGAACCGGCGTCGACCTCGTCGTACGCGCCGCCGAGCTGGTAGTCGAGGACCCCGCTCGTGGGCGGCAGCTCGACCAGCGCCGCGGTCGTCGCGTCGGTCGTGGTCGTGCGCGCCGTGTCCGGGACGGGGCTCGTGCCGCCGACGGCGGGGCCGCCCGCGCACGCGGTCAGCACCAGCGCCGAGCCGAGTGCCAGGCCGGTCGTCGTTCGTCTCATGTGCTCGTTCCTCTCGTCGTGACGCGCTGCCCGCGCGCCATGGTGGGGGTGCCGATCAGGAGATGCAGGACGGTCCGAGGTGTCAGGCGAACACCTGCGTGCAGAGCCGGTCGACGGCGTCGCGCACGGCCCCCCGCGCCGGGGCGAGGTACTTGCGGGGGTCGGTGACGGCGTCGTGCGCGTCGAGGAAGTCTCGCACCTGACGCGTGTAGCCGACGTTGAGCGCGGTCCCGACGTTGATCTTGCGGATCCCCCGCGCGACGGCGTCGCGCAGCATCGGGGCAGGGACACCGGACGACCCGTGCAGCACGAGCGGGACGGGGACCTCCGCGGCGATCCGCTCGACGAGGTCGAGGTCGAGCTCCGCGGTCGTGCTCGTCATGGCGTGGGAGCTGCCCACGGCGACGGCGAGCCCGTCGACACCGGTCGCCGCGACGAAGGACGCCGCCTCGTGCGGGTCGGTCCGCACGCCGGGTGCGTGCGCACCGTCCTTGCCGCCGATCTCGCCGAGCTCGGCCTCGACCCACAGCGTGGTGTCGTGCGCGGACCGGGTGAGGTCGCGGGTCGTGGCGACGTTGTCCGCGTAGTCGAGGTGGGCGGCGTCGACCATGATCGACGTGATTCCGAGACGCCACGCCTGGTCGACGACCTGACGCGCGAGGTCGACGTCCTGGACGTGGTCGAGGTGCAGCGAGACGGGGACGCGTGCCGCGACGGCGATCTCGCGACAGGCCGCGACCAGGGCCGTCATGCGGCCCTCGTGGTAGCGGACGGCGTTCTCGCTGATCTGCAGGATGCCGGGAGCCCCGGCGTCCTCGAGGCCGGCGACGATGCCCTCGGCGTGCTCGAGCGTGATGACGTTGAACGCGAGCACGGCGCCGCCGTCGCGCGCCGCCGCAGCGACGAGGTTCCCCGTCGCGGCCAGGGTCACAGGGCACCTGCCGGCACAAGGGCGCGGAGCGGCTCGGGGAGCAGGTCGCCGTGCGCCGTGACGAGCTCGTCGCACAGGGCCCAGATCTGCTCGGGGGTGAGGGTCGAGGACGCGTTCGGGTCCATGAGCACGGCCTGGCGCACGAGCCGAGGGTCGCCGGTGCGCGCCGCCTCGACGGTGAGCGCGCCGACCGAGACGTACGGCTGGTTGAGCGCCGCGCACTGGGCCGGGAGCGAGCCCATCGGCACGGGGCGCAGGCCGTCGCCGTCGACCGCCGCCGGGACCTCGACGACCGCGCCCTGGGGCAGGTTGTCGATCAGCCCGTGGTTGGGGACGTTGACGTGCACCTCGCGCGGCGTCCCGGTGACGAGCGAGTGGATGATCTGGGGCGCGTACTCGCTCGCGCCGTCCTCGAGCGCGAGGTCCTCGCCGGCGGCGAGCGCACGCCGCGCCGCCTCGAACTCCGCGACGTTCTCCCGGCTGATGCCGACGTACTCGAGCGGCTGCAGGCGGTAGCGCTCGATCTGCTCGTCGGAGCGGAGGAACCACGGCAGGTACTCGGAGGAGTGCTCGCTCGTCTCCGTCGGGTAGTAGCCGAGGCGACGAAAGACCTCGACCCGGACGCGACGCTCGAGCCCGGGGTCGCGGCGGATCGTCTCGCGCAGCCGGGGGTACAGCGACTCGCCCTGGTGCTCCCACTCGAGCAGCCACGCCTGGTGGTTGACGCCCGCGGCCCGGTACCGCGTCTCCTCCACCGGGACGCCCACGAGCTCCGCGAGGTCGTGCGCCGTCCAGTAGACGGAGTGGCAGAGCCCGGCGACCTTGAGGTCGGGAGCGACGGTGGAGACCCACCACACGTTCATCGCCATCGGGTTCGTGTAGTTGAGCAGCCACGCCTCGGGGCACAGCTCGCGCATGTCGGTCGCGATGCCCTCGAGCACCGGGAACGTGCGCAGCGCGCGGAACACGCCACCGACGCCGGTCGTGTCGCCGATGGTCTGGCGCAGTCCGTGGCGCGCGGGGATCTCGAGGTCCTTCAGCGTCGCGTCGATGCCGCCGACCTGGATCATGTTGACGACGAAGTCGGCACCGTCGAGGGCCTGGCGACGGTCGGCGTACGCCTCGACGGTGGCCGACGCCCCGAGCTGGCGGCTCACCTGACGCGCGGTGCCCTCGGCGACGCGGAGCCGCTCGGGGTCGATGTCGTGCAGCACGAGGCGGGCTTCGGCGAGCTCCGGGTAGCGCAGGATGTCGGCGACGAGCTGGCGGGTGAAGACGACGCTCCCGGCGCCGACGAACGCGATGCTGACCATGTCGACGATCCTCGGCGCCGTCGAGCGCACTGTGCAAGAATACGATCAGATTTCGCTGATAACACTCACTTTGAATGAGCGATTTGCCTTGTCCGGGCGCCGAGGGCCTCGGGCGTCCGCCCCACAACCGCCGGAAGGAAGCGCATGTCCGTCGCACCCGACGCCGCGCCCCGCGCGATCTCCCACAAGCGCAGCGACCGCATGATGCGGGCGCTGACGTACGTCAACGAGCACGGCACGGCACGCCTCACGGAGCTGGTCCGCGAGCTCGGCGTGTCCTCGGCCACGATGCGGCGCGACCTCGCGGACATGGAGGAGCAGGGCCTCGTGCTCCGCACGCACGGCGGGGTGCGCGCCCTCGACCCCACGACGGAGGTCCCGGTGCTCCTGCGCGACTCCCGGTTCCGCGAGGCCAAGCTGCGCATCGCCCAGCACGCCGCCGGGCTGCTCCCGCCGGGGCGCTACTCCGTCGCGATCAGCGGCGGCACGACGGCGGCCGCCGTCGCGCGCGCCCTCGCGACGCGACCCGACCTCGCGATCGCCACGAACGCCCTGACGACGGCGACCGAGCTCGCCGCGCGCAGCAACCTGCAGGTCATCATGACCGGCGGGTTCGTCCGGTCGAGCTCGCTGGAGGCCGTCGGCGTGCTCGCCGAGCACACGTTCAACGCGATCAACGTCGGCACGGCCTTCCTGGGCACGGACGGCATCAGCGTGCGCGGCGGCGCGACGACGCACGACGAGACCGAGGCGCGCACCAACCACGCGATGGTCGCGCACGCCGAGCGCGTCGTCGTGGTCGCGGACGGGTCGAAGGTGGGGCGCGTGACGCTCGCCAAGATGGCGGACCTCGAGGAGATCGACGTGCTCGTGACGGACTCGTCCGCCGACCCGGAGGCCCTCGACGCGATCGCGGCGGCCGGCGTCGACGTCCAGGTCGTGCCCGACGACGGCCCGGTCACGGCCGTGCAGCCGGCCGAGGGGCCGACCACGCCGCTCTGACCCCGCAGCGGGTCTACGGCACCGGGAGCGCCACGGCCTCGACCTCGACCTCGCCGACGAGACGGCGGGCCAGGTCCGCGTCCAGGACGGCCGCACCGGGGACCTGGGCGTTGGCCGTGCCCGCGGCGGCACCGAGCGCGACCGCCGCGGCGAGGGAGGCCCCCGTGTCCAGCGCGACGAGCATCCCGCCCAGGAACGAGTCGCCGCTCCCCACCGGGAAGCGGCCGACGTGGCCCCCGAGCCGCACGCGCAGGACGCTCGTGCCGTCGCTCGCCCACGCCCCCTCGGCGCCGTCCGTGACGACCACGAGGCCGCCCGACCGGTCGCGGATCCCGGTGACGAGCGCTGACCCCGGGGTGTCCTCGGGGACGCCCAGCAGCTCCGCCGCCTCGACCCGGTTCACCTTGACCAGGTCGGGCCCCTCCCCCACGGCACCCGCGAGCGCCGGACCGTGGCTGTCCACGGCGACGCGGGCACCCGCCGCCCGCAGCCGACCGACGACCGCGCCGACCACGCTCGGCGCGATGGTGCCGGGGAGGCCGCCGGACAGCAGCCACCACCCGCCGTGGTGCGTGGCGAGGTCGAGCGCGAGCCCGACGGCACGGTCGAGCGTGTCCGGCCCCACCGGGACGGCACGCTCGTAGATCTCGGTGAGCGCACCGGTCTCTGCGGCCAGGACCGAGACGCACGTGCGTGTCGGGTGCTCTCCGGGCACGACCCGCAGGTCCACGCCGTCGGCTCTCGCCCTCGCCGCGACGTCCTCGCCCGATCCCCCGGCGAGGACCGCGACGGCGGTCGTGCGGGCGCCGAGCGACGCCGCGGCGCGGACCGCGTTGAGCGCCTTCCCCCCGCCGACGCGACGGACCTCGCGCGGGCGCTGGATCCCCTCGAGCGCGTCGACGACGTACGTGACGTCGAGCGAGGGGCTGAGGGCGAGCGCGGAGATCATGCGAGCGCGGCACGCAGCGCGGCCAGCGTGGCCTGCGCCCCGGTGCCCCCCGGGCCGCGCGTCGACAACGAGCCGGCGCAGGCCGCCCAGCGCACGCGTTCGGTCTCGTCCTCGATCCCGTGCGCGAGGGCCGCGAGGTAGCCGGCGTCGAAGCTGTCTCCGGCGCCGGTCGTGTCGACCACGTCCACGGCGAGCCCCGGGGCACGCACGTCGGCTCCGGCCGGTCCCACGGACCACCCGCCGCGCGCACCGTCCTTGACCACGACGCGGGGGCCGCGCGCGGCGACCGCCCGGGCGAGCGCGACGTCGGGATCGCCGGTGTGCGGCGCGTCCCGCACGCCCGCGCCGAACGCCGCCGCGACGGCTCGCAGCTCGTTGCGGTTCGGCAGCAGCACGTCCACGTGGGGCAGCAGGTCCGCGAGCCCGGTCCAGCGCTCGGCGGGATCCCAGTTCGTGTCGAGGGTCGTCGTCCACCCCCGCGCGCGTGCGGACGCGAGGACCGCGGGCAGGTCCGCGGCGAGGCGCGGCTGGAGGAAGAACGACGCGACGTGCACGACGCCGGGCGGCCCGTGCCAGCCGTCGAGCACGGCGAGCGCGTGGGAGCCGGTGAGGGTCGGGATCGTGCCCGGGACCGTGAGGATCGCCCGGTCGTCGGGCGTGGAGAGGATGACCGAGAGCCCTGTCGGCTCGTCGTGGGCGACGTCGACGGCGGAGACGTCCACCCCGGCGGCGCGCAGCGCGTCGAGCGTGAAGGTGCCGAACGTGTCCGCGCCGACGCGCGCGACGAGCGTCGTCGGCACCCCGAGGCGCGCGACGCCGGCCGCCGCGATGCTGGCCGAGCCGCCGAGGACGAGGTCGCCGGAGTCGGCGAGCTGCTCGGCCTGGCCGAAGCGCGGGACGACGTCGCCGCGCAGCACGAGGTCGACGTTCGCGTCGCCGACCACGACGACGGGTCGTGCAGTCGTCCGGTCGGTTCCGTGGGGCAGGGTGTGGGGCGTGGTCATCCCTTGACTCCGGTGAAGGTCATGGTGGCGATGAACTGGCGCTGGGCGAACAGGAAGAACAGCACCAGCGGCAGGGTCGCGACGACGTTGCTCGCCATGAGCAGCGACCAGTCGGTCCGGCGCGCGCCCTGGAAGTTCGTGATCCCGAGCTGGAGCGTGAACGACGACGGGTCGTTGATGGCGATGAGCGGCCAGACGAGGTCGTTCCACGAGCCGAGCAGCGTGAAGATCGCGAGCGTCGCGAGCGCGGGCCGCGCGAGCGGGAGGATGATCCGCCAGAACGTCGCGAGCCGGGAGCACCCGTCGAGGACGGCCGCCTCCTCGAGCTCGGGCGGGAGCGACAGGAAGAACTGGCGCATGAGGAAGATCCCGAACGCCGACGCGAGCCACGGGACCATCGCGGCGGCGAGCGTGTCGATGATGCCGATGCGCGCGAAGAGGACGTACGTCGGGACCATGAGGAGCTGGGTCGGGATCATGATCGTCGCCATGATCGCGAGGAACCCGAACGTGCGGCCCGGGAACTTGAGGCGCGCGAACCCGTACCCGGCGAGCGAGCACAGCACGATGTGCGACGCGACGGCGACGACCGAGACGAGGACGGTGTTCGTCGTCCAGCGCAGCACGTCGGTCTCGGTGAAGAGCTTGACGTAGCCGTCGAGCGTGAGCTGCGAGGGCCAGAACCGCGGAGGGAACCGGTTGATCTCCGCCTCGGGCGTGAGCGACGTGAGGAACATCTGCACGAACGGCGTCGCGAACAGCGCGGCGACGGGGACGAGGAGCAGGTGCCACAGCCAGGCGCGTCGCCGCCGGCGCCGCGGTGCGGGGGTGGCGGTGGTGGTGGCGGGGAGCGGGCCGTCCGGGGCGCCGGGTGGCGCCGCCTGCGGTCCGCCGGGCGTCGTGGCGTAGGCGGCAGGTCCGGGAACGGTCGTCGACATCAGAGTCCACCAACCTTCGTGCGGCGGGAGTAGAGCGTCACGGCGATGGTGATGAGCAGGGTCACGGCGAACAGCCCGTACGCCACGGCCGAGGCGTACCCGAACTCGAGCTCCTTGAACGCCGCCTTCCACAGGTAGTACACGATCGTCTCGGTCGATCCGAGCGGGCCGCCGCGCGTCGTCGTGTAGACGAGGTCGAAGAGCTGGATCGCCTGGATCGTCTGCCAGATGGCGACGAACACCGTGACCGGGGCGAGCTGGGGGAACGTCACGTGCCAGAACGACTGCCACCGGTTCGCGCCGTCCACGCGGGCGGCCTCCGCGAGCTCGACCGGGATGTCCTGGAGCGCGGCGAGGTAGATGACGGTCGTGAACGCGGCCTGCCCCCACAACGACATGATCGTGATGACGACCATCGCCTGCGACGGGTCCTCGAGCCAGCCCTGCTGCGGGAGGCCGAGGACGCGCAGCACGTTGTTCACGAACCCGAACTGCGGGTTGAACAGGTAGGTCGTGAGGATGCCGGTGGCCGCCGCGGAGACCACGAACGGCAGGAACACGAGGGTGCGGTAGACCCCGACCAGGACGAGCCGGCGGTTGAGCGCGACCGCGAGACCGAGCCCGAGGAAGAGCGACGCCGGGACGAACAGCGCGGTGTACAGGAGCGTGTGCCCTACCGCCGCTCCCAGCTCGGCGTCGGTCAGCATGCGCCGGTAGTTGTCCGCGCCCACCGGTTCCGGGGCGGAGAAGCCGTTCCAGTCCTGCAGCGACAGCAGGAACGCCCAGACCGCGGGAAAGATCGACAGGCCGACGACGAGGAGCGTCGCCGGGGTGACGAAGCCCCACCCGGCGAGCGCCTCCCCCGTCCGGCGGCGCCGCGGGGGCCGCCGGACGGGGGTGGGCGCGATCGTCGTCGTCACTGGTCCGCCAGCGCTTCGTCCGACCGGTCGGCGGCCCGCTCGAGCGCCTCGCGCGGTTCTCCCTTGCCCTGGAGGACCTCCGAGACCGCTGTGCCGACCGCCTCGGAGAGGTTCACGTACCCCGGCACGGTCGGGCGGGGGATCGTCGCGTTCTCGCTGTTCTGCGCCATGACGTCCAGGCCGGGCATCGCCGCGACCTGTGCCTGGAACTCCGGCGAGTCGATCTCGCTCTCGCGCAGCGGGAGGTTGCCGTAGACGACGTTCCAGCGCACGTCCTGCTCGGGGTCGGTCAGCCACCTCGTGAACTCGTACGACCAGTGCTCACGGTTCGCGTCCTGGTGGTCGAACAGGACCCAGAGGTCGGCGCCGGAGATCGTCGTGTGCTCGCCGTCGTAGGCCGGCAGGGGGACGACGCCGTACTGCGTGCCCGCGACCTGGAGGTCGTACAGCGTCCACGGCCCGGACGTGACCATGCCGATCTGGTCGCTCGCGAAGATCTGCGTGAACTTGGTGTCGGTCTGGTCGAGGTAGACCGACCCGTCCTCGACGGCCATGTCGCGCAGGAACGTCAGCGCGTCCACGCCGGCGTCGGAGTCGAACGTCGCGGTCGTGCCGGACTCGTCGAGGATCTCCCCGCCCCGCTGCCACAGGTGCGGCCAGAACTGCCACGTCGTCTCCTCGGAGCCGGAGACCCCGTAGGCGTAGCCGTACGTGCTCGTCGCGGGGTCCGTGAGCTCCTTCGCCGCGGCGCGGAAGTCGTCCCACGTCCAGTCCTCGGTCGGGTAGTCCACGCCGGCGGCGTCGAACACCGTCTTGTTGTACAGGAGGGAGAGGTTGTCGACGACGGCCGGGAAGCCGATGGTGGTCTCGCCGTCCGGCTGGGCGGTGGCGCGAGCGGCGCCGGAGAACTCGTCCCAGCCGACGTCGGGGTCGCTCACCTGGTCGGTGATGTCGAGCGTGCGCTCCGACTCGGCGAGCTCGCTCGCCCAGGAGCCGAACGCGTAGGAGATGTCCGGGTAGGTTCCGCCGGCGAACGAGGACGACAGCTTCTGCAGCAGGTCCTCCGTCGACGGCGCGCCCGACGACACCTCGATCGTCACGTTGGGGTGGAGCTCCTCGAACTCCTCGGCGAGGCCCGTGAGGATCGTCTGGGCCTGGTCGGCCTGGCCGGTCCACCACGTGAGCGTGACGTCGGCCTCGGGGTCGAGGGTCGTGGCGCCCTGCGTCCCGGACGAGCACGCGGCGAGCAGCAGCGCGCCGGAGACGACGACCGCTCCGGCGGCTCCCCGGGCCACGGTGAGAGGACGGTCGGGACGGCGGCGGGTGGGATGACGGAACATTGTCGGCCTTGTCTCTTGGGCGGTCTCTTCGTCGAGTGTCCGGGTACTGCGTCCCCGTCGGTGACGGGCTGTCGCGGGTCGTCCTCAGCCGAGGACGACGGAGCGGGTGAGGTGGCGCGGCGCGTCCGCGTCGAGGCCGCGGTCGGTGGCGAGGGCGACGGCGAGGCGCTGGCACTGCACGAGCTGGACGAGCGGGTCCCCCTCGAGGTGCACGACGGTCGCGCCGGTACGCCGCACGTCGTCGGCGAGCGCCGGGTCGTCCTCGCCCAGCAGGATCACGAGCGTCGCGGCGGTCGCGACGGCGACCGGCCCGTGCCGGTAGTCGAGCGCCGGGTACGACTCGGACCACGCCTGCGCCGCCTCGCGGATCTTCAGCGCCGCCTCCTGCGCGAGGCCGTAGGCCCACGAGCGGCCGAGGAACACGAAGTGCTCGAACGCGCCCGGCTCGACGGGCAGCGGCGCCACGAGCGCCTGCTCGGCCTGCTCGACGAGGTCGGAGAGGTCCTCGCCGAACGCCTGGCGGGCGACGGCGAGCACGGTGGTCGGGAACCGCGTCTGGACGACCGACTCCTCGTCCGCGAGGTCGAGCACGAGGACGTCGTCCGCCGCGAGGGCGACGGGCGTACCCGCGACCCCGACGACCGCGGCGGTGCGCGTTCCCGCGGGGACGGCCGCGAGCGCCTCGAGGCACTCGCTCGTGGTCCCGGAGCGGCTGATGACGACCACGCGGTCGTAGGGACGCGTCGGGTTCCACTCCGACGCGTACGCGGCGTCGGTCTCGCCGAGGCCCGCGTCCTCACGGAGGACCGCGATCGCCTCGGCGACGAACGCGCTCGTCCCGCACCCGAGCACGAGGACGCGCTCGCCGGGCGCGCCGAGCACGGAGCCGGTGGCGGGTCCGCCCGCGAGGGCCTTGGCCCACACGTCGGGCTGGCTGTGGATCTCTCGCTCGGTGACGGCGCTCGGGCTCACGTGCTTGTCCTGTCGTCGGCGGGGTCGTGACCCCGGGTCCAGCGGTGGTGGGTGCCGCGCGGCGCGGACCCGATGCCCAAGATCCTGCTCATCGTCTGCGCGATAGTCACGCAGAGTGGCACATTCACTCACTCTGGATGATCGGTTCGCGTAACATCCGTGAAATCTGCGCGCGGGGGGCAGATGCTCGGGGACGTGACCGATCCTCTCCACCACGCCACCCCGCCCCCGGTGCCGCCCGCACCCGACCTGCGGCTCGCCGACTGGGAGCCGCGTGCCCGCGTGCGGCTCCCCCGGACCGACGTCACCCGGGCCGCGGTGCCCGCCGTCGACGTCCACAACCACCTGGGCCGCTGGCTCACCGCCGACTGGTGCGCGCCGGACGTTCCCGCGCTGCTCGACCTGCTCGACCGCACGAACGTGCGCACGGTCGTCAACCTCGACGGCCTGTGGGGCGACGAGCTCGAGGCCAACCTCGACCGGTACGACCGCGCGCACCCGGGCCGGTTCCTCACCTTCTGCCAGGTCGACTGGGGGGCGCTCGCCCACGCGGGCGGCGAGCGCGAGGTGCAGCGGCAGCTCCGCGACGCCGCGGCGCGCGGGGCGCGCGGCCTCAAGGTGTGGAAGGACCTCGGCCTGACCGTCACCGGCCCCGACGGCGCGCTCGTCGCGCCCGACGACCCTCGCGTCGTCGAGACGCTCGCGCTCGCGGGCGAGCTCGGGCTGCCCGTCCTGATCCACGTCGCCGACCCGAAGGCCTTCTTCGACCCGCTGGACCGGTACAACGAGCGCGTCGACGAGCTCACCGCGCAGCCGTCGTGGTCGTTCGCCGACCGGTCCCGGTTCCCGTCGTTCGAGCACCTGCTCGACGCGTTCGAACGCCTGCTCGTCGCGACGCCGGGGACCACCTACGTCGGCGCGCACGTGGGCTGCGTCGCCGAGGACCTCGACCACGTCTCACGGCTCCTGCGGTCCGCACCGAACCTCGTCGTCGACGTCGCGGGCCGGCTGGCGGAGCTCGGGCGTCAGCCACGGCGCTTCCGCCGGCTCGTCGAGGACTTCCCCGACCGCGTCCTGTTCGGCACCGACGCGTTCCCGTTGTCCCGCGAGCAGCTCGAGACGCACTTCCGGTTCCTCGAGACGGCCGACGAGCACTTCTCCTACGCTCCCGGCGACCCCGTTCCGCCCCAGGGTCGGTGGGCCATCTCGGGCGCGGACCTCCCGGCGCACCTCCTGCCGGCCCTCTACGCGGGGAACGCGTGCCGGGTGCTCGGACTCGACGGGGCCTGACCCGCCGGGTCAGGGCAGCACGACCTCCCGCGCCGGGTGCACCGACGCGTCGAGCACGACGCGGTCGCCCAGCGGTTCGTCGAGCTCGACGACGAACGGCGTCGGCGGGTTCGACGGGCAGTTCGCCTCGCCGGTGCGCGGCTCGACGCCGACCGTCACCGCGACGGCGTCGTCACGCACAGCGAGCGCCGACAGCCGCACCCGGCCCTCGGCGTCCTCCCCGTTGTTGCACGCCATCTCGGTGACGAGGAGGTGCAGCTCGCGCGCGTCGGGCACCGGCGGGTGGCCCGGGTCCAGGGTGAGCGTCGCGGTGCCGAGCCGACCGAGGTCGGCGCGCAGGGCGCAGGTCTGCGCGGCGGTGAGGAACCACGTCGGCACGGGGTCGACGTCCGTGGCGTCGGTCAGCTCGATCACGAGCATCTCGTGGGTCCGGACGTCGCCGGCGCCCAGGTCTTCCGGCTGGTCGAGCGCGCGCAGCAGTGCGACCCGCTCGGCCCCGACCACTCTCCCCGTACGTGCCACGCGGTCCTCCTTCATGTCCCGAATGCGTGCCGACCGGGCGCGACCTTGCGGGCCCGCCGTGGCCGGGATGACGACCCGCCGCTTTACTCGTGGTGGGTGACAGCGTGCGCACTGTCACACTGTCGGACAAGACAAACCCCATACGGATGTCTTGAAATGGGACCCATCGACCACAACCGTCGTCCGACGAGGCGACGCCCGCAGGTAGGGGGACACCATGACACGAGCCGTCGTCACGGGCTACGGGGCGGTGACCCCGGTCGGGCTCACCGCGGCAGGCACCTGGGACGCGCTGCTGCGCGCCGAGCCCGGGGTGCACGCCATCAAGGACGACTGGGCCGCCGACCTGCCCGTGCGCATCGCGGCACGGGTGGACGACGCGTTCGCGGAGGGGCTCGCCGTGCGCGAGGCGCGCCGCACGGACCGGGCGGAACAGCTCACGCTGGTCGCGGGCCGCGAGGCCTGGGCCTCCGCGGGGTCGCCCGACGTCGACCCCACGCGCCTCGCGGTCGTCGTCGGGTCCGCGAACGGCGGCATCGCGACGACGCTCGACCAGTCCCACGTGCTCGACGAGCAGGGGCCCCGCCGCGTCTCGCCGCACACGGTCACCATGCTCATGGCCAACGGGCCGGCGGCGTGGCTGTCGATCGACCTGGGCGCCAAGGCCGGTGCGCGTGCGCCCATCAGCGCGTGCGCCGCGGGCTCCGAGGCGATCACGATGGGTCGGGAGATGATCCTTTCCGGGTCGGCCGACGTCGTCGTCTGCGGCGGGGTGGAGGCGGGCGTCCGGCCGTTCTCCCTCGCCGCGTTCGCGGCGGCGCGCGCCATGTCGACCCGTAACGACGAGCCCGAGCGCGCGTCGCGCCCGTTCGACGTCCACCGGGACGGCTTCGTCATGGGCGAGGGGGCGACGCTCCTCGTCCTCGAGAGCGAGGAGCACGCGCGGGCGCGCGGCGCCGCGGTGCACGGCGTCGTCGCCGGGGCCGCGCTGACCTCGGACGCGTTCGACATCGTCGGCGGGGACCCCGAGAACCAGGCCCGGACGATCGGGATGGCCCTGCGCGCCGCGGACCTCTCCCCCGCCGACGTCGGCCTCGTCCACGCGCACGCGACGTCGACCCCGGTGGGCGACGTCAACGAGTCGGACGCCCTGCACGCGGCGCTCGGCGTGCCCCCGCCCGTGACGAGCACCAAGGGCGCGACGGGCCACCTGCTCGGCGCCTCGGGCGCGCTGGGCATCCTCGTCGCGCTGCTCGCCGTGCGCGACGGCCGCGTGCCGCCCACGCTCAACCTCGACGCGCTGGACCCGGCGATCGACCTCGACGTCGTGCAGGGCGCCGCCCGGGACACGACCGCCCGCCACGCGCTGGTCAACGCCTTCGGCTTCGGCGGCCACAGCGCGAGCGTGGTCGTCTCGCGCGACTGACCTCCCCCGCCGAACACGACCTGAAGGTCGTTATGGGGCGCTTTCCGTCCTTCAGGTCGTGCTCGACCGCGCGTGAGGACGTGCTCGGCCGTCGCGACGCGCCGCGAGGCACGATGGGAGCATGGACCTCGACGCCCGGCTCGCCGACATCACGACGCTCGCCGTCGACGCGATCGTCAACGCCGCGAACTCGTCGCTGCTCGGCGGCGGGGGCGTGGACGGCGCGATCCACGCCGCGGCCGGGCCCCGGCTGCTGGAGGAGTGCCGCCGGATCCGGCGCACGACCCTCCCCGACGGCCTGCCTGTCGGCGACGCCGTCGCGACCGGCGGCTACGACCTCCCCGCCCGCTGGGTGATCCACACCGTCGGGCCGGACCGCCACCGCGGCCAGACCGACCCCGCGCTCCTCGCGTCGTGCTTCACGCGCTCGCTCGACGTCGCCGCGGGCCTCGGCGCCGCGACCGTCGCCTTCCCCGCCGTGAGCGCGGGCGTCTACGGCTGGGACGTCGACGACGTCGCGCGGGTCGCGGTCGAGGCGGTGCGCGGGTGGTCCGCCGCCCGTCCGAGCGCCGACCGCGGCGAGGGTGTCGCCGCCGCGACGTTCGCGCTCGTGTCGCCCCGCGCCCTGGCCGCGTTCGAGGCCGCCCTCGCGAGCTGAGCCGGCCCGTAGGGCCGAGCCCCGGGTCAGGGTCGGCGTCGGGAGGATCAGGGTCGGTTCGGGGGACATCCCGATACCGCCGCGACGAGCGTGCTCCTACCGTCGAGGCATGAGCACCTCCGACGCCTCCGCAGCCTCCTTCCGGCCGACCCTGTCCCGGCCGCGTCACGGTCGGATGATCGCGGGCGTGTGCGCAGGGATCGCCCGCCGCTTCGGCTGGGACCCGACCGTCGTGCGCATCGTCGCCGCGGTCTCGATCCTGCTCCCCGGCCCGCAGGTCATCGCCTACCTGATCCTCTGGGCCCTCATGCCCAACGACCGGGACTGACCCTCCGCGCCGGCCGCGGCACGCGGCCGAACCCGGGGTTGCGGGCAGTCTCCGCATCGAGACCGCCCGCAAGCCCGGGTTCGGCGCGGGGCCGGGCCGTCAGCCCGGGAGGCCGCGCATGCGGCGCCGAGCGACGACGATCGTCGCGCCGCCGGCGACCAGCACGACGGCGAGGCCCACCAGGGCGCCGACGTGCGCTCCGGTCGTGGCGAGCCCGTCGGGGCGACCCGACCCTGCGCCGTCGGACCCGCTGGCCGTGCCGTCCGCGGCGAGGACCTCGAGCTCCGTCCACAGGACGCGGCCGTCCACCTGCCCGACGAGCGCGAACCGGTGCACGCCCGCCGCGGCGTCGGCGGGTACCGTCACGGTCGCGGTGAGGGTGCCCGAGGCGTCGGCGCGGACCATGCCCAGGTCCGCCGGGGTCGAGAAGAGGGTCGCGGAGACCCACTCGCCGGGCGCGAAGCCCTCGGCCGTCGCCGTGACCTGCTCGCCCGCGCGGACCCGCGCCGGGGAGAGGGTGACCCCGCCGTGGTTCGCGTCGGTGAGGTCGTCGGCGTCGACCGTGTGGAGCGGGGTCGACGGCGGCTGCTCGCCCGCACCGGGCGTCTCGCCGGGCTCGCCCGGACCGCCCGGGTTCTCGCCGTCGAGGTGGCCCTCGAACACGTCCGACGCCGCGCCGAGGCGCAGGAGCACCGTCTCGCCCGTGGCGTCGGCGAGGCCGTCGTTGTCGGTGATCGCCCAGACCGTGCCGTCGCCGCCGAGCGTGAGGCCCTCGAGCTTCTCCTGCGTCCAGCCGTGCGTGGCGCGCAGGTCGGGCAGGACGTCGTGCGCGAGCGTCTTGGTCACGGCGACCGGGGTCGTCGACGCGGCCCCGACGGCGACGTCCGGCACGTCGACCGCGTAGACGCGCTTCACCGCGGCGGCGGGGCCGTTGAGCTTGTCGCGCTCGATCACGGCGAGCGTGTCGTGGTCGACGACGGTCACCTCGCTGAGGCCCAGCCAGTCGCCGTCCGTCGTGGTCTGCTCGAGCGGGTAGGCGAACCAGTCCCACGTGCCCGACGCGACGTCGTAGCGGCCGAGGCGCGCGGTGCCCGCCGTGCCGCCCTCGTCGGTGGTCAGGCCGCGCTGGAGCGCGACCCACACCTGCTCGCCCGCGGCCGCGGACCCGTCGTCCGTCGAGACCGCCGGAGCGACCGCGACGCCCTCGATGCCCTGCTTGCCGAGGCCCGCGGCGACCGCCTCCGGCAGCGCGACGGTCTCGACCACCGCTCCCGCGGCGTCGACGCGCACGATCGCGTTCTCCGCGCCCTTCGCGCCCTCGACCCCGAGCCAGAACCCGCCACCGGGGCGCGCCGCGACGCCCTCGACGTCGAGGCCCACGGGGGCGCCGTCGCGCGTGAGGGTCACGGTCCGGTCGATGACGGCCGGGGAGCCGGCGCCGTAGCCCCGGACGTCGAGCGACAGGAGCTGCGTCGTGGAGTACGCGGCGTCGGTCGCCGTCCACAGGCGCTGGGGATCGGTCGGGTCCGCGGTCAGCGCGCCGAGCGCGCCCCAGCCGATCGGGGCGCCGGCCTGCGGTCCCTCGACCGCGTCCGCGGAGACGACGCTCGGGAACTGCGGCGACCCCGCGCCGTCGGCCCACTGCGCGCCGCGCCCGAACACCGTGACGGCCGACCGCACGCCCGCACCGGCGTCGTCCTCCTCGCTCGACACGACGAGCAGGTCGCGCTGCGGGACGACGAGCAGGCCCTCGGGGCCGTTGGTCGTCGCGAGCACCTGGACGAACCGCGGGGCGCTCGGGTCGGAGACGTCGTAGACGGCCACGAAGTTCGAGCGCTCCGAGCCGACGAACGCGTAGCGCGTGCCGCCGAGCGTCGCGACGGTCAGGCCCTCGGGCTCGACGCCCTTCTTGGCCGCGCGGTCCTCGGTGTGCAGGCCGACGCGCACGGCGAGGCGCTCGAGCTCCGCGCCCGCGTCCCACACGACCTCGCCCGACGCGGCGTCGAACACCGACCAGCCGCGCGACCCGCCCTTCCAGTCGCCCTCGTTCGCGGTCGCGACGTGCGCGTCGTCGAGCCAGCCGATCGCGTCGGGCTCGCGCGGCGTCGCCGGGATCGACCCGGTCTGGTCGATCACGCCGTCCTTCTTCACGTCGATCCCGGACACGGCGACCGCGCCCGCGGAGAAGACGGTCTCGACCTCGCCCGTGGCGATGTCGACGACGGCGACCCCGTTGTTCTCCTGGAGCGTCACCGCGACCTTCGTGCCCGCCGGGTTGACGGCGACGTACTCGGGCTCGGGGTCCTGCGGCGTGTCGAGGCCGGCGGCCGCGACGACCGGGAGCGGCGCCCCGGCCTCGTCGAGGAAGGAGACGGCGCGGGTGGACCAGGCGGCCGGGTCGTCACCGGGCAGGTCGAGGATCTGCAGGAAGCCGCCGGGAAGCTGCGGGAGGTCGCCCTCGTCACCTCCGCCAGCACCGCCCTCGGGCGTCGCCTCCTCGTCGCGCTGGTTCTCGATCGCGACGACGGCGTGCGCGCCGTCGGGCGTGACGGCGATCGAGTCGGGCTGGCCGCCGAGGTCGAGCGACCGCACGCGCTCGCGCGTCGCGAGGTCGACGACGTCGAGGCGACCGCTCGGCTCGGTGAAGCTCACCGACGTGTCCACGACGACGAGGACGTACCCGCCGACGACCGCGACCGACGTCGGCTCGTCGTGCTCCGAGCCGAGCTCGGCGAGGCTCAGCGTGCCGAGGCCCTGCGGGGCGCTCGGGTCGGTGAGGTCGAGGAAGCCGATGCGGCGCGCGAGCGCGTCCGTGTGGACGACCGTGCGCCCGTCCTCGCTCACCGCGGAGATCTCGGCGACCGTCTCGGCGGCGGCGTCCTCGCCGGCCGGGCGGTTCTGGAACACCGGGTACGTGGCGAGGCGGTGGAACGTCTCGTCCGCGGCGGGCGCCGTCCAGGCCGCTTCCGTCGCAAGACCGAGCGCCGTCGTCGGGGCCGACACCGCCCCGGCCGGGTGCGCGGGAGCCGCCGCGAGGGCGGGCAGCGCGCCCAGGCCCAGGGTGAGCGTCGCGCCCGTGGCGACGAGCGCTGCGATGCGCGTGCGGCGGGCCGGGGTGCGCGCGGACGTGCGCGCCAGGGTCCGCTCGGGGATGGCTGACATGTCTCTCCTTCGACGTGGGTCGAGCAGAGGGTGGTGGTCCGCCGTGGCGCGGCGACGACCGGCCCGGGGCCACCGGGTGACCGCCGGATGAACAGTGCGCGACGGCCCGCTCGGCCCCGGGAGCGGGGCGCCCGTTGCCCTGGGCGACGGGTTCCGGGACGGAGTACCTGATACTTCGACGCCGTGACCGAATCGTGACGGCGCAAATACCTAGTACTCGCTGTCCGGCCCGTCCCGGCGGTTGCTAGCGTCTTTCGAGATTTACCTGCTACTCCACGTCCCACCAACGGTGGCGGGCCGCGGCCCCGGCGCACTCCCGCGTCGGGCGGACGCACGACCCGCCTCTCTCTCCCCGCTCCTCTCCCCTTGTGCCGACCGCCCCGCGACGACGCCGGGCGCGAGGAAGGACGACCGATGACGCAGCACGCCTCTCCCCGACCGTCGCGCACCCACACGGTCCTCACGTCCGTCGCGCTCGCCGTGCTCGCCCTCGCGGTGGCCGGCCTGATCGCGTTCCTGCTCGTGTACCACGGCAAGGTCGCCGACGGCGCGACCCGCCTCGACGACGGCGCCGCACAGCTCTCCGACGGCGCCGCGACGCTCGCCGACGGCACCGCCGAGGCCCAGGCTGGCGCCCAGCGGCTCTCCGACGGGGCGGGCGACCTGCGGGACGGCGCCGGCGACCTCGTCGCCGGTGCGCAGAAGGCGTCCGACGGCGCGACCCAGCTCGCCGCGGGCGGCACCACCGCGCTCGACGGCGCGAGCGAGCTCGCCGCCGGTGCGGACGAGCTGAACGCCGGAGCGGCCCGCCTCGCCGCGGGCACGGGCGACGCGGCGAGCGGCGCGGCCCGCCTCGCCACGGGCAGCACGGACCTCGACGCCGGGGCCGCGCGCCTCGCGGCCGGCAGCACGCGCGCCGCCGACGGTGCGTCGCAGCTCGCCGCGGGAGCGGGCGACCTCAGCACGGGCGCCGGCGACCTGAGCGCGGGGGCTGCCCGCGCCGCGACCGGCTCCGCCGACCTCGCGACCGGAGCAGATCGGCTCGCGACCGGGGCCGGCACCCTCGCCGCGGGCACCACCGAGCTCCGGACGGGCGTGCGCGACAGCCTCGGCGCAGGGGTCCTGGCCCTCGACCAGGGTCAGGCCCAGCTCTCCGCGGGCGCGGCGCGCCTCGCCGGCGGGGTCGCCGCGGCGGGAGCAGGGGCCGACGCGATCCAGGCGGGAGTCGACCAGCTCCGCGAAGGAGCGACCGGGGTGCGCGGTGGTGCGGTCACCCTGGGCGGGTACGCCGAGCAGCTGCAGGGTTCTGCCGGCGAGCTCCAGCGCTCCGCCGTGACCGTCGGGACCAACCTGGACGGCCTCGCGGCGAAGCTCGACACGATCGCGCGCGGCGAGGTCGCGGCGACCCCGGAGAGCCTCGGGACGATCGCCGCGAACCTCCGCGCCCTGGGCAACGGCACCGAGTCGGCTCCCGGCGCGTCCGCGCAGATCGCGGGCGGCGCGGGACGGCTGGCGTCGGGCGCGGGCGAGCTCTCCGCGGGGGCGGCCGCCCTCACCGCCGGGATCGACCAGCTCTCGGCCGGCCTCGGGACCGGCACCCCGGACCGGCCCGGGCTCACCGCGGGGCTCGCGCGGCTCCGCACGGGCCTCGGCGAGGGCACCCCCGCGCAGCCGGGGCTCGCCGCCGGGGTCCAGCAGCTCCGGACCGGCATCGACGTCCAGCTCGCCGGCGGGATCGACGCGCTCGCCGCCGGTGCCACCACGCTGGACGGCAAGATCGGCGAGCTCGAGACCGGCGCCGCGACGCTCCACGGGAAGGTCGGGGAGCTCAGCGCGGGCGCCTCGACGATCGCGGGCGGCACCGCCGACCTCGCCGCCGGCGCGGCGCGCGTGAGCAGCGGCAGCACGCTCCTCGCGACGAAGACCTCCGAGCTCGCCGCCGGCACGGCCGAGCTCGCGACCGGCGCGTCCGACCTGCACGCCGGGACGACCCAGGCCGCCGCGGGCGCCGCCGACCTCTCCGCCGGGACGGTGCGGCTGCGCACGGGCGCCGGCGACCTGTTCGCCGGGACCACGCGCCTGGAGGACGGGACGCTGCGGCTGCAGAACGGGCTCACGACGCTGTCCACCGGTGCGACGACGCTCGCCGCCGGCAACGCGGCGCTCGCCGAGGGCTCGACGACGCTGAACGCCGGGACGACGACGCTCGCCGACGGCGCGTCCGACCTGCACGACGGCAGCACGCGCATCGCGGACGGCGCCGCCACGCTCTCCGACGGCACGGAGACCCTCTCCGACGGCACGACCGAGCTCAGGGACAGCGTCGAGAACAGCCCCGTCGGACGGGTGTCGCTCGGCATGTCGGCGCTCGTCGGCGGGACCGTGCTCGCGGGCGTCGCGGGCGTCGGGCTCGGGCTGCGCCGTCGGCTCGCGGCGGTCTGACCGACCGTCGCGCACGGCCGGGCGGCATCCCCTCACCGCCCGGCCCTCGGCTCGAGGGCGGCTGCACGTCGACGGTGTCGCCCTCGCGGGCGGCGGTCCCGGTGGACAGGACTCCGGGCCCGCCGCCCTTCTTCGTGCACGCCGGCCGCAGCAGCCCGGGGTCGACCGCCCGGCGACCCGGCACGGCCACCGGACCGGCACCGACCACCGGACCGGCACGGGCTACCGTGGCCGCGTGACGCTGCTCCTCAAGCTCGTGCTGGCACCCGCCCTGGTGGTCGCGTCCACGCTCGCCGGACGGCGCTGGGGAGCCCGGCTCACCGGGGTGCTCGTCGGGCTGCCCGTCGTGGCCGGGCCGATCCTCCTCATCACCACGCTCGACCACGGCACCGGGTTCGGCGCCGCCGCGGCGTCGTCAGCGCTGCTCGGCCTCACGTCTCTCGCCCTGTTCGCCGTGGTGTTCGCCTGGTGCTCGCGCCGGACGGGCTGGCTCGGTGCGCTCGCGGCGTCCTGGGCCGCGTGCCTCGTGGCGGACGTCGCGCTCGCCCGGCTGACGCTGCCCTCCGGGATCACGTTCGTCGTGGCGCTCGCGACGTTCTGGGGCGCGTCCCGGGTCATGCCGCCCGACGTGGCGGGCCCCCCGCCGTCGACCGTCCCGTCGCCCTGGTGGGACCTCCCCGCTCGCGCCGCGACGACGGCGGCGCTCGTCCTCGCCGTCACCACCGCGTCGGGTGCGCTCGGCCCGGCGATGACGGGCGTGCTCGCGCCGTTCCCGATCGCGTCGAGCGTGGTCGCCGCGTTCGCGCTCGCACAGCGCGGGTCGGCCGAGACCGTCCGGCTCCTGCGCGGTCTGCTGGCCGGGCTCACCGGGTTCGCGGTGTTCTGCCTCCTCGTCGCGCTCCTCGTGGACCGGCTCGGCATCGCCGCGGCCTTCGGGATCGCCCTCGCCGCGAGCGTCGCCGTGCAGGCCGCCGTGCCGCTCGCCGGGCGGCTCGTCGGCGCAGGACGGGACGCCCAGGACGACGACGCGCCGACCACGCCAGGCGACGGAGCCCGCGACCCGTTGCGGACAGGTCGTCGCTGACCGCCGGCGAGCACGCTCAGCACGCCGCGGACGACGATCATCGGCAGGGCGACGAGCATCGCGCCGAGCCCCCACCGGGACAGGTCCGACGCCTCCAGGTCGGGGCGGTCGAGCCGGACCGAGTCGGGGTCGCCCGCACGCTCGACGACGGGGACGACCTGACCGGGCCGGTACTGGCCGGCGGGCACCTTCTGCTCCGGACGCACGCCGCGCGGCCGGTCACGGGTCGCCGGGACGACCGTCTCGGTGGGGTGCTCGACGACCGAGCGTCGGTTGAGCAGGGGCGTGGGCACGACCTGCACGACGACCCCCGTGCCGCGCGGACCGCGGCGGCACGTTCCCCGCGACCCGGTCGGTCGCCGACCGTCTCGCCCTGCGCGGCACCGCCGCGGCGACCGCCGGCCCACGCCTACTGCCGACGGCGCCGGGCGAACACGGACGCCGCCCCGCCGAGGAACAGCGCGACCAGGCCGGCGCACCACGCGAGGGCGAGGGCCGCCGTCGGGCCCAGGTCGGTGACCGGCGCTCCGGTCGAGCCCGTCCCGACGAGCAGGCCGCGGATCGTCTCGATCACGGGCGTGACGGGCTGGTGCTCCGCGAACCCGCGCAGCCACGTCGGCATGGTCTCCGGCGGCACGAACGCGCTCGACACGTACGGCAGGAACAGCATGAAGAAGCTGAACCCCCCGGCCGCGGCGGGCGACCGCACCAGCACGCCCACGAAGGCCGCGACGCTCGTGATCGCGAGCACGTACGCGGCGACGACCCCGACGGCTCCCAGCCACTCGAGCGCGGTCGCGTCGGGCCGGAAGCCGATGAGGAACGCGACGCCCAGCACGACGGCCGTCGTCACGAGGTTCTTCACGACGCTCGCCACGACGTGCCCCACGAGCACCGTCCCGCTCGCGATCGGCATCGACCGGAACCTGTCCATGATGCCGCCGGACATGTCCTGCTCGACGGCGATCGCCGTGTTCGACGCCCCGTAGCCCGCGCACAGCAGGATGATCCCCGGCGTCGCGTACGTGACGTAGTCCGTGCCGACGCTCATCGCGCCGCCGAACACGTACACGAACAGGATCATGAGCATCACCGGCAGCACGAGCGCGAGGATCAGCTCGTCCGGCTCGCGGCGCACGAGCCGCAGCGAGCGCGCGACCATCGTCCCGGCGTCGGCGAGCACGTGGCGGCCCGGCCGGGCCGTAGGGGCAGGGAGGCGCGGCGTCGTGCCCGACGGCGCAGCGGCGGTCTGGGCGGTCATGCTGCGGTCTCCTCACGGTCGGCTTCGTGGTCGGTCTCGGTCGTGCCGCGGTCCCGGTCACGCGTCCGTGCGGCGTGGCCCGTCAGGGTGAGGAACACGTCGTCGAGCGTCGGCTCCCGCACCTCCCACCGCATCGGCTCGACGCCGGTCGCCGCCACCGCGGCGAGGACGTCGCGGACGTGCTCGACCGACCCGTCGGTGGGGACGCGGAGCGTCGCGGAGGTGAGGTCGAGCGCCTCCGGCCACGGTCCCGCGGCCCCGACCGACGCCGCCTCGGCGGCCGACGCGAAGGTGAGCTCGATGCTCGCGTCGCCGACGCGGCGCTTGAGGTCGGACGGGGAGCCCTCGGCGACGACGCGGCCGTCGTCGATCAGCGCGACGCGGTCGGCGAGCTGGTCGGCCTCCTCGAGGTACTGCGTCGTGAGGAACAGGCTCGTGCCGTCGGTGACGACGCCACGGATCACCTCCCACATGGTCTGGCGGCTGCGCGGGTCGAGGCCGGTGGTGGGCTCGTCGAGGAACATGACCTGGGGACGGGTGAGGAGCCCGGCCCCCAGGTCGAGCCGGCGGCGCATGCCGCCGGAGTAGGTCCCGACGCGGCGGTCGGCAGCCGCGGCGAGGTCGAACGCGTCGAGCAGGCCGTCGACGCGGGCGCGCGCGGCCCGGCGGGGCAGGTGCGCGAGGCGGCCCATCATCGTGAGGTTCTCGCGGCCCGTCTGCTTCTCGTCGACCGCCGCGTACTGGCCGGTGAGGCTGATGAGGCCGCGGACGCGTGCGGCCTCGCGCACGACGTCGTGGCCCGCGACCGTCGCCGTGCCGCCGTCGGGACGCAGGAGGGTGGCGAGGATGCGGACCGTGGTGGTCTTCCCCGCCCCGTTGGGGCCGAGCAGGGCGAGGACCTCGCCGCGGCGCAGCGTGAGGTCGACGCCGTCGAGCACGCGCACGGGGCGGCGCGGTGTCCCGTAGCTCTTGCGCAGGCCGTCGGCGTGCACGAGCACGTCCGGTGCGGGCATGAGGCCTCCAGGGTTCAGGCGGCAGAACCGCGTGTGAGAGAAACTGTTTATGCGATCCACTGTTCTGTGTACGGTAGACACGGTTTCGTGGGCGGTCAAGGCCCGCGGGAGGATGACGAGATGACCACGCCCGAACCCACCGAGCGGCACGCGCCCGACGAGTCGGCCCCGACGACGGAGCTGCCGCCCGCGATCGCGCGCCTCTGGGGTCGCGCACCCGGCCCGCGGCGCGGCCCCAAGCCCGCGCTGACGGTCGAGCAGGTGGTGCGGGCCGCCGTCGACCTCGCCGACGCCGAGGGCCTGCCCGCGGTCTCCATGGCGCGCGTCGCGGAGGCGCTCGGCTACACGCCGATGGCGCTCTACCGGTACGTCGAGAGCAAGGACGAGCTCCTCGTCCTCATGGCCGACGCCGCGGCGGACGTGCTCACCCTGCCCCCGTACGACGAGGGCGACTGGCGCGCCGGGCTCGGGGCCTGGACCCGCGCGCAGATCGCGGGCGTCCTCGCGCGGCCGTGGTTCCTCGACCTACCGCTGACGACGGCGCAGGTCGGGCCGAACCGCCTGCGCTGGATCGACCGCGCGTTCGCGATCCTCGCACCGCTCGACCTGACGGTGGACGAGAAGCTGCAGATCGTCGGGCTCCTCGCCCAGCACGTGCTCGGCGAGGGCCGCGTCCAGGTCGAGACCCGGCGTGCGGCCGCGGAGGCCGTGCGCCGCGCCCAGGGCCTGCCCGCCGACACCCCCGAGTCCGACCTCGACGCGGACGCGGTCGCCGCCGCCAACCCGTACGCCGACTACGAGCTCGTGCTCACGCGGCTCGTCGATCCCGAGACCTATCCCGCGCTCACCGGCGCGCTGGCCTCGTGGTCGCCGACCGCACCGCAGCCCGACGACTGGGAGAGCGACATCGGCTTCGGCCTCGACATCCTCCTCGACGGGATCGAGGCCTTCGTCGCCCGGCGCGCCACCGCCCGCAGGGCCGCCGACCACGGCTGACCGCCCACGGTGCCCGGGTCGCGAGCGGGCCGTAGTCGGCGCTCGGAGCCGGTCAGGGCGTCGGCTGGACCGGGGCGTCGGGCACCTGGACGTCGGGCAGGTCCGGCAGGTCGAGCGTCGGGACGTCGATGCTCGGGATGTCGACGTCCTCCATCCGGTCGCGCAGCTCCTCCTGACGGATGCGGTTGTTCTCCTGGATGCAGGAGAGCCGGGTCACGGGACGGCCGCCGCACTCCTGGACCTCCGAGTCCGGGTCGCGCGGGGCCTTCGGCGACTGGACGTAGCGGCCGTCGGCGTCGTGCGCGTTCGGCGTGACGGGCAGCGCGACGACGGCCGCGACGCCGCCGACGGCGAGGAGCGCCGTCGTGACGAGGAGGACCGCCGCGCCCAGCCCGGCGCGGACCGCGGCGCCGGCGCTCACGGGCAGGCGCTCGTCCGACGCCGCGCGCTGCCGCTCCGCTGCACGCCACGCGACCCACAGGCCGACCGTCACCGGGAGCACGAACGCCACGGCGGCCAGCGCCGCGACCGAGCGGGCGTCCTCGCGCGCGAGCGCCCCCGGCCCGATCGCCGCGACCACGACCGCGACGATCCCCGTCACGACCGTGCGGCGCACCGCGGCGCCGCGCAGACCCGAGCGCAGCCCGGCGATCCGCGCCGCGCCCACCGGGCCGGGCGGGAGGTACCCCAGGTCGCGCGTCTGCGTGACCATGGCCGCGTACAGGACGGCCGAGGTCACGGTCGTCACCGCGAGCACCGCACCGAGGGCGACGAGGAACCACCGCACGACGACGGCGTCGCGCACCACGTACAGCAGCGCGAGCCCGGCGAGCACGGCCACCCAGCCCACGACGACCGCTGCGACGGCCCCGCCCCGCAACGGCGTCTGGCGGAGGGTGCGGCGCAGCAGCCCGCGGGGGACCTGGAGGAGCACCGGGAGCACGCGCAGGGCCGTGATCGCCGTCCACAGCAGGACGACGATCCCCCAGAGCGGCACGCCGCCGACGTGCGCGTCGCTCATCGAGAACGTGACGACGAGCGCGACCGCCCCGACGAGCAGCACCGGCATCTCGACGAGGCGCAGCACCTGCTGCCACACGCTGAGGTGCAGCAGGTAGCCGGCCTCGGCGTGCTCCGGGTTCGTCGCGAGGACGCTGCTGTACCCCTTCGCGCTGCGGCCGGTGTCGAGGGCGAGCGCCGCGTCGAGGTAGAGCAGGTCCTCGTGCTCCGGGGCGACGCCGAGGCCCTGGCGCACGAGAGCGCGCGCCCGGTCGTCGTCCCCGAGGCGCGACCACAGCCGCGCCGCCTGCGCGAGCCGGTCGGGGTTCTCGGGCGCGAGCGCGAGCGCCGCGTCGATGCGCTCGCGCGCGAGCCTCCGGTCGGCACCGCGGACCCGGCCCGACAGGTGCGTGTCCGCGAGCTGCAGGTGGTACCGCGCGTCGTCGGGGTCGAGCTCGAGCGCCTTCGCCGCGGCGTCGCGCGCTCCCGGCACGTCGCCCGTGTTCTGGCGCGCGATCGACAGCAGGTGGAGCGCGCCGTCGGCGGTGGGCTGGGCGCCCACGACCTGCTCCAGCAGCGGCAGCGCCTCGGCCGACCGCTGCAGGTGCAGCCGCACCCAGGCGGCGGTGAGGAGCAGCCGCGGGTCGTCGGGCACGCTCGCGAGCGCGTCGTCGACCTCGTCGAGCGCACGCTCGGGCCGCCCCATCTGGACGAGCAGCTCCGCGCGCGAGGCGACGGCGCGCGGGTCGGTCGTGGTGCTCACGGTCCGGGGTCCTCCGGCGCTCAGAGCATGCGCCGCGCGCGCAGGTACGCGGCGAGGTCGTCGTAGCGGCCGTCGTTGTTCGCGAACGTGACGACGTTGCGCGCGGACTGGAGCCACGCCGTCGTCGAGGGCCGCACGTCCGCGAGCGCCGCGTCGAGGTCGGCCATGGTGATCGGGCGCACCTGGCCGGTCGCGATGGAGTCCATCATCGCCTTCTCCGCCGCCGTCGCCGCGAGGTGCTCGAGGTCGGCGCCGGAGAAGCCGTCGGTGCGCTGCACGACCGCGCGCAGGTCGATCCCCGCGACCGGGCGGCCCGCGAGGTGGTGGCGCAGGATCGCCTCGCGCGCGGGCTCGTCGGGCGGCAGCACGAGCACGACGCGGTCGAACCGCCCGGGCCTCAGCAGCGCGGTGTCGACGTCCCACGGGTGGTTCGTGGCGCCGAGGACGAACAGCCCGTCGTTGTCGGAGCCGATGCCGTCCATCTCCTGGAGGAGCTGGTTGACCACGGTCCGCATGCCCGACGAGCCGGAGTACTGCGCACGCTTGCCGCCGATCGCGTCGACCTCGTCGAGGAAGAGCACGGCCGGCGCGAGCTGGCGCGCGCGCTGGAACAGCGCGTGGAGGTTCTGCTCGCTCTCCCCCATGAACTTGTCGAGGATGTCCGCGAGCGTCACGGTGAGGAACCGTGCGCCGAGCTCGCCCGCGACGGCCCGCGCCATGTACGTCTTGCCGGTCCCGGGAGGCCCGTAGAGCAGGAGCCCGCCGCGCAACGACTTGCCGAACGCCTTCGCGATCGCCTGGTGGCGCATCGGCTCCAGGAACGCCTCGCGGATGCGCTGCTTCACCGGCTCCAGGCCGCCGACGTCCGCGAGCGTCACCGTCTCGCGCGAGACCTCCAGCAGGCCCGAGCCGTCGTCGGGGGCGTCGTCGCGCGCGGGGACGAGGAACGGCCCGTCGCCCGGTGCGGGCGGGACGGCGTCGTCGTCCGTGCGGGACACGCCGCCCGGGCCGGCGGGCGGTGCGGCGGGCACCTGTCCGGGCGGCGCTTCGACGACGGGTGTCTCGACGAACGGTGCCGGGACGTGGACGCCCACCTCGTGCTCCAGCCGGTCCCAGTCGATGCCCGACGGCGCCGCCGGGCCCGGGGCTGCGGGGGCGCCGGGCCCGGTGGACGGGGCGGGCTCGGCGGGGATCCCCGCGGTCGGGGTCGCGGGCGCGCCGGGGGCGCGCGGGACGGTCGCGTCGGACGGGACGCCCGTGATGATCCCGTCGTCGGGGCCGCCGGGGGCGGACGCCGGCGCGTGCAGGCCGGTGACCGGGGCCGGCGGTGCAGCGGGGGCCGTCGCGGGCCGGTCGGCCGCGGGGCTGCTCCCCGTCGCCGCGGCGACGGCCGAGTCCTGGACCAGGCGCAGCGCCTCGCCGTCCGCCGGGTCGATCCGGAGCGCGGCGCTCGCCTGCTCGAGCGCCTCGACCGGACGCCCCGCCGCCAGCAGGAGGCTCGCGTAGTGGACGCGCAGCGGGGCGCTCGACGGCGCGGCCGCCACCGCGGCGGCGAGCGCGGCCAGGGCGTCGGACATGGGTGCTCCTCGGGTCGGGCGGGGACGACGACGCCGGTGCGCCCGTGAGCGCGGCCGGCCGGGAACAGTGTGCCCCGGACCGGTGACGCCGACCATCGGCACCCTGCCACCTGCGCCGTCCCCGGGAGCCTGACCGTGCACAGGCCCGGACACCGCGGTCCCCGTCCACAGCGCGCACCGGAGGGCGCCTCCGTGTCGGCGGGACCGGGCAGAGTGGACGCATGACGACCGACACGACCGCGTCGACACCCCTCGCGGTGCCCGACGACGCGCCCGCCGGGGCCCCCGGCGGTCCCCGACCCGGCGCCCGCTGCTTCGGCGACGGCGACCCGCTCTACGAGGAGTACCACGACACCGAGTGGGCGGTCCCGGTCCACGGGGACACGGCACTGTTCGAGCGCCTGGCGCTGGAGGGGTTCCAGTCCGGCCTGTCGTGGATCACCGTGCTGCGCAAGCGTCCCGCCTTCCGCGAGGTGTTCGCGGGGTTCGACCCGGAGGCCGTCGCCGCGTTCGACGAGCCCGACGTCGAGCGCCTCCTCGCCGACGCGCGCATCATCCGCAACCGGCAGAAGATCACGGCCACGATCGACAACGCGCGCGCCCTGCTGGCGCTCCAGGAGAGCGGGCGCACGCTGGACGAGCTGATCTGGTCGTTCGCGCCACCGGCCCGTCGCGAGCGCCCCGCGACCTGGGGCGACGTCCCGGGGCTCACCCCCGAGTCGACCGCGCTCTCGAAGGCGCTCAAGAAGCTGGGCTTCCGGTTCGTCGGACCGACGACGGCCTACGCCGCGATGCAGGCCTGCGGGCTCGTGGACGACCACCTCGCGACCTGCCCCGTCGTGCTGCGCCGCCCGTGAGCGGCGGCGAGCCGCACCTCGGTCCGCCCCGCCGCCTCCGGGGACGGCTCGCGACTCCGGTGCGGCAGGGCGAGCGGACCGTCGGGCGTCTCCGTGCGCGGCCCTGCCCCCTGGCGGCGACCACATGGTGAGACGAGGTGCGACGATGGCCTCATGAGCGCGTACGTGTCCGTCCTCGACCTCTTCTCCGTCGGCGTGGGTCCGTCGAGCTCGCACACCGTCGGGCCGATGCGGGCCGCGAAGGCGTTCGTCGCGACGCTGGACGACCGCGGCATGCTGGGCGAGGTCGCCGGGCTGCGGGTCGTGCTGTGCGGGTCGCTCGGGGCGACGGGAGCGGGCCACGGCACGCCGGACGCCGTGGTCGCGGGGCTGCTCGGCCTCGACCCCGAGACGTGCGACCCGGCGCGCGTCCCCGGCTCGTGGGAGAAGCTGGGCGACGGCGCGCCCGTCGCGCTGCTGGGCCGGCACCGCATCACGATGACGAGCGACGACGTGCGCCTCGCGCCGCTGACCCGGATGCCGGGCCACCCCAACGGCATGCGGTTCACCGCGCTCGACGCGAGCGGGGCTCCGCTCGCGGAGGAGGCGTACTACTCGGTCGGCGGCGGCTTCGTGCTCACCGCCGCCGCGCTCGAGTCCGCGGCCGCGAACGAGGCTGCGCAGCTCGGCGCCGAGCTCGCGGGCGAGGCGATCGACCCCGGGACGGAGCCGTCGGGCGTACCGTTCCCGTTCGCCAACGCCGCCGAGCTCCTCGCGCTGTGCGAGCGCGAGCGCACCTCGATCGCGGCGGTCGCGTGGGCGAACGAGTCCGCCCTGCGCCCCGCCACCGAGGTCGAGGCGGGCGTCGACCGGATCTGGGACACCATGAGCGCGTGCGTGGACGCCGGTCTCGAGCGCGACGGGGTGCTGCCCGGTCGTCTCCAGGTCCGCCGTCGGGCACGGGCGCAGCGCGAACGTCTCGAGCTCGCCGACGAGCGCGGCGCCGACACGACGATCGAGTGGCTCCAGGCGTTCGCCATGGCCGTCAACGAGGAGAACGCCGACGGGCGCCGCGTCGTCACCGCCCCGACGAACGGCGCCGCGGGGATCATCCCCGCGGTCGGGCGCCACTTCCTGCGCACCCACCCGGACGTCGCCGCGGACCCCGCGCGCCGGCGTCGGGCCATGCGCACGTACCTCCTCACCGCCGCCGCGATCGGCGCGCTCTACAAGCGCAACGCGTCCATCTCCGGCGCGGAGGCGGGCTGCCAGGGCGAGGTCGGCTCGGCGTGCTCCATGGCGGCGGGCGCGATCTGCGCCGTCCTCGGCGGCACGCCCGCCCAGGTGGAGAACGCGGCCGAGATCGCGATGGAGCACAACCTTGGGCTCACGTGCGACCCCGTCGGCGGGCTCGTCCAGGTCCCGTGCATCGAGCGCAACGCCATCGCCGCGTGCACCGCCGTCTCCGCGGCGCGCCTCGCCCTCCAGGGCGACGGCTCGCACGTCGTCTCGCTCGACACCGTCATCGAGACGATGCGCCAGACCGGCGTCGACATGTCGACCAAGTACAAGGAGACCTCGACGGGGGGCCTCGCCGTCAACGTCATCGAGTGCTGAGCCGGAGCGCAGCGAAGCAAGCAAAGGCTTCAGCACGACCACCAGGCCGAGTGCTGACCCGGAGCGCAGCGAAGCAAGCAAAGGCTTCAGCACGACCGACAGACCGAGTGCTGAGCCGGAGCGCCGCTCACCAGGTGCGGCGCACGGACGCCTTGGTGCCGGTCACCAGGCTGCGCGGCGGGACGTCGTCGGCCACGACCGCACCGGCGGCGACCACGGCGTCGCGGCCGATGGTCACGCCGGGCAGGATCGTCGCCCCGGCGCCGATCCACACGTTCTCGTGCACGTCGATCGGACCGCCGGTGAGCCAGACCTTGCGGTCGTCGGTGTCGACCGGGTGCCCGACGGTGACGAACGTGACCTTCGGCGCGACCATGACGCGGTCGGCCAGCCGGATGCCGGCGTAGTCGAGGAACGTGCAGTTCTGGTTGACGAAGACGCGCTCCCCCAGGTCGAGGTTCAGCCCGTGGTCGGTGAAGAACGGCGGGTAGATCGTCACGCTCGGGGGCAGCGGGCGGCCGAGGATCTGCGCGAGCAGCCGCGCCCGACCGTCCTCGTCGTCGAACGGCAGGACGTTGAGCCGGGACGTGAGCTCGGTGGCCCGCAGCACCCTCTCGGACATGGCGCGGAACTCGGGACCGTGGATGCGCATGAGCAGGTCGCTGGGCATCCCCCGATCCTGCCTCCGGGTCAGCGGACGGCGCGCGACGCCTCGCGGGCGGCGACGACCTCCTCGACGACGTCGGCCACGCCGGCCTCGCCCGGCGAGGCGGCGATGTGCTCGCCGAGGCGCTGGCTCGCGCGGGCGTACGACGGGTCGTCGAGCAGTCGCCGCACCGCGCGCCGGACCTGGCCGGGGCGCGGGGTGCTCGTCCGCAGCCGCACGCCTGCGCCGGTCCACGCGACGCGTGCGGCGACCTCCGCCTTGTCCTCGGTCTTGCCCGCGACGACCACGGGGACGCCGTGCCGCAGCGCGTGGTGCACCCCGCCGTAGCCGCCGTTCGTGACGAGGACCGAGGTGCGCGGGAGCAGCGCGTCGTACGGGAGGTACTCGGCCGCGCGCGCGTTCGCCGGGAGCGGCCCGAGCGACCCGACGGGCCGTCCGCCGGTCGCCGCGACGACCAGCACGTCCTCGCCCGCGAGCGCGCGCAGCGTGGGGACGAGGAGCTGGGTCGGGTCCTCGTTCGCGACGGTGCCCTGCGTGACGTGCACGACCGGCCGGCGGGTGTCGAGGTCGCCCCACCACGCGGGGAGGTCACCGTTGCCCGGCGCCGGGCGCGGCGGGCCGACGAACCGGACCGGGGTCACGACGTCGGGCCGCGGGTACTCGAGCCCGGGGACGGTGAGCTGCACCACGGCGTCGGCGTCGGCGGGCCAGCCGAGGAAGAACGTGCCGCTCGGCTCCCCGCCCGCCGCCCGGACCATGTCCTGCGCCGCGCGCTGCGGGGCGGCGAACGCGACCCGCTCGACGACGGCGTGGAGGGCCCGGTTGCGCAGGACGCCGAGGGGGCCCCGCGCGGGCAGCACCCCGAGGCCGAACGGCGCGGTGTGGTCGCTCTTCAGCCCGAGCGGGAAGATCCCGAGCGCGAGCACCGGTGGTCGACGGTCGGCGGGCACCGAGACGAGCGGCATCGCGCCGAGGAACAGGGGCTCGACGAGCACGACGTCCGCCGGGCGCTCGGCGAGGGCCGCGAGCACCGCCCGGTGCTGCGCCGCGCCGGGCGCCACGAAGATCTCGAGCATGTCGTGCCGGATCGCGTCGAGCCCGGTGCGTCCCGCACGGCCGGGGAACGCGGCGGCGAGGTCGCGGTCGTCGAAGTCGGCCACGGCCGGGAGCGGGACGTGCTCGGCGTCGGCGGCCTCGACGGCGGCGGCGAACCGGGCGCCGGTGAGGAACCGGACGTCGTGCCCGCGGGCGACGAGCGCGCGGGTGACGGCGAGCAGCGGGGTGACGTGGGCGTGCACCGGGGTGGAGCAGAGCAGGACGGTGGCCATCGGTGGGGCCTCTCTCGTGGCGGCGCGCGTCGCGCCGGTCGGACGGGAAGGCGCAGGACCGGGCCGTCTGCGCGGGGGACGCCGGTGGGGAGACGGCGTGTGAGAAGATCGATCAACCGTCAGGAGTATTCATCACCTTCGAGGGGTAGTCAATAGTGGTGCCTCGTGCCTACACGTCCGACCTCCGCACCGAGCAGGCCGCGCGCACGCGCGAACGGGTGGTGCGCGCCGCCGCGCACGAGCTGACCGAGCACGGCTACGAGCGCACGACGCTCGCGCGCGTCGCCGCGCGCGCAGGCGTCTCGCTCGAGACGGTGAAGGCGCACGGCCCCAAGCGCGCCCTGCTGCTCGCCGCGTTCGAGCTCACGTTCGCCGGGTCGGAGGGCCAGGAGTCCCTGGGCGAGCGGCCCGAGGGACGCTCGGTGGCCGGCACGACCGACCCCGAGGAGTTCCTCGACGGCCTCGTCGCGCTCGTCGCCGCGGCGAACGAGCGCGTCGCCGGCCTGTGGTCCGCCTTCACCTCGGCGGCGCGCTCCGACGACGCCGTCGCCGCGGAGCTCGACGCGCTCCTCGAACGCCGCCGCGCGGACCTGCGCGCGAGCGTCGACGTGCTCGCCGCGCACGGGTTCCGCCCCCGGGCACCGCGGGACGAGGCGGCCGAGTCGCTGTCCTACCTCCTCGCACCCGAGGGCTGGACGCACTTCGTCGCGGGCGCCGGCTGGTCGGGCGAGCGGTACCGCGCCTGGCTCCGCGACGGCGTGGTGCGCCTCGTCGCGGCGCCCCCGGAGGACGACGCCGACGCCTGAGCCCTGGCGCGCCGTCGGGCACCGCGCCTACGGTGTGCCATGAGCACGCTCACCCCCGGCTTCCACGGCCGGCCGCGCCCGCAGGGCGTGGCGCTCCCGCCGGGCCAGTACGTCGAGACCGGGTTCCCCGTGCTCTCGGCGGGGCCCACACCGCGCGTCGACACCGCGACCTGGCGGCTCGACGTCACGACCGAGACCGGCGCGACGCGCGCGTGGTCGTGGTCGGACCTCATGGCGCTCCCCCAGGACGAGCCGACGGTCGACATCCACTGCGTCACCCGCTGGTCGAAGTTCGGCACGTCGTGGCGCGGCGTCTCGCTCGACACGCTCCTCGCCGACGTCGAGTCGACCGCCGACTTCGCGATGATCGGCTGCTACGGCGGGTACACGACGAACCTCCCCGTCGCGGAGCTGCTGGGCGGCAAGGCGTGGGTCGCGCACACGTTCGACGGCGCCCCGCTGCACCCCGTGCACGGCGGCCCGGCGCGGCTGCTCGTGCCGCACCTGTACTTCTGGAAGTCGGCCAAGTGGGTCAACAGCATCACGCTCATGCCCATGGACCGGCAGGGCTTCTGGGAGCGACTCGGCTACCACGACCTCGGCGACCCGTGGCGCGAGCAGAGGTACCAAGGTGATTGAGACCTCACGATGACCGAGGCGCCGGTCCGCCTCGGCGCCCGCTACGCGACGCCGTCGGGCTGGCAGGTCGCGACGCTCGTCGACGCGTGGGCCGAGAGCCCGTCCGCGCGGACGCTCGTCCTCGAGGTCCCCGCCTGGCCCGGGCACCTGGCCGGTCAGCACGTCGACCTGCGCCTCACCGCGCCCGACGGCTACACCGCCGAGCGCAGCTACTCGATCGGCAGCACGGCGACGCGCGCGTCGGTGCCCGACGACGGCTCCCCCGCGCGCGTCGAGGTCACCGTGCAGCGCGTCCCCGGCGGGGAGGTCTCGACCTACCTCACCGACGTGTTCGCGGTGGGCGACGCGATCGAGCTGCGCGGGCCGGTCGGCGGCTGGTTCGTCTGGTCCCCCGAGCGCGACGGCGGGACGCCCGTCCTCCTCGCCGCGGGCGGGTCGGGCCTCGTTCCCCTCATGGCGATGCTCCGCACGCGCCGCGACGCGGGCGACCGGACCCCGTTCCGGCTCGTGTACTCGGTCCGCCGCCCCGAGGACCGGCTGTACACCGCGGACCTCGACCGGCTCGCCGCCGCGCACGACGGGCTCGACGTCCAGGTCGTCTACACGCGCTCGGTGCCGCTGGGATCGACGCGCGGGCCGGGTCGCCTCGAACGACGCGATCTCGCGGCGTGGGGCTGGCCCGCCGAGATCGAGCCCGCGTGCTTCGTGTGCGGGCCGACGGGGTTCGTCGAGGCCGTCGCCCGCCAGCTCGTCTCGCTGAGCCACGACCCGGCGCGCGTCAAGACCGAGCGCTTCGGGCCCGCCGGGGACTGACGGGCGCGACTACGCCGGCGGCGGCGTCCAGCCGCCCCGGGCGCGCGCCTCGCGCTCCGCGAGCACGCTGCGCAGCAGCCGGATCGTGAGGATCAGCGCCCAGATCACCAGCACGGCGACCGTTCGCGAGCACGGCGACGTAGAGCAGCATCAGCAGGGGATAGATCGGCCCGATTCCCATGGGCGGACCCTAGCGGCGCGCAAGCCCGGCCCGCGGTGCGACACAGTCAGGTCGTGAGCGTGGCGCGCGTGCGCCACGGCAGTTCTACGACAGGGGGCGGTATGAGTACCCGGACGAGACGTCGACCTGGCAGGCGGCGCGCGGCCGCTCTGCTCGCGGTCGCGACCGTCGCGACCCTGGTGCTCGGGGCGTGCGCGACGGCGTCGGGCGAGCCGCCCACGGTGACGACCGCGGACGTCGAGCGCCGCGTCGTGACCGTCGCCGACGCCCCGGCGACGACCCCCGTCGTCGAGGCGACCGAGCGGCTCGGCCTGACGATGCTCGACGCGGCCCCGCGCGAGGGCAACGTCGTCGTGTCGCCGGCGAGCGCCGTCGTCGCTCTCTCGATGCTCGCGGAAGGAGCCCGCGGCGAGACCGCCGCGTCGCTCGACGCCGCGCTCGGCGCGACCGGCCAGGACCGGACCGACGCCGTCAACGCCCTGCTCGCCGCGCTCCAGGACTACGACGGCGACCCCGCCCTCGTGCAGAAGGACGAGCTCCCGAAGACCCCGCTCGTGCACGTCGCGAACCAGGTCGTGCTCGACGACCAGGCCCAGGTCCACGACACCTACCTCGAGGCGCTCGCCGCCGGGTACGACGCGGGCGTGCTCGAGACCGACCTCGGCTCGACGGCGGGCCTCGAGCCGCTGGACCGGTGGGTCCGGCACCACACGGGCGGGCTGATCGAGGAGTCCGCGGTCGAGCCCGACGCCGACTCGCGTCTCGCGCTCCAGAATGCGACGCTGCTTGCGGCGCGCTGGTCGTCGCCGTTCGAGGAGCAGGCGACCCGTCCGGACTCGTTCGTCCTCGCGGACGGGACCGAGGTCGACGCCGAGGCGATGCACCAGGAGCACGACTGGCGGTACGCCGAGGTGGACGGGTGGCAGGCCGTCCGGCTCCCGTACACCGAGGGCTTCCACGCCGACGTCGTGCTCCCACCGGACGGCGTCGACCCGGCGACGCTCGCGCCCGAGACGAGCGCCGCCCTGCGTGAGGCGCTCGACTCCGCACGGCGCCGCAGCGTCGCGCTCACCCTCCCGACGCTCGACGTCGACGCCGCGGCACCGCTCGACCTGGCGCCCGCGCTCACCTCGGCCGGGCTCGCCGGCCTGCTGGACGAGCCGGACCTGACCGGCATCAGCGACGAACCCGGCCTCAGGGTGACGCAGGCCTGGCAGCAGGCCGTGCTGCGCGTGGACGAGGACGGCACCGTCGCGGCGGCGGTGACCGAGGTCGTCGGCGGCGTCGAGTCCGCGCCGATGGTCGAGGACGTCGTCGAGCTGCGTGTCGACCGGCCGTACGTGTTCTCCGTGTCGCACACGGACACCGGGTGGCCGCTCTTCACCGCCGCGATCCGCGACCCCCGCCACTGACGAGAGGACGGCGAGAGCACCATGGCTCCGCAGACGAGCAGAGTCCGGACCGGCGCGGCAGTCGCAGCGGCGGCAGCCGTCGTCGGGCTGGTCGCCGCGTGCGCGACCGGTGTCCCGGCCGGACCGGACCTGCCCCTCGCGACGGCCGATGCGGCACGGCACGTCGTGGCGGTCTCCGAGGCGGACGCCACGCCCGACGTGGTCGGCGCGACCGAGGAGCTCGGCCTGACGATGCTCGACGCGGCTCCGCGCGAGGGCAACGTCGTCGCGTCGCCGGCGAGCGCCGTCGTCGCCCTGTCCATGCTCGCGGAGGGCGCACGCGGCGAGACCGCCGCCTCGCTCGACGCCGCGCTCGGCGCGAGCGGCCAGGACCGGACCGACGCCGTCAACGCCCTGCTCACCGCGCTCCAGACCTACGACGGCGACCCCGCCCTCGTGCAGAAGGACGAGCTCCCGAAGACCCCGCTCGTGCACGTCGCGAACCAGGTCGTGCTCGACGACCAGGCCCAGGTCCACAACACCTACCTCGAGGCGCTCGCGACCGGCTACGGCGCAGGGGTCCTGCACACGGACCTCGGGACGGCGTCGGGCATCGCCCCGCTGAGCGCCTGGGTCCGGTTCCACACGGGTGGGCTGATCGAGAAGAGCGCGATCGAACCGGACACAGACCTCCGCCTCGTGCTCCAGAACGCCGTGCTCTTCGCCGCGCGGTGGGAAGCACCGTTCGACGAGGGCGAGACCCGGCCCTCGCCCTTCGTGCTCCCGACCGGTGAGGGGGTGGACGTCGAGTCGCTGTCGCTCACCGAGTCGTGGGCGTACGCGGAGCACGACGGCTGGCGCGGGCTGCGCCTCCCCTACGTCGACGGGTTCCACGCGGACGTCGTCCTGCCTCCGGAGGGGACCGACCCCGCGACGATCACGCCGACACGCACGGCTGCGCTGCGCGAGGCCCTCGACTCCGCGGCACCGCAGCGGGTTGCGCTGACGATGCCGACCCTCGACATCCCCGTCGAGCGCGCGACGGACCTGCGCCCCGCGCTCGCCGCCGCCGGTCTGGGCGGGCTGTTCGACCCCGTCGACCCTCCGGACCTCGGCGGCATCAGCGACGAGGACCTGTACGTGTCGCAGGCGAAGCAGCAGGCGATGCTCCAGGTCGACGCCGAGGGCACCGTCGCGGCGGCCGTGACGGAGCTCGGCGCGCAGGCGATGTCGTCCGAGGTCGAGGTCGTCCCGCTCAGCTTCCGCGTCGACCGCCCCTATCTCTTCTCGGTCTCCCACACCGACACCGGCTGGCAGCTCTTCACCGCGGCGATCCGCGACCCCCGCCACTGACTCCCCCGGCGAGCCCTCCGGTCCACCGAGGTAGACCCGTGGTCACCACGCCCGACGGCGCTCGGGTCGCCACCCGAGGTGGGCGGGTCGTCCGAGGCGGACCCTCGGGAACAGCGCGACGGTCCCACGCGGACGACGCGGCGCGGACGGACCGGCACCGCAGGCAGTCCGCCCAGGCGAGCGAAGACCACGGCGAGACGAAGCCGGGTCGGGGTGGGTGGTGGTGCCGCGTCGTGGTCGGGCCTGGCGGGAGCGCCGCGAGGAACGAGCGGCGCGGATGGTAGACGCGGCACCACCACCCACCCCGACCACCCAGGGCGACCACGCGCCGTCGGGCGCAGGAACCACGCCTCTACCTCGCGTGACCACGCCTCTACCCCGCGTGACTACGCCTCTACCTCGGCGGAACGGGGCTCGTCTTCCTCGCGGGGCCAGCGGTCCAGAGCCCTGTCTCGACGAACCGGGCGCATCGGGTGCTTGCGACATCTCTTGACGCGTCCTTCACCCGGCAGTAGCGTTCTTGCGTGTTGATGCAAGAAATCAACACTCCGTTGTGCGGTGCGGCACAGCGGGTCCGCAATTCTCGAAGGTACTGACCCGAGCCACCCGGCCCTGGCCGGACGTGCGCCGTGGCCCGTCCTCCGAACCGGGCGTCCGGTCCGGTGCGAGGTCGCGCGCGGCGCGGCCTGACGCCCGTCGACGACGACGGGAGATCGAGGACATCGATGAGACATCGACCCAGCACGTCGAACCGCACACCCGCCGGGGCGCCGACGCGCCGGCTCCGCACCCTCGCCGCCACGGCGACGGCGACGGCCCTGCTCGTCCCGCTCGGCCTGACGACCACGGCCACGGCTGCGCCCACGGTGCTGTCCGCCGGGAAGTCGACGGCCGCGAGCAGCAACAACTCGCCGTACCTGTCCGGCAACCTCACCGACGGCAACCAGGGCACCTACTGGGAGTCGACCAACAACACGTTCCCGCAGTGGGCGCAGGTCGACCTGGGCGCGGCCGCCACGGTCGAGGACCTCGTGCTCAAGCTGCCCGCGGGCTGGGAGACGCGCAGCCAGACCCTCAGCGTGCAGTCCAGCACCGACGGCTCGACCTTCTCCACGATCAAGGCGTCGCAGGCGTACGCGTTCGACCCCGCGTCGGGGAACACCGTGACGGTCGACGTGCCGGACACGTCCGCCCGCTACGTGCGCGTGCAGATCACCGCGAACACGGGCTGGCCCGCGGGCCAGCTCTCCGAGCTCGAGGTGCGCGGCACCGCCGGCAGCACCGATCCCGGCGACCCGGAGCCCCCGACCGGCACCAACCTCGCGCTGAACAAGCCGATCGAGGGGTCCTCGACGGAGTGGCAGTTCGTGGCGAAGAACGCGAACGACGACAGCACCTCGACCTACTGGGAAGGCGCGGGCGGCCAGTACCCCAGCACGCTCACGGTCTCGCTCGACGCCGCGGCCCAGCTCACGGACGTCGTCGTCATGCTCCCGCCGGCGTCCGTGTGGGGCCCGCGCACCCAGACGTTCGAGGTCCAGGGTCGCGCGACCGCGACCGGCGCCTGGCAGACCCTCAAGCCGTCGGCGGGCTACGCGTTCTCCCCGGCCACGGGCAACACCGTCACGATCCCGGTCACGGGCACGGCCAAGGACGTGCGCCTGCGGTTCACCGGGAACACCGGCTCCGGCAACGGCCAGGTCGCCGAGCTCCAGGTGTTCGGCACCGCCGCCCCCAACCCCGACCTCGTCGTCACGAGCGTCACCGCGACACCCGCGTCGCCGCTCGAGTCGCAGGCGATCACGCTGTCGGCCGTCGTGAAGAACATCGGCACGCAGGCGTCCGCCGCGACCGACGTCGCGTTCACGCTGAACGGCCAGACCGTCGCCACGAAGCCGGTCGCTGGCCTCGCGGCCGGCGCCCAGGCGACCGTCACCGCCGACGTCGGCGCGCGGCCTGCCGCGAGCTACACGATCGGCGCGGTCGCCGACGCGGGCGGTACGGTCGCGGAGCAGAACGAGGGCAACAACGCCTACGCGAACCCGACCCCGCTCGTCGTCACGGCCGTCCCGAGCTCGGACCTCGTCCCGACGCTCACGTGGTCGCCCAGCAACCCGTCCGCGGGCGGCACGGTGACGTTCTCCGCGACGATCGCGAACCAGGGCAACGTCGCGACCTCCACGGCCGCGCACGGCCTCACCGTCACCGTGACGAACAAGGCGACGGGCGCCGTCGTGCGCACCCTCACCGGCTCCGTGAGCGGCGCGATCGCCGCGGGCGCGAGCAGCGCGAGCGTCGACCTCGGCACGTGGACGGCCGCGAACGGCAACTACGACGTCAAGGTCGTCGCCGCGCCGGACTCCACCGAGGTCGCCGCGAAGCAGGCCAACAACACCGCGACCCGTCCCCTGTTCGTCGGCCGGGGCGCCAACCTGCCGTTCGACACGTACGAGGCCGAGGACGGCGTCACGGGCGGCGGCGCGACCGTGCTCGCGCCCAACCGCGTCGTCGGCGACCTCGCAGGCGAGGCGTCCGGCCGCCGGGCGGTCACGCTCAACCAGACCGGCGCGTACGTCGAGTGGACCACCAAGGCCCCGACGAACACGCTCCTCACCCGCTTCTCCATCCCGGACTCGGCGGGTGGCGGCGGGACGAACGCGACCCTCGCGATCTACGTGGACGGCCAGTTCCTCAAGAACATCGACCTCACCTCGCGCTACGCGTGGCTCTACGGCAACGAGACCAACCCGGGCAACCAGCCGGGCCAGGGCGCGCCGCGCCACGTCTACGACGAGGCGAGCACGCTGCTCGGCACGACCGTCCCGGCAGGCTCGACGATCCGCCTCCAGAAGACCGCGCAGAACACGTCGCAGTACGCGATCGACTTCGTGGACCTCGAGCTCGCGACGCCGCAGGCGAACCCGAACCCCGCGCAGTACACCCAGCCTGCGGGCTTCACGCATCAGGACGTCCAGGCCGCCCTCGACAAGGTCCGCATGGACTCCACGGGCACGCTCAAGGGCGTCTACCTGCCCGCGGGCGACTACCAGACGTCCAGCAAGTTCCAGGTCTACGGCAAGGGGGTCGACGTCGTCGGCGCCGGGCCGTGGTTCACGCGGTTCTTCGCGCCGCAGGGCCAGGAGAACACCGACGTCGGCTTCCGCGCCGAGGCGAGCGCGAACGGCTCGACGTTCCGCGACTTCGCCTACTTCGGCAACTACACGTCGCGCATCGACGGCCCGGGCAAGGTGTTCGACTTCGCCAACGTGAAGAACATGACGATCGACAACATCTGGGTCGAGCACATGATCTGCATGTTCTGGGCGTCCAACATGGACGACTCGGAGGTCACGAACTCGCGCATCCGCAACACGTTCGCGGACGCGATCAACATGACCAACGGCAGCGCGAACAACCACGTGCACAACAACCAGGCGCGCGGCACGGGCGACGACTCGTTCGCGCTCTTCGCGGCCACCGACAACGGCGGCAGCGGGCAGCGCGGCAACGTGTTCGAGAACCTCACGTCGACCAACACGTGGCGCGCGGCAGGCCTCGCGGTCTACGGCGGCCAGGACAACACGTTCCGCAACATCTACATCGCGGACACCCTGGTCTACTCGGGCGTCACGATCAGCTCGCTCGACTTCGGGTACCCGATGGAGGGCTTCGGCCCGGCGCCCACCGTGTTCGACGGGCTCACCGTCGTCCGCTCGGGCGGGCACTTCTGGGGAGACCAGGTGTTCGGGGCCGTGTGGATGTTCTCGGCGTCCAAGGCGTTCGGGAACATCCAGGTGAACAACCTCGACGTCATCGACCCGACGTACTCCGGGATCATGTTCCAGACGAACTACGTCGGGGGCCAGCCGCAGAACACGTTCCAGAACCCGACCTTCACCAACGTGACCATCACGGGGGCGAAGAAGAGCGGCGACCGGTACGACGCCAAGTCGGGCTACGGCATCTGGGCCAACCCGATGCCGGAGGCCGGCCAGGGCCCGGCGGTCGGCACGGCGACGTTCACCAACCTCACGTTCTCGGGCAACTTCCGGGACATCGAGAACACGACGTCGACCTTCACGATCACGCGCAACTGAGCACGTCCGCGCTCGACGCCGCAGCCCGCCCTCACGGGGCGGGCTGCGGTGCGCGCGCCGCGCCCAGGCCGGTCGACGGCGCGTCGGCACCGAACCGCCACCGCATCGCCGTGTGCTCGGCGCCGCGCGCGTACGCGAAGACGACGTCCGGCCGCACGGCGAACACGTACGCCTCCCCGCCCCCGTCCGCGGAGTCCCAGAACGCGCCGTCGCGGACCTCGAAGTGCCAGTCGTACTTGCAGCGCCACCGCTCCGCGAGGCGGTGCAGCATCGCGTCGTCGGTGACGCGCGCCGCGTCACCCTCCACCACGACGTCCATGCCCTCCTCGAACCGGTTCGCGCCGGTCGTGAGGACGACGTGCGCGTTCGCCGCGAGGTTGCGCGCCTTCCGCTCGTCGCGGCCCGTGCAGAAGAACAGAGCGCCGTCGGCCGTCACGGTGAGCAGCGGCGTGACGTGCGGACGCCCGTCGGGCCGGACCGTGGACACCCACGACACCCCCGCGCGCTCGAGCGCCTCCCGGACGGCGGACCACGGCACCCGTGGCGCCTCCGGCGTGCTGTAGGCGGCGAGCAGGTCGCCGTGGTCGGCGGTCGGGGCAGGCGTCTCGGTCATGGGGTTGCTCCTGTCGAGGCTCGTCGGACGTCGGGGTCGACCCGGGCGGCGCCCGGAACTCATCGGTGCCCGGCCCGCGGGACGGCCGCGTCGGGACGGTGCGCCGTCACCGGGATGTGACACAGTGGGCAGCAGCCCCCGACGTCGACCGGAGACCGCCGCGCCCCCATGACCTCGACCCCGACCGAGCACGCCGTGACCCAGCGACCGCACCGGGCGGCCCGGATCGAGGACCGGTGGCGCGCCGTCGTCTCCCGCTTCCAGAAGGCGCGGGGGTGGCGCCCCCGCGTCGAGCCGTTCGCGGGGTACGGCACCCCCCGGCGCGTGCGCGTGCTCGCGCGCGTGCTCCTCGCGAGCCCCGCGTTCGACCCCGCCCTGCACGAGCGCGAGTCCGCCGACCGGCGCGGCTGGCGCTACTTCTTCACCGCCCCCGCCCCGCGCGAGGAGGTCCGCGTGCACGTGGGCGACGCGACGGTCGACCTCGTGTCCGACCGCAGCGGCTACCTCGACGCGACGATCGACGTCGCGCTCGCCCCGGGATGGCACGACGTGACGTTCCGCCCGTCCTCGGGCGCGATCGCGAAGGGCCGCGTGCTCGTCGTGGCCGACGGGCGCCGGCTCGGCGTCGTGTCCGACATCGACGACACCGCGATGGTGACCGCCGTCCCGCGCCCCCTCATCGCCGCGTGGAACACGTTCGTCCGGCACTCGAGCGCGCGCGTCCCCGTGCCGGGCATGGCCGCGCTCTACCGCGGGATCGCGACGGAGCGCCCCGGCACCCCGTTCGTCTACCTGTCGACCGGCGCGTGGAACACCGCCGCGAACCTGCGCCGGTTCCTCCAGCGGCACGGGTTCCCGCCCGGCCCGCTCCTGCTCACCGACTGGGGCCCGACGAACACCGGCTGGTTCCGCAGCGGCCAGGAGCACAAGGACACCTCGCTCGACCGCCTCTTCCGCGAGCTGCCCGACGTCGACTGGCTGCTCGTGGGCGACGACGGCCAGCACGACCCCGAGATCTACGCGCGCGCCGCGCGGCTGCACCCCGACCACGTCGCCGCCGTCGCGATCCGCGAGCTGACTCCCGCGCAGCAGGTCCTCGCCCACGGCTCGCCGCTGCCCACGCCGGGCAGCCTCCCGGGCGAGGTCGGCCCCGGTGTCCCCACGGCGTTCGGCCCTGACGGCGACGCGCTCACCCGTGCCCTCGCCCGAGCCCTGCGCCGCTGAGAGCCCGCGGCGGACGAGTCACCGGTCACGTGGCACCCGGCAGCAGCAGCGGCCGGTTCGTCCGCGAGGGAACCTTTCCCGCTCCCGCTGCGTGCTGAGGGCGTGACGATCTCGACGAGGGCCACGCTCATGACCGCGGACGACCCGCCACGACCGGGCGCCTGGGTCGACCGCGACCTGCACCTGGTCACCGGCGCGGGCCACGCCGAGGAGTTCGTGGCGTTCGTCGAGACGGCGAAGGACCCGCTCTACCGGCTCGCGTACCTGCTCTCGGGTGACCACCACCGCGCGGAAGAGCTCACCCAGCAGACGTTCGAGCGCACGTGGCGCTCGTGGCGGCGGGCGCGGCAGGGCGACCCGCTCGCGTACGCCCGCACGATCCTCGCGAACCTCCGCGTCGACACCTGGCGGCGCACGCGCCGTGAGGTGCTCACTGGCCTCGACCACGACTCACGCCGCCACGCGCCCGACGCGACCGGGCTGGTCCACGACCGCGACGCCGTCGTGCGGGCGCTCCTCACCCTCCCGCTGCGGCAGCGCCGCGTGGTGGTGCTGCGGCACCTGCTCGACCTCTCGGAGGCGGAGGTGTCGCGCGAGCTCGGGATCCCGGTGGGGACCGTGAAGTCCACGGCCTCTCGCGCGCTCGCCCGGCTCCGCACGGCCCTCGCCGACACCGGCTCACGCAGCGGCCCGCCGACCGCTCCGACCGAAGGAGACCCCTCGTGACCGACCACGACGACGCGGCGTTCGCCGCCGGGCTGCGCGCCGCCGTCGCACCAGACCACCTGCACTCGGCCCTCGACGCCCACCGCGTCCTGACCTCGTCGCGTCGCGCGCAGCGCCGCCGCCGGACGGCCGCGCTCTCCGCGACGGCCGGGTGTGCCGCGGCGGTCGGGCTGCTCGCGGGGCCGCTGTCGGCCCGGACGGGGACCGACGACGCTCCGCTGCCGGCGGCCGCGCGCAGCACGGGTGCCGCGGGGGTGGTCGAGCTCGCCCCGGGCGTGACGGCCGCCGTCGACCCGCGCGTCCACGACCGCGCCGGGGGCGGGGTCGTGGTGGACCTCGGCCTGCCGACGTGGGAGCCCGGGACGCGGTTCCTCCTCACGGTCGAGCCGGACGACATCGACCAGCCGCTGCGGGTCTGGGCCGGCGACGACACCGACCTCGAGACGCTGCTGGCCGGTGGGAGCCTGCCCACCGGCCCGGTCACCGGGTCGCGGGGGGACCTCGCCCTCGTGACCGGTCCGGACGGCAGCGACCAGCTCGCCGTCGGGCTCGTGGACGACCCGGGCACGACTGAGAACCCGACGATCGCGACCGTCGTGGCGCGGGAGACGCTGCTCGGTCCGGGGGAAGAGGCGCGCGCCACCGTCGACCTTCCCGTGACTGCCCTGGCCCCCGGCCCGTGGGGCGGCGTCTTCGCGATGCGGGTCACGGACGCGTGGACCGGTCTCCCCGCCCCCGCCGTCCGAGGGGTCTTCGTGCGCAGCCTGTACGACAGCGGCTACGGGTACGGCGGGTGCGACACCGACGGCGACGTCTGCACCACGGTGTGGGACGCGACGGAGGGCTCCCGGTCGGCTCCGACACGCAGCAGCGCGCTGTCGGCGGACGACGTCGCCATCCAGACCTTCGCTGAGGACTACGTGGCCGACGACCCGTGGGCCAGCCCGGCCGGGTTCGTCGCGGCATGCGTGGACGAACGCCGGGCGCTCGACGCATCGAGAGGGATCACCCGGGACGACGAGGACGACCTGACCTGGCAGTGCACCGCGGACGACATGCTCGACCCGCTCCGCTGGGAGCGTGACACCACACCGTGACGCGTCCCGGCGCGCCGGGGTGCCACGCGTCGTCGCGGGTGGTTGCCTGAGGGAATGACGACGCCCGAGCTGCCCTTCCCCACGCCCGAGCCCGAACCCGAGCAGCCACGGCGGACCTGGCCGTGGATCGTGCTCACGATCGTCGCGGTCCTGGTGATCGCCCTGGTCGTGTGGCTCGTCAACCGCCCGACGCAGGACGCTCCCGCGGCGGAGACCCCGACCGCGACGGAGTCCCCGAACCCGTCGCCGACGGACACGGGCACGCCGACCGACGACACGTCGTCGCCCGCCGCCGAGGGGTGCCCCGCGGCGGGCGACGGCGTCCCCGCGGGCGCGGGCACGCACGAGATCGTCGACGTCGACGGCGACGGCCGCCCGGACACCGCGTGGCTGACCGGCGGCGCGGACCGCGCGTTCGGGATCACGACGGCGTCGGGCGCGACGTTCTCCGCGCCGATCGAGTCCGCGAGCCCGGTCGCGGCGAGCGCGATCGTCCAGCTCGTCGCCGCGGGCGACGCGACGGCCCCGATCGCGCTCGTCGACACGGGCCGCGAGGTCCTGCTGTTCTCCGCCGCCGACTGCGCCGTCACGCCGACGCAGAACGCCCAGGGCGAGCAGTACACGTTCGACAAGGGCTTCACCGGGTTCGGCACGGGCGTCGGCTGCACCGAGGTCGACGGGGAGCTGCACCTCGCGGGCCTGAACGCCGTGTCCGACGACGGCACGTCCTTCACCGTGTCGCGCACCTTCGTCGACCTCGACACGGGCGCGCAGACCGCCACGAACGGCGAGGAGGAGACGGTCGCCCAGGACGCAGCCCCGGACGACCCGGTGGTCACGACCGCCCAGGAGACCACCTGCGGCACCCTGGTAGCGGGCCAAGACGGCCCGGTAGAACCCCAGTAGCCCGCCGAGCACGACGTTGCTGTCGTTATCGGGCTGATAACGACAGCAACGTCGTGCTCGCCGGGGGGTAGCGTCGTGGTCGGCGGAGCGGGCTCACCCGCGGCCGCAGGCGCGGCAGGTGCCGCGGCGGCGGAGCCAGTAGGCGTAGGTGGCCGCGCCGAGGGCGAGGGACCACAGCGGCCACAGGAACATCGGGCCGACGGCGCCCCACGAGTCCGCGGTGAGCGCCAGGCGGCGCTCGCCGAGGCCGAGGACGATGAGCGAGAGCCCCGCGGGGAGGACCGCGACCGCCACGATCGTCGCGGGGACCACGGCCAGCCCGACCGGGACCCGCCGGCCGGCGAGCCCGACCATCCACCGGGGGAAGACCTCGCCCCAGCGCTGGAAGAGTCCGAGCGTGAGCACCGCGCCGACGAGCGCGAAGCCGCCCAGCCCGAGCGCCGCGACCCACCCGTCGTCCCCGGCGAGCTGCGCGACGTCGTCGGGCGAGAAGCCGAGCGGGATGCCGAGGACCCACGCGATGCGCGTCACCGCGTAGAGGGCGGGGACCGCGGCGGCGACGAGCGCGGCCGTCCGGCCCCAGCGGGCCGTGGCGGCGGGCGTCGTCCAGGCGGGGTCGTGGCCGTCGTGGCGGCGCCCGCACGACGCGCACGCACCGACCCCACGGCGCACGAACCGCCACGTCGAGGCGACGAGCAGCGCGCCGCCGGCCAGGAGCGCGAGCTGCGTGAGCGGGCCCGCGCCGACGAAGTCCTCGAAGGCCGCCCGCATCACGGGGTCGAACGGCGCCATGACGAGCGTGACCGGCAGGTACCCGAGACGCGCCAGGATGGACGCGTCAGTGAGCGCGAGAACCCCGGCCGAGACGACCGCGGTCGCCGCGACCGTCAGCGCGCGGTCGGCCCGGGCGACGGGGCCGTGCCGGGCACCGAGCCACGCCCGCAGCGCGGTCGCCGCGCCGACGAGCGCGAGGACCGCGACCCAGGGCGTGAGCGTCGCGCCCGCGACCTCGCTCAGGGCGCCGAACGACAGGTCGTTCGCGTCACCCACCGCGAGCGTGCCGCCGGTCAGGGTGACGACGAGGGCCGCGACGCCTCCGACCGCCCACCACGCGGCGGCGGTCGGGGCGATCCACCGCCCGCGGGCGGCGTGCGCCCCGGGACGGGGCGGCGCACCGGCGAGGGACCCGACGACGACCGGGCGCGGGCCCGACGGCGTGGTGACGGAGGACGGGGGCGGGGTTCGTGTGCTCATGACTCGACCCTCGCGTCCGGCGGTCCGCGCCGGATCCCCCGCGGCGACGACGTCGCTCCCCCGTGCGGGGGAACGCTCGCGGCGGTCAGCCCGCCCGGACGAAGCCCGACTCGTAGGCGCGCACGACGGCCTGCGTGCGGTCGCGCACCCCGAGCTTGGCGAGGACGTTGCCGACGTGCGTGCGCACCGTCTCGACGCCGAGGTAGAGCTCGCCCGCGATCTCCGCGTTCGACAACCCCTGTGCCACGAGCCGCAGCACCTCGCCCTCGCGCTCGGTGAGGTGCGCGTCGCGCAGCGCGTCGCCCGTGGGCGGGCGCGCCGTCGCGAGCCGCCGCACGGCGTCGGGGAACAGGAGCGACTCGCCCCGCGCGACGACGCGGACCGCCTGCGCGACCTCCTCGGGCCGCGCGCGCTTGAGCAGGAACCCGTGCGCGCCCGCGCGCAGCGCGTCGAGCACGTGGTCGTCGTTCTCGAACGTCGTGAGGACGAGCACGCGCGGCGCGCCGTCGCGCGCGAGGAGGGCGCGCGTCGCCGCGATGCCGTCGACGCGCGGCATGCGCACGTCCATGAGCACGACGTCGGGTCGCGTCCGCGCGACGACGCCCGGCACCTCCGCGCCGTCGCCCGCCTCGCCGACGACCTCGAGGTCCGGCTCCGCGCCGAGGACGACGCGCAGCCCCGCGCGCACCAGGGGCTCGTCGTCCACGAGCACCACGCGCGTCGTCCCGTCGGTCACCCGCCCGATCCTGCCAGCGGGAACGTCGCGCGCACGACCCACGCGCCGCCGTCGGGCGCCGGACCCGCCGACACCTCGCCGCGCAGCAGGTGGGCCCGCTCGCCCATGCCCGCGAGGCCGCGACGCTCGCGGCCGGGGTCGCCGGGTGCCCGACGGCGCGTGCCCGGCCCGAGCGCGTTGCGCACCTCGACGACGAGCGCGCTGCCCGGACCCCGCGCCACCGCGACGGCGACCGGCTCGCCGGGCGCGTGGCGGAGCGCGTTCGTGAGCGCCTCCTGCACGACCCGGTACGCCTCCTGCGACACCGCGCGCGGGACGTCGGGCAGCAGGACCTCGTCCTGCGCGAGGTGCACGTCGACGCCCGTGCGGCGCGCGTCGTCGAGCAGGGCGTCGAGGTCGGCGAGCGTGCGCGCCGGGCTGCGCACGGGCGCGCCGCCACGCGTGGCCGCGGCGGCGTCCGCGCGGAGCAGGCCGAGCACGTGGTCGAGGTCCGCCATGGCGGTGCGGCCCGTCTCCTCGATCGCGACGAGCGCGGCACGCGCGGCGACCGGGTCGCGGTCGAGGAGGCGGGCGGCCGCGGCGGCCTGGAGGGTCGTGACGGTCAGCGCGTGGCCGACCGAGTCGTGCAGCTCGCGCGCGAGCCGGCCCCGCTCGGCGTCGCGGTCGGCCGCCGCCTCGAGCTCGGCGATGCGCTCCGTCTGGTCGGGGCCGAGGAGCGGGAGCGCCGCCTGACGCAGCACGGCGCGCGCGAGCGCGACGGCGTACGGGACGGCGAGCAGCGCGAGCACCGCGGTGACCAGCCACGCCCACGGGGGCAGCGCCTCCCACGGGCGCCAGTCGGCGAGGAGCACCGGCTCCACGCCCGTCGCGGAGAGGACGAGCTGGGTCGCCACCGGGACGAGGAACAGCACCACGACGAGCACCGCGGCGCCGAGCGCGAGGTGGAGCCCGTACCAGGCGGCGGCGCGCCAGCGCGTGGCCGCGCCCGGCGGCGGGGCGCCCGGCGCCGGCTGGGGCACGGCCACGTCGAGGAACGTCCGCACCGCCGCGATCTCGAGCGCGCGGACGGGAGCGAGGAACGGCGGCGTGCTCACGAGGACCGCCGAGACGAGCGCGAGGACGACCGTCGCGACGCGCGGCGTCTGCAACGAGGCGAACATCTGCACGAACCCGGCGACCAGCGTCACGTACGCGCCGGCGACCACGCCGCCGACCACGAGGTAGACCCCGGCCCGCACCGTGGCCGCGCTGCGCAGCGGCGCGACGACGCGCTCCCACCCGGCCTGCCCCGGCGCGGGCGCCGCACGGGTCGTGCGGGCGTCGTCGGGCGTCATGCCCCCAGTCTCGCGGGACGGCGCGGGGAGCGCCTCCCCCGGCCGGGGGACGTGGCACCCTCCTGCGGCCCTCCCCGCGTGCCGCGCACGTCCCCCGCGCGGTCCCGCCCCGCCGCTGGTCCAATGGGCCCATGATCGGCTTCTGGTGGGGTCTCGTCGGGGCGTCGTCGCTGCTCCTGGGTGCCGCGCTGGTCTTCTGGCGACCGCCGGGACAGCGGCTCGTCGGGCTCATCATGGCGTTCGGGTCGGGCGTCCTCATCAGCGCCGTCGCGTACGACCTCGTGGAGGACGCGTCCACGCACGCGAGCGGGCTCGTGCTGCTCGCGGGCCTCGCGGGCGGGGCGCTCACGTTCTTCGTCGGCGACCGCATCATCGACCGGATGGGCGGCGAGGGCCGCAAGCGGTCCACGGGAGTCCAGGCCGAGTCCGTCCAGGCGGCGGGCGGGACCGGCGGCGCGGCGATCGCGCTCGGCACGGTGCTCGACGGCATCCCCGAGTCCGTGGTGCTCGGCGCGACCCTCATCGGGGGCGGCGGCGTGAGCGTCGCGATGCTCGCCGCCGTGTTCGTCTCGAACCTGCCCGAGGCGATGTCCGCGACGTCGGGACTGCTCAAGGCGGGCACGAAGCCGTCGCGGCTCTGGGTGCTGTGGGGGTCGACGACCCTGGTCTCGGCGCTCGCGGCCGGGATCGGCTACGTCGCGCTCGACGGTGCGTCGCCCGCGGTCGTGGCGATCACGCAGGCGTTCGCCGCGGGGGCGCTGCTCACCATGCTCGTCGACACGATGATCCCCGAGGCGACGGAGTTCGGCGGCCCGGTCACCGGGCTCGTCACGGTGCTGGGCTTCGCGACGGCGTTCGGGCTGAGCTCGCTCTGAGCCTCAGGCCGCGAGGTCCTGGCCGCTCATGCGGTGGATCGACGCCATGACCTCGTCCGTGAGCTCGCGCCGCGCCTGCGCGGGCTTGGTGCCGGCCGTGATCTGACGCTGCGGGTCGATCGGCTTGCCGAAGTGCACCTCGACGCGGTGCAGGCGCGGGATCCGCTTGCCGATGGGCTGCACCTTGTCCGTGCCGCGCACCGCCACGGGGACGACCGGCGCGTGCCCGGCGAGCGCGAGCCACGCGACGCCCGTGCGGCCCGGGTGGAGCTTGCCGTCGCGCGAGCGCGTGCCCTCGGGGTAGATGCCGAACGCGCCGCCGCGCTGCAGCACCTCGAGCGCGTCCTCGAGCGAGCGCTGCCCCGCCCGCGGGTCGTCGCGCTGGACGGGGATCATGCCGATCGTCGTGAAGAACCAGCGCGACAGCCGGCCCTTGAGCCCGCGGCCCGTGAAGTACTCGGCCTTCGCGAGGAACGTGACGTGCCGCGGCGCGACGATCGGGATGAGGATCGAGTCGATGAACGACAGGTGGTTGCTCGCGAGGATGACCGCCCCGTTGCGCGGGATGTTGTTGCGTCCGGTCACCTGTGGCCGCAGCAGCACGTAGGCGAGCAGCGACAGGATGAGCCTCAGGACGCGGTAGGTCATCCGTTCATTGTGCACCGTCGTCGGCGCACGTCCGTGCACGCTGCGTTCGACGCCGGCGTTCCCGCAGGTCGTCCGACGTCACCTCCGGTTCATGCGTCGCCGCGCGCCCCCGCCGACGCCACGCGGCCCGCGCGGCCACCGCGCGTCACCGCGTAGAGCGCCAGGATGACGACCACGAGACCGGCCGTGGACAGGAGCTGGGCGCGCGCGGCGTCGTCGGTCAGCATGAGGACGGCGAGCGCCGCGAGCCCGGCGAGCACGGCCCACGTGAGCCACGGGAAGCCCCACATGCGCAGCGTCATGGGCTCGCCCGACGCGCGCGCCTGCTCCTCGATCCGGCGACGCAGCCGGAGCTGCGACACGGCCACGAGCACCCACACGACCAGCAGCGCCGCGCCCACGGCGTTGAGCAGGATGCCGAGCAGCGCCTCGGGCAGGAGCCAGTTGAGCCCGACCGCGACGAGCGCGAAGAACACCGAGACGAGCACGGACACCCACGGGACGTCGCGACGTGACACGCGCCGCAGGGCCCGCGGCCCGTCGCCGCGCCCGGCGAGCGAGTACGCCATGCGGGACGTGCCGTAGACGTTCGCGTTGAACGCGGACAGCAGCGCGACGACCACGACGACCTCCATGACGCGGGCCGCGCCCGGCAGCCCCGCGAGGTCGAGCACCGCGACGAACGGGCTCTCGGCGAGCAGCGGCGAGTCCCACGGCAGGACGAGCACCATGATCGCGACCGAGCCCAGGTAGAACACGAGGATCCGCCACACGATGCTGCGGGTCGCGCGCGCGACGGCGGTGCGCGGCTCGCGCGCCTCCGCCGCGGCGATCGTGACGATCTCGATGCCGCCGAACGCGAAGACGACGACGAGCAGCCCCGCGGCGATCCCGCCCCACCCCTCCGGCGCGAAGCCGCCGTGGCCCAGGAGGTTCGACGTGCCGACCGGGTCGGTCCCGGGCAGCAGCCCGAGGACCAGCAGGACGCCGACGACGAGGAACCCGACGATCGCCGCGACCTTGACGAACGCGAACCAGAACTCGAGCTCGCCGAACTGCCGGACGCCCCACAGGTTGATCACGGCGAACACGACGACCACGACGAGCGCGACGCCCCACTGCGGCACGTCCGGGTACCAGCCGGTGACGATCCGCGCGGCGCCCGTGATCTCGGCGCCGAGCACCATGACGAGCATGAACCAGTAGAGCCAGCCGAGCAGGAACCCGGCCCACGGCCCGAGCGCCTCCTCCGCGTACACGGAGAACGACCCGCTCGCGGGCCGCGCGCTCGCCATCTCCGCGAGCATCCGCATGACGAGGATGACGACGACGCCCGCGATCGCGTACGACACGAGGACGGCAGGACCGGCGGTCGCGATCCCGACGCCCGAGCCGAGGAACAGCCCCGCGCCGATCGCGGAGCCCAGCCCCATCATCGTCAGGTGCCGCGTCCGCAGCCCGTGCCCGAGGTGGTCGGCCGCCGGGCTCTCGGTCGGTGCGCCGCTCGCGGTCGGTGCCGGACGCTCGGGCGTGGGGGTGCTCATGGTGCGGTCCTGCGGTCGGGGTGCCGGCGTCGTGCTCGACGCCGACCCACGACGCTACACGTCCCGGGCACGACGGCGCCCCGCACCCGGCGCGAGGGGGTCGCTCGGGGGCGGGGCGGCGTCGGGCACGACGCTGTGCCTGCTCGGCGGGTGCGTCTACGGGGTCGCGGTCCGCGGGAGCGGGGCGACCGCGTGCTGCCGGGGCGCGGTGCTCTCGCCGTCGGCCGCACCGTCCGCGGGAGCCGCCCCGGGTGCCGCGGAGGGCACCCCGTCGACGTGCTGGTCTCCCGCGACGGTCGCCGGGTTGGCCCCGGGCTCGGCGGCGGGAGCGACCGTGTCGGTGGCCGCGGGCCGGCGCGTCGAGCCGTTGATGACGCCGTCGTCCTCGAGATCGTCGAGGTCGTCCTCGTCCACCGCGCTCGCCCCGTGCTCCGCGCCCGCGGCGAACACGGACGGGTCGGGCGGGTTGCCGAGCTTGACGTGGTTGAAGAGCAGGTTGAGCAGGATCGCCATGACCGCGGCGGAGCTGATGCCCGAGTGGAAGATGATGCCGAACCACGTGGGGAACTGGTCGTAGAAGTCGGGCTTGGCGATGGGGATCATGCCGAACGAGATCGACGCCGCCACGATGATGAGGTTCATGGGGCGCGAGTAGTCGACCTTCGCCAGGGTCCGGATGCCCGACGCGGCCACCGAGCCGAACAGCACGACGCCCGCACCGCCGAGGACCGGCGTCGGGACGGCGGCCACGACGCGGCCCAGGACCGGCAGGAGACCGAGGACCACGAGGATCGCGCCACCCGCCGCCACGACGAACCGCGACTTCACGCCCGTGATGGCCACGAGCCCGACGTTCTGCGCGAACGCCGACTGCGTGAACGAGCCGAAGAACGGCGAGACGACGGACGACGCCATGTCGGCGCGCAGGCCGTTCGCGATGCGCTTGCGGTCCACCTTGGTGCCGACGATCTCGCCCACGGCGATGATGTCCGCCGTCGTCTCGGTGAGGGTCACGAGGATGACGATGAGCATCGAGATGATCGCGGCGATCTCGAACGTCGGGGCGCCGAAGCCGAGGAACGACGGGAAGGCGGCGACCGGGCCGTCGCCGACGCCGGAGAAGTCCGCCTTGCCGAGCGCGAGCGCGATGAGCGTGCCGACGACGATCGCGATGAGGATGGACAGGCGCGAGATCGTGCCGCTGCCCACCTTCGACAGCAGGATGACGATCGCGAACGTCAGCGCGGCGAGGCCGATGTTGCTCACCGAGCCGTAGTCGGGCGCGCTCGCGTTGCCGCCCATCGCCCAGTTCGCCGCGACGGGCATGAGCGTCAGGCCGATCGTCGTGATGACCACGCCCGTGACGACCGGCGGAAAGAACCGGATGATCTGCGCGAAGAACGGCGTGATGAGCAGGCCGACCGCCGACGCGACGAGCACCGCGCCCAGCACGCCCGGGATCCCTCCCCCGCCGTTGACGATCGCGACCATCGTGGACACGCCCGCGAACGACACGCCCTGCACGAGCGGGAGCTGCGACCCGAAGAACGGGATGCCGAGCGTCTGGAGGATCGTCGCGAGGCCGCCCATGAAGAGGGACGCCGCGACGAGCGTCCCGATCTCGGCCCCGGTCAGCCCGGCGGCGCCACCCACGATGAGCGGCGGGGCGATGATGCCGCCGTACATCGTGAGCACGTGCTGGAACCCGTACCCGAACGTCGACCCGATGGGCAGCCGCTCGTCCTCGGGGCGTACCGGACGACGTTCGGCGCCGTCCGTGGCCCTCGTGGCTCGCGCGTTCATAGCGGACCTCCTCGTCAGCTATCGTTCCGCTTGGCGGAAAACTACTTCCACTATTCGAACGCCAAGTGTGACGTGTGTCAAGTCCCTCCCGGCAACTCGCGCGTGGCCTGCGGTGACGGCCCTCGGTCGTCGGCCGCCGCAAAGCACTGGCACCTGCCCGCCCGGCTCCGTAGCCTCCAGCCGTGACCGCCACGCTCCGCCCCTACCGCCCCACGGACCTCGACGCCGTCGTCGACCTGTCGCTGCGCGCGTGGGAGGACGCCTTCACCTCGTGGCGCGCGATCCTCGGCGAGCGCCTCTACGGGCTCGCCTACCCGGACTGGCGACGCAGCCAGGAGGCGGACGTGCGCGGCGCGTGCGAGAAGCACCCCACGACGACGCTCGTCGCAGAGCGGGCCGGCCGCGTCGTCGGGTTCGCCACCACGGTGATCGGCGAGCCTCCCGCCGAGGGAGCCCGCACCGCCGACCTCGAGATCATTGCCGTCGACCCCGACGCTCAGGGCGACGGCATCGGGAGCCTCCTCGTGGACGGCGCCCTGCAGCTCATGCGCGACGCCGGGTGCGCGTACGCCAACGTCTGGACCGGCGGTGACCCGGGGCACGACGCCGCGCGCGCCCTCTACGAGTCGCGCGGCTTCACCGCCCTCCCCGTCGTCCACTACTACCGCGAGCTCTGAGCGGGGACGCCCCGGCCGGTGGCCGGGCACGTCCCCACTCGGCCGCGGGTCAGCCCGCGACGAGGCGCCGGGCCGCGGCCGAGTGCTCGGCGACCAGGGCGCCGAGGTCGAGGTCCGGGATCGCGCCGTCGACCACGCGCCACTCGCCGCCGACCATGACGCGGTCCGCGCGGTCGGCCCCGCACAGCAGGAGCGCCGCCACCGGGTCGTGCGCGCCGGAGAAGCGCAGCTCGTCGAGGCGCCACAGCGCGAGGTCGGCCTGCTTCCCGACGGCGAGCACGCCGACGTCGTCCCGGCCCAGCACGCGCGCCGACCCGCGCGTGCCCCAGCCGAGCGCGCGCGTCACGGGGATGTCGGCGCCGTACCTGAGGCGCTGGAGGTAGAGCGCCTGACGCGCCTCCAGGATCATCGTCGAGGCGTCGTTCGACGCCGAGCCGTCGACCCCGAGCCCGACGGGCGCGCCCGCGTCCTCGAGCTCCACGGCGCGCGCGATCCCGGACGCGAGGCGCATGTTCGACGTCGGGCAGTGCGCGACGCCGGTTCCCGCGGCCCCGAGGCGGCGCACCTCCTCGTCGTCGAAGTGGATGCCGTGGCCGAGCCACGCGCGGTCCGTGAGCCAGCCGACCGACTCGAGGTAGTCGACCGTGCGCATCCCGAAGCGCTCGCGGCAGAAGTCCTCCTCGTCGATCGTCTCCGCGAGGTGCGTGTGCAGGCGGACGTCGAGGTCCTCCGCGAGCGCCGCGCTCTCGCGCATCGCGTCGGTGGTCACCGAGAACGGCGAGCACGGCGCGAGCGCGATCTGGACCTGCGCCCCGGCGCCGCGCTCGTGGTACCTCTCCACGAGGCGCTGCGAGTCGGCGAGGATCACGTCCAGGCTCTGCACGACCGACTGCGGCGGCAGACCGCCGTCGTCCTGGCCGAGCGTCATGGACCCGCGCGTGAGGGTCGCGCGCAGCCCGAGCCGCTTCACCGCGGCGACCTGGAGGTCGATCGCGTCGTCGAGGTCGGCCGGGAAGACGTAGTGGTGGTCGGCGGCCGTCGTGCAGCCGGAGAGCAGCAGCTCGGCGAGCGCGACCGTCGTCGCGAGCTCGTGGTCGCGCGGCGTCAGGCGCGCCCACACCGGGTAGAGGCGCTGGAGCCAGGGGAAGAGCGGGGCGTCGGCGACCGGCCCCCAGGCGCGCGTGAGCGTCTGGTAGAAGTGGTGGTGCGTGTTGATCAGCCCGGGCGTGAGCACGTGCTGGGACGCGTCGAACGTCGCGTCGACCGGGGCGGACGGCTCCGCGCCCGCCGCGACGACCTCGGCGATCACGCCGTCCTCGACGACGACCCCGCCGCGCGCGTCCGGCGCGTCCGGGGAGTCGTCGGCGGTGAAGACGCCGAGCGGGTCACGGACCCAGGTGCGGGTGCCGGACGACGGGCTGTTCATGGTGCCTCCTGGTGGCTCGTCGCTCACCGGGGCGCGGCTCCGGCGCCACGGTGCGCCGGCTCAGTGGTCCTGTCTGCCGATCCAGGTGCCGCGGGACCCGCGGCTGGGCCGACCGTAGGCCGGGCCGCGTCGGACCGTCAACCCCGACGGACGACGCCGCGGGGCTCCGCCGCGCGCGACCTGCGGCGCTGCGGGATCCTGGGACCCGCCGCCCGCCGACACCCGGAGAACCGCCCGTGAACGTCTACGCCCCGCTCGTCCCGGTGTTCGTCGTCGCGCTGCTGGCGCCGCTGCTCGCGGGGCTCATGCCGGTGCGGTCGCGCGTGCCGCAGGTCGTCGTGCTGCTGCTCGGCGGCATCCTCATCGGGCCGGCCGCGCTCGACCTCGCGACGCCCGACGACGTCACGCTCCTGTCCGACCTCGGCATGGGGTTCCTCTTCCTCCTTGCCGGGTACGAGCTCGAGCCGAACCTCCTGCGCGAGCGCGTGGGGCGACGTGCCGGGGCGGCGTGGCTGACGTCGCTCGTCGTCGGGGCGGCCCTCGTCCTCGCCGTCGTCGGCCACGACTCCCCGCACGCGGTCGCGGCGGGGGCGATCGCGCTCACGACCACCGCGCTGGGCGTCGTGCTCCCCATCCTGCGCGACGGCGGTCAGCTCGGCTCGCGGCTCGGCCGCGCGGTGCTCGTGGTCGGGGCGGTGGGCGAGCTGGGACCGATCGTCGCGATGGCCGTTCTCCTCGGGACGCGCGAGAGCGGGGTCGCGGCGGTCCTGCTGGTCCTGTTCGCCGTCGTCGCGATCGCGCTGTCCGCGCTGCCGGGGAGGCTGGGGCGCCTCAAGGCGCTCGGCGGCGACCGCCTCTTCAGCGCGGCGGAGCACGGGACCGGCCAGAGCACCCTGCGCCTCACCGTGCTGCTGCTCGTCGCGCTGCTCGCGCTCGCCGCGGGGCTCGGGTTCGACGCGGTGCTGGGCGCGTTCGTCGGCGGGATGGTGCTGCGCCGCTGGGCGCCCGGCGACGTCGAGGCGCTGGAGAAGAAGCTCGACGCGGTCGCGTGGGGCGTGTTCGTTCCGGTGTTCTTCGTCAGCTCCGGCATGGGCCTGGACATCGACTCCATCGTCGCGTCGCCGCTGCTGCCGCTGACGTTCTTCGCGCTCATGGTGATCGTGCGGGGCGGGCCGGTGCTGCTGTGGTTCCGGCGCGAGCTGCCGCCGGTCGAGCGCGTCCAGACCGCGCTCTATGCCGCGACCGCGCTGCCGCTGCTCGTCGCGCTCACCGAGATCGCGGTCGAGCAGGGCGCGATGACGTCGCGCGTCGGCGCGGCGCTCGTCGGCGCGGGCGTGCTGTCCGTGATCGTGCTCCCGATGGTCGCGAGCCGGCTCGGCCCCCGGCTCGCGACCACCGACGGCGCCGACCCGCCGAGCGGTGCACGTGCGCACGAGTGAGGCACTCCGGGGTGCACCGTCCGTGCGCACGCGCAGCGCCCGACGCGGGCCGTCAGGCGAGCGGGCCGGACGTCAGAAGGTCCACTGCTGGTTGGTCGAGCCGTGGCAGTCCCAGATCACGAACCGCTGGCCCTCGTAGAGCGGGTTGCCGCCCTCGGCGTCCAGGCACCGGCCCGACTGCGGGTTGCGCAGCGTCTTCGACCCCGCGTCGTAGGACCACTTCTGGGCGCCCGTGCCGTTGCAGGTCCAGAGCTGGACCGCCGTCCCGTTCGCCGTGCCGCTGCCGCTCACGTCGAGGCACTTGCCGAGCGCCCGGATCGTCCCGTCGCTGCCCCGCGTCCACGACTGCGCGACGTTGCCGTTGCACGGGACGATCTGCACGCGGTTGCCGTCGTGCGTCTGGCCCCACGGGACGTCGAGGCAGTACCCGTTCGCGATCCGGATCGTCCCGGTCCCGGTCGGCAGGCTGCCACCGGGGTTCGGGTTGGAGGTTCCCGAGCCGTTGTCGTAGACCCGGACGTAGTCCACCTTCATCTGCTGGGGGAACGAGGTCGTGCCGTCGGGGTACCCCGGCCACTGCCCGCCGACCGCGACGTTGAGGATGAGGAAGAACGGCTGGTCGAACACCCACGCGTTCGCGCCGACGCTCGCGCGCGTGACGCGGTGGAACTGCTGGCCGTCCACGAACCACGTGATCTCGCCCGGCTTCCAGTCGACCGCGAAGGTGTGGAAGTCGTCGGCGAACGACCAGCCCTGCGGGTGCTGGTACATGCCCGTGATGCCGGCGCCGCCCGAGTACCCCGGTCCGTGCACCGTGCCGTGCACGCGGTGCGGCTCGAAGCCGACGTTCTCCATGACGTCGATCTCGCCCGACGCCGGCCAGCCGACCCCCGGCAGGTTGCCGCCGAGCATCCAGAACGCCGGCCAGATCCCCTGGCCGCGCGGGATCTGGATGCGCGCCTCCACGCGCCCGTACTGCGGCTGGAACTTCCCCTGCGTCGTCATGCGGGCGGAGGTGTAGGACCCGTCGGCCTCGCGGCGCGCGGTGATGACGAGGTGGCCCTGTCCGTCGAGCGCCGAGTTCGCGCGCGACGTCGTGTAGTTCTGGAGCTCGGCGTTGCCCCACCCTCCGGCGCCCGTCTCGTGGTTCCAGCGGGCGGAGCTCGGGGCCGAGCCCGCGGCGCCGTCGAACTCGTCCGACCAGATGACGTCACCCGGCGCGGCCGTCGCGGCGGGGGCTGCGACGAGCGCCCCGGCGCTCACGGCGATCACCGCGACCGCGCCCGCCAGGACGCGGCGCGCGGCGTCGCCGAGGTGCGGTGCCGGACGGCGTCGTGGCCTGCCAGGTCGTGGACGGGCGCCCCGCAGGGGCGTGGGACGGGGTGAACGCTGACGTGCGAGGTCCATCGATCCTCCAGGTCCGGCGGCGACTGCCACCTGCGTCTCGCCACGGTGCGCGACGTGCTTCGGCGCGACTCCGCACCGGGGCGGGGGCCGTTCCTCGGCCCTCCGCCCGCGAACCTACGGGCGGTCGCCGCGCCCGAGCAAGCGCTCTCTCGGCGTGTCGTGGAATCGCTCCCACTCCCACGTCTCCGTCGGGCGTCGGCGCCCCGCGAGCGCCCCGAGATCAGACCCCGGGGGCGCGGGCACCTTCTGGCGCCTCAGGCCGTCGCCGGGACCGCCGCGTCGAGGATCGCCGCGGCCGCACGGCGCGCCTGGCGCGCGACGTCGATGTCCCGCGTGATCGCCGCCGTGGTCTGCGCACCCTCGGCGAGCAGGACGACCTGGAGCGCGACGTCGTCGGGCAGGCCCGCCTCGCGCACGACGTCGCGCGCGTACCGCTGGAACGACTCCTTGTGCTCGCGGACCGCCGCGGCGACGGCGGGCGACGTCGCACCGAGCTCGCCGAAGGAGTTGATGAACGCGCACCCGCGGAACCCGTCCTCGCGGAACCACGCGTCGAGGAAGTCGAACACCGCGAGCAGCCGGTCGCGCGGGGCGGTGAGACCGGCTGCCGCGCGGGCGATCCCCGCGTCCCACTGCTCGGTGCGGTGCCGCAGCACGGCGACGACGAGGTCGTCCTTGGACGGGAACAGCGCGTAGATGCGCTTGAGCGACACCCCGGCCTCGGTGCGGACCGCGTCCATCCCGACCGACTGGACGCCGCGCGCGTAGAACAGCCGGTCGGCGGCGGCCACCACCAGCGCGCGAGCGCTCGCGTCGTCGAGCATCGTCACCTCCTGTTCATCGCCCCCCTCTTGCGGGGAGAACCAGCGTTCTCTAGTGTAGCGACTCACGGGAGAACGACCGTTCTCCCGACGCCGCGAAGGGAGCACGACCATGGGGTACATCACCGTCGGGCAGGAGAACTCCACCGACATCGAGCTCTACTACGAGGACCAGGGCACCGGCCAGCCGGTCGTCCTCATCCACGGCTACCCGCTCGACGGGCACAGCTGGGAGCTCCAGAAGCGCGAGCTGATCGACGCCGGCCACCGCGTCGTCACGTACGACCGCCGCGGGTTCGGCGCGTCGAGCAAGGTCGGCAGCGGGTACGACTACGACACCTTCGCGGCGGACCTCAACACCGTCCTCGAGACGCTCGACCTGCGCGACGTGATCCTCGTCGGGTTCTCCATGGGCACGGGCGAGCTCGCCCGCTACGTCCACAACCACGGGCACGAGCGCGTCGCCAAGCTCGCGTTCCTCGCGTCGCTCGAGCCGTTCCTCGTCCAGCGGGACGACAACCCCGAGGGCGTCCCGCAGTCGGTGTTCGACGGGATCGTCGACGCGGCCCGCGCCGACCGGTACGCCTGGTACACCGACTTCTACAAGAACTTCTACAACCTCGACGAGAACCTCGGGAAGCGCATCAGCGAGGACACCGTGCGCGCGAGCTGGATCACCGCGATCGGGTCCGCGCCGGTCGCCGCGTACGCCGTCGTGCCCACGTGGATCGAGGACTTCCGGGCCGACGTCGAGGCCGTCCGCGCGGCGGGCAAGCCCACGCTCATCCTCCACGGCACGAAGGACAACATCCTGCCGATCGACGCGACCGGGCGCCGCTTCCGCCGGCTCGTGCCGGACGCCGAGTACGTCGAGATCGAGGGCGCGCCCCACGGTCTGCTCGTGACGCACGCGGACGAGGTCAACGCGGCGCTGCTCGCCTTCGTCGCCCGCTAGGTGACCCGCTAGGCCCGCGAGGCGACCGACACGCGGTAGTCGTCGGCGTCGTCGTCCCAGGCCAGGTCGACGGCGCCGGCGGCCTGCGCCGCCTTGCAGAACTGCAGAAAGCCGCGGTAGCCGAGCGCCTTCTCGCTGAAGTCCGGGCGCTTCTTGCGGATCGCGTTCTTCAGCCCGGACAGGACGGTCGAGCCGCCCTCCTCCTGCACGACCTCGCGCACGAGCGCGAACGCCTGGTCGGTGTCGCCCTGCGCGGGCAGGGAGACCTCGGGGTCGCCCGTCGCCGGCCCCGGTGCGAGCTCGACGAAGCCCCGGTCGGCCAGGAACCGCAGGAACTCGCCGAAGTTGCGGAACCCGTAGTCGGCCTCGCTGAACGTCGGGTCCTTGCGCAGCAGCGTGCGCTTGAGCACGGACGCGGTCACCGCGCCGCTCGTCGAGGCCTCGAGGTCGGCGAGCGTCTGCGCGACGCGCACCTCCATGGGGAGGTCCTCGCCGGAGGGTGCGTCGTCGTCGGCCTCGGACGCGGGCGGCTCGACCGCCGCGGACGCCTCGACGGAGCCCGACGCCTCGGCGACCGGCGTCGTCGTCACGTCGACCTCGTCGCTCTCCGTCACGACGGGCTCGCCGCGGCGGGTCGTGCGGCCGACGGCCTCGCCCAGCTCGGCGAGCGCCGCGGCAGCCGGCGTCTCGACCTCCGGCTCGGCGATCTCGGTCGCCTTGCGGCGCCCGGTCGAGCGCCCGCCGCCGCGCTTCGCCTTGCCGGCGCCCGTCGTCGTCCCGCTCGCCCCGGCGCGCGAGCCCCGGACCGACCGGGGCTCCGGCTCGTCCGGCACGTCGACGCCCTCGAGCCGGTCGTAGAAGAGGAACTCGTCGCACGCGGGCGGCAGGAGGCGCGACGTCGACTTCTCGACACCTACCCCGATCACGCGCTTGTTGAGCTCGCGCAGCTTGTGGACGAGCGGGGAGAAGTCGCTGTCCCCCGTGCACATGACGAACGTCGAGATGTAGTCGCGCTCGAAGGCCATCTCGATCGCGTCGACGACCATCTTGATGTCGGCGGCGTTCTTGCGCGACGCGCCCATGCGCTGCGGCATCTCGATGAGCTCGACCTGGTGCCGCGTGAGCGAGCGCCGGTCCTCGTCGAAGTACGACCAGTCGGCGTAGGCGCGCCGCACGACCACCCGCCCGCGCACCGCGAGCGCGTCGGCGATCGGGCCGAAGTCGAACGTCATGCCGCCCAGGTGCTCGCGCGCGCCGAGCGCGAGGTTCTCGTAGTCGATGAAGACGGCCAGGCGTTCCTCGGTGTCCATGCCCGCCAGCCTAGGTGCAGACGCCGCCCCCGCCCCGCCGAACCCGAGGTTGTTCCCCACCCCTGCGCCGAGCTGGGGACCAACCCCGGGTTCGGCACCACGCGTGTGTACGAACGTACACATCATGTGTACGATCGTCCGCATGTCGTCCCCTCCCCCTGCGCGGCCGACGCCGGACGTGCGGCGGGCGCGGGTCGCCGTCGCCGCGCTGTTCCTCACGAACGGCGCGCTGTTCGCGAACCTCGTGCCGCGGTACCCCGAGATCAAGGCCGGGCTCGACCTGGGCAACGCCACGTACGGGCTCGCCGTCGCCGCGTTCCCCGCGGGGGCGATCACCGCCGGGCTCGCGGCCGCGGCGCTCGTGCGGCGCTTCGGCTCGGCACGCGTCGCGGTCGCGGGCACGGTGCTCACCGCGGGCGGGCTGCTGCTCGCAGGCCTCGCCCCGGCCCTGCCGCTGCTCGTCGTCGCGCTGTTCGCCGCAGGCGCGATGGACGCGTTCACCGACGTCGCGCAGAACGCGCACGGCCTCCGGGTGCAGCGCCGCTACGGCCGGTCGATCATCAACGGCTTCCACGCGCTGTGGTCGGTCGGCGCTGTTGTCGGCGGCGGCATGGCCGCCGCCGCGATCGCGCTCGACCTCCCGCTCGCCGTGCACCTGGCGATCACCGGCGCGCTGTTCTCCGTCGTCGCGCTCGTCGCCCTGCGCTCGTGCCTGCCCGGGCTGGACGGCGCGGAGCCCGACGACGTCGCGGGCGAGGCCGGGACGCTCACCACCCCGGGCGCCCCGACCAGCGCCGAGGCCGCCGCGGCGGGCGCCGCCGCGCGCCCGTCCCGCACGCGCACCGCCGCCGTCCTCGCCGCGCTCGTCCTCGTCGCAGTCGCGGGCACGCTCGTGGAGGACGCGGGCAGCACGTGGGCGGCGGTCTACCTCTCCGGGTCGCTCGGCGCCCCGGCGACGCTCGCCGCCGCCGGGTTCGTCGCGCTCGTCGGCGCGCAGTTCGTCGGCCGGCTCGTCGGCGACCGCCTCGTCGACCGCTTCGGCCAGCGCGCCGTCGCCCGGACGGGGGGCGCGCTGGTGCTGCTCGGCACGGGGCCCGCGCTCGCGTTCCCCTCCGTCCCGGGCACGATCGCCGGGTTCGCCGCCGCCGGGTTCGGCGTCGCGACCCTGGTCCCCGCCGCGATGCAGCAGGCCGACGAGCTCCCGGGACTGCGCGCGGGCACGGGGCTCACCCTCGTGTCGTGGCTCATGCGCCTCGGGTTCCTCCTGTCCCCGCCGATCGTCGGGCTCGTCGCCGACGCCACGAGCCTGCGCGCCGGGCTGCTCGTCCTGCCGCTGGCCGGCCTCGTCGTCGTGCTCCTGGCCGGCGTGCTCGCCCCGCGCCGGCGCGCCGCGGGCCGACCGGGCCCGGCCGGCCACGACCGGCATGATGACCACGACCGCCGCACGACCGCGCCCGAGGAGGCCGCCACCGCATGACCACCGACTACTTCGCCGGCGACGACCGCACGAGCTACGAGCGCATGGCCGCGGGCGACCTGTACGTCGCCGACGACCCGGAGATCGCGCGCGGGGTCCACCGGGGCATGGTCCTCGTCGACGCGTTCCACCGCGCCGTCCTCGACGGCGACGGCGACGACACGCACGCCCGCGCGATCCTCGCCGACCTGCTCGGGTCGCTCGGCGAGGGGTCGTGGGTCAAGCCGCCGCTCGCGGTCGACTTCGGCAGCAACGTGCACCTCGGCGACCGGACGTTCGTCAACTCCGGGCTCACCGCGCTCGACGTCGCGGCGATCACCGTCGGCGACGACTGCCTCCTCGGGCCGAACGTCCAGCTCCTCACGCCGACCCACCCCGTCGACCCGCAGCCCCGGCGCGACAAGCTCGAGGCGGCCGAGCCCATCACGCTCGGCGACAACGTGTGGCTCGGCGGCGGCGTGATCGTGTGCCCCGGCGTGACGATCGGCGACAACACCGTGGTGGGCGCGGGGTCCGTGGTGACGCGCGACCTGCCCGCGAACGTCGTGGCGGTGGGCAACCCGGCCCGGGTGATCCGCGAGAACATCTGACCATGAGCGCCCCCGAGGCCCCGACCGGGCCGACCCCCCGCGCCCGCCGCCACGACCCGGAGCGCCGCGACCGCATCGTCGACGCATGCCTCGACGTCGTCGCCGAGCACGGCGTCGCCGGCACGTCGCACCGGCGCGTCGCGGCCGCCGCCGACGTCCCGCTCGGGTCGATGACCTACCACTTCGCCGGGATGGACGAGCTGCTGCGCGAGGCGTTCGGCCGGTTCGCGCGCGACGCGGCCGCCCAGTTCGAGCGCCGCATGAGCGCCGCGCGCACGCCCGAGGAGGCCGTGCAGGCGGTCACGACGCTCATCACGCACGACGTCTTCGCGACCCAGCGCGACCTCGTCCTGTCGCACGAGCTCTACACGCTCGCGGCGCGCGACCCGGCCTACCGGACGCTCACCAACGACTGGATGCGCCGCAGCCGCGACGCGCTCGGGCGTCATTTCGACCCCGCGACGTGCCGCGTGCTGGACGCGTTCATCGAGGGCATGACCATCCACCGCGCGCTCGACACCGAGCCGCACGACGACGTCGACGTCCTCGGCGCGGTCCGGCGCCTCACGCAGGTCCTCTGACCGGCGCTCCCGTCAGGGGGCGGTCACGTCGAACAGCTCGCAGGTCGTGTCGTAGTACGCGTCGGTCGTGCCGCGGTGCGTCATGCCGATCCGCCGGCACACCGCCTGGGACGCCGCGTTGTCGGGGTGCGTGACGGCGACGACGCGGTCGAGCCCGCGCTCGAAGGCGTGCGCGAGCACCGCGGCGGCCGCCTCCGTCGCGTAGCCGCGCCCCCACACGTCGGGGTGGAAGTGCCACCCGATCTCCGTGTCGCCCGAGGGCTGCGACGGGTCGCCCGTGCCCGACGCCGGGATGAGCTTGAGCAGGATGGTCCCCACGGGCGCGGCGTCGGGCAGGTCCGCCCCCTCGCCCTCGCGCGGGACGACGGCCCAGACCCCGTGCGTGCCGTCGTCGACGGCTGCCCAGCGCTCGACCCGCTCCAGCGCCTCGTCGCGGTGCTCCAGGACGCGTGGCGTCACCCCGACGAACCGCATGACGTCCCAGCGCGAGTAGATGTCGAGGGCGGCGTCGGCGTCGTCGGGCTGCCACGGGCGGAGGGTGAGCCGGGCCGTCGTGAGGGTCTGCATGGCCCCAGGCTACGAGGGTGCGCGCCCCCCGAGGCGGGGTCAGACGATCTTGGGGAAGGTCGCGAGGAAGACGACGCCGACGACGAGGACCGCGCACGCGAGGCCGACCATGGCCCACGCCGCGCGCTCGGAGCGGAACCGGCCGGCGAACGCGCCGAAGAACAGCACGAGCGCGAACAGCACGGTGGTCAGCGTGTAGTTGTCGCCCCGCTGGTTGTTGACGAGCGCCTGCGCGAAGAGGGCGTCCGCGCGCTCGTCGGCCTCGACCGCCTCGACGGCTCCTGGCGGGACGTAGGCGTCGAGCGCGAACGGGCTCGGGGCGGCGTCGGGGTTCTGGAGGGGGCGCGAGGCGAGCCACTCCTCGAACGCGGGCCGGAAGTGCGGCGTGAAGCGCGCGCGCGTGAACTCCTCCAGCTCCGTGTCCCCCGTCGCGTACGCCTCGAGCCAGAGGCTGAAGACCTGGAGATCGATCGAGCGGGCGGTGTCCGCGTGCGCGCGGTGCGTCGAGGCCTCGATGCGCTGCGTCGACGCGCGCGAGAACGCGATCGACATCTCGCCGCCCCACTTGCTCGCCTCGAACCCGCTCCACGCCGTGAGGACGGCCGTCACCGCGAGCAGCACGACGGTCACGGTCTCGCGCCACGACCGGCCCGCGTGCCCGCCGTGCTGCGCCGTCTCACTCGTCTCGCCCGGGTCGCCCTGGCCTGCCCGCGCGACCTGCTCCGGCTGCGCGGTCCGCTCGGTCTGCTCGCCCTCGTCGGCCACGGCAGGACAGTAGCCCGCAGGACCGGGTGTCGCGCGGCGAGCCGCGGTCAGCCGCGGGCCGGAGCGGTCCCGCTCACCCGCGCCGGCGCCGGACCCCGAGCAGCGTCCCGCCCGCGACGAGCGCCGCGAGGGCCGCGGCGAGCAGCACGACGACGTCGGTCCCGGTCGTGGCGAGGTCCTCGCCGGGCGTCGCTCCCGGCGTCGGGGTGTCGTCCGTGCCCGGCGTCGGTCCGTCGGTCGGGGGCGAGGTCGGGTCGGTCGGGGTCGGGGTCGGGGTCGGGGTCGGCGGGTCCAGGACCGTGTTCACCACCGTGCACTCGACGTCCGCGCCGTCGTCGACCCGCACGGTGTCCGCGTCGACGAGCACGCCGCCGTCGCACGCCCACTCCTCCTGGGTGTAGTCCCAGTCGCTGCCCGACTCGGTGAGGTCGTACGTCCCGGCGGCCACCGGGACGAGCGTGACGTCCTCGCTGCCGTCGAAGCCGGAGATCGCCGTCGGTCCCGCGGCGGTGAGCTGCCAGTCGTCGGCGGGCGCGGCGCCGTCGACCACCTCCTTGTGGAGCGTCAGCGTGCCCGCGAGCCAGTGGTTGGTGACCGTGCACGTCACGTCGTCGCCCGGCTCCACCACGACGGTCGAGATCAGCGACCCGGCCTGCGGCGTCTGCACGACGCGCGCGTCGTCGCACACCCAGCGCAGGGCCGTCCAGCCGTCCGGACCTCCGGACTCGGACAGGAGGTACCGGCCGGGCGCGACGGTCACGTGCGACACGTCGGCGGACCCGGTGACACCCGAGATCTCCCGCCCCTCGCCCGTGGCGGTCAGGGTCCAGCCCGTCGCGGCGACGTCGCCGGTGAAGCCGCGGTCGTCGAGCTCCTTGACGAGCGTGAGGTGCGGCAGCTCGGCCCGGTTCGTCACGACGCACGTGACGTCGTCGCCGGGACCGAGCGTCACCGTCGACCCCTCGACCGGTGCGGGCCCGCACGTCCACCCCTCCGACGCGTAGCCGCTGTAGCCCCCCGACTCCGCCAGGTCGTAGGCCCCGGGTGGGAGCGGCACCGCGGTGACCGCGTCGCTGCCCACCGGCCCGCTCGCGACGGTCTGCCCGCCCGCGTCGGTCGCCGTGAGGGTCCACGCCTCCGGGTCGCCCGACCCGCCGACGACGACCTTCACGAGGGTCAGCATCGACCCCACGTAGGTGTTGGTCACGGTGCAGACCACGTCGTCGTCCGGCCCGACGAGCACGCTCGCACCGCCGAGCTGGACCCCGCCGACGCAGACCCACTCCCCCGGCTCGTACCCCTCGGGCCCGCCGGACTCCGACAGCTCGTGGATCCCCTCCCCCACGTCGACGTGGCTCACCGCCGCGCCGCCCGAGGGGCCGGAGATCGTCCCGGTCGTCCCGTCGGCCTGGGGACCGGTCGCGGACAGCGTCCAGTCCCGAGGAGCCGCGGGTCCGCCGTCGACCACCTTGACGAGGGTGAGCCGCGAGGGCAGGGGCGTGTTGACGATCGTGCACGTGACGTCCGCGCCCGGCTCGACCGTCACGACGGCGCCGGTCACCGGGCCGCCGTCGCACACCCAGTCGCCCGCGGTGAAGCCCGACCAGCCGTCCTCCGCGAGCGTGTAGGCGCCCGCGGGCACCGGGACGTCCGTGACCGCCGCGGTCCCGGAGCGGCCCACGACCTCGGCGTCCGACCCCGTCGCGCTGAGCGTCCAGTCGACCGGACGAGCGAGGGTCTCACCCGCGAGCTCCTTGACGAGCGTGAGGGTGCCGCCGGCCCACGTGTTCGTGGCCGTGCAGACGACGTCGTCGCCCTCCGCGACGGTCACGGCGCCGTCCGAGCCGTCGCCCGACGTCGCGCCCGTGCACGACCACGCGCCGTCGTACCCGGCGGGACCGTCCTCGGACAGTGCGTACCGCCCGGGGCTCACCTCGGCCGCCGTGACCGCCGCGTCCCCCGTGGTCCCGGTGAGGGTCGCCGCGCCGTTCTCCGCCGTGAGCGTCCAGTCTGCTGCCGTGGCCGGACCGCCGACGACCTCCTTGACGAGAGTCAGCGTCGGCACGGTCGGCGGCATCGGCGCGACGTTGGTGACGACGCACGTCACCGAGTCGGCGAGGTCGATCGTCACCGTGCTCCCGACGACCTCCGCGCCCTCGCACACCCACCCCTCGTCGCGGTAGCCGGCCGGTCCACCCTCCTCGGAGAGGGTGTACTGGCCGATACGGACCGCCTGGTCGGTCACCGCGTCGGACCCGGACGGGCCGGCGATCGACGCCGGTCCCTGCGCCCGCAGCGTCCAGTCCGCGGGCGACGCCGTGCCCCCGACCACCTCCTTGACGAGCGTGAGGGTCGGAGAGATCGCCTCGTTGTCCACCGTGCACGTGAGCGTGCCGCCCGGCGGGACGACGACGTCGGGAGTGGGGTCGAGGATGTCCTCCCCGCCGCAGTTCCAGTTCTGGAACCGGAAGCCCGCGACGCCGCCCGTCTCCCAGATCCGGTACGTGCCCGCCGGGACCTCGAGCGACTGCACGCCGTTGAGGCCGTCGCCCTCGATCACCTCTCCGGTCTCGACGTTCCGCGCGTGCATCGTCCACAGCTCCCGCCGCCCCTCCGACGAGCCCGTGTCGAGGTTCTCGATGCGCTTGAAGAGCGAGAGCCTGCCCGTCTCGGCCTGCGCGGACGCGGGCAGGGCACCGGCCGCGGCGAGCGCGAGCACGGTGCCGAGGGCGAGCACGAGCGCGACGACCGCCGCGAGCGCCGCGGCGGGACCGGGCGTGCGGGACGTCGGGTGCGTCGAGTGCGGCGGCGAGGGGGACGGCATCGGTACGGGCACCTCCGGCAGGGTCGGATCGAACGTATCGCCGGGCTCGTCGCGACGCGCGGCGGGCGCCGTTCGTCGCACGCGGGGCACCGTTCGTCGCACACCTCGACCGCCGGTCGACGTGACCTGGATCACCCCCGCGCGGGCTCCCTAGCCTTCCGAGGTCGGACGCAACGACGCGACCCTGGAGAGGCTCGATGACGACAGACACCCGCGCGGCGCGGAACGCCGCCCCCGACGAGCCGGAGATCGTGCCGGACCCGTCGCTGCCCCCCACGGCGGTGCCCGAGGACCGCACCCGGACCCGCTGGACCCCGCAGAAGATCGCCCTCTGGGTCGCGATCTCGCTGCTCGGCGGCATCGCCTGGGTCATGCTCGCGGTCGTCCGCGGCGAGACCGTCAACGCGATCTGGTTCGTGTTCGCCGCCGTGTGCACGTACCTCATCGGGTACCGCTTCTACTCCAAGGTCATCGAGCGCTACATCACGCGCCCCGACGACCGCCGGGCGACGCCCGCCGAGTCGCGCGAGGACGGCAAGGACTACGTCCCGACCGACCGCCACGTGCTGTTCGGCCACCACTTCGCCGCCATCGCCGGCGCCGGCCCGCTCGTCGGCCCGGTGCTCGCCGCCCAGATGGGGTACCTGCCGGGCACGATCTGGATCATCGTCGGCGTCGTGCTCGCGGGCGCGGTGCAGGACTACCTCGTCCTGTTCTTCTCGATGCGCCGGGGCGGGCGGACCATCGGCCAGATGGCGCGCCAGGAGCTCGGGCGCGTGGGCGGCACCGCCGCGATCGTCGCGTCGCTGCTCATCATGATCATCATCGTCGCGATCCTCGCGCTCGTGGTCGTCAACGCGCTCGGCGAGAGCCCGTGGGGCGTGTTCTCCGTGTCGATGACGATCCCGATCGCGCTCTTCATGGGCGTCTACCTGCGCTACCTCCGCCCGGGCAAGATCACCGAGGTCTCGGTCATCGGCTTCGTCCTGCTGCTCGCCGCGATCATCGGCGGCGGCTGGATCGCCGACACCGCGTGGGGCGCCGACCTCTTCACCCTCGACCGCACGACCATCGCCGTCGGGGTGATCGTCTACGGCTTCGTCGCCGCCGTCCTGCCCGTGTGGCTCCTGCTCGCCCCGCGCGACTACCTGTCGACGTTCATGAAGGTCGGCGTCATCGTCGTCCTCGCCGTCGCGGTGATCGTCGTGCGACCGGAGATCACCGTCCCCGCGATCAGCGAGTTCGCGAGCGGCGAGACCGGCCCGGTGGTGTCCGGCGCCCTCTGGCCCTTCCTGTTCGTGACGATCGCGTGCGGTGCCCTGTCCGGGTTCCACGCCCTCATCGCGTCGGGCACGACGCCCAAGCTCGTCGAGAAGGAGCGCCAGACGCGCTTCATCGGCTACGGCGGCATGCTCATGGAGTCGTTCGTCGCGATCATGGCGCTCGTCGCCGCGATCTCCATCGACCGCGGCATCTACTTCGCGATGAACTCGTCCGCGGCCGCGACCGGGGGCACCGTGGAGGGCGCGGTCGCGTTCGTCAACGGGCTCGGCCTCATGGGCGTCAACCTCACGCCGGACATGCTCACGTCCACGGCCGAGGCCGTCGGTGAGCCGTCGATCGTGTCCCGCACGGGCGGCGCCCCCACGCTCGCCCTGGGCCTCGCGCACATCATGCAGCAGCTCGTGGGCGGCACCGCGATGATGGGCTTCTGGTACCACTTCGCGATCATGTTCGAGGCGCTGTTCATCCTCACCGCCGTCGACGCCGGCACGCGCGTCGCGCGGTTCATGCTCCAGGACACGATCGGCAACGTCGTGCCGAGGTTCCGGGACGTGACGTGGCGGCCCGGGGTGTGGTTGTGCACCGCGATCATGGTCGCCGGGTGGGGATCGATCCTCTACCTCGGCGTGACCGACCCGCTCGGCGGCATCAACACGTTCTTCCCGCTGTTCGGCATCGCGAACCAGCTCCTCGCGGCCATCGCGCTCGCCGTCGTGCTGGCGATCGTCGCCAAGCGCGGGCGCAGCTACCAGCGCTGGCTGTGGATCGTCGCGGCGCCGCTCGCGTTCACCGCGGTCATCACCATCTGGGCGTCGATCGAGAAGATCTTCTCGCCCGTCCCCGCGGTCGGGTACTGGGCCAACCACGACGCGTTCCAGGACGCGCTCGCCGCCGGCGAGACGTCGTTCGGCACCGCCGGCTCGGTCGAGGCCATGGAGGCGGTCGTCCGCAACACGTTCGTCCAGGGCACGCTGTCGATCGTGTTCGTCGTCCTCGCGATCGTCGTCATCGTCGCGTCGGTCCTCGTGACCGCGAAGGCGCTGCGCGACGGCGGCGGCACGAACCACGAGGACCCGCCCGTCGCGTCGCGCCGGTTCGCCCCGGCCGACCTGTTCGCGACGAAGGCCGAGAAGGAGATCCAGAAGGAGTGGGCGGCCCTGCCGCCCGAGAAGCGTCCTGCCGCGACGGGGCACCGGTGACGGTGCGGCAGGGCTCGCAGGGCTCCGCCGCGACGGTCGTCCCGGCCGTCGCGGCGAGGTCCCGCTCCCGTCTCCCCGCGCTCGCGGCGGGCGTCGCCCGTCGGGTGCGCGACGGCGCCGCATCCGTCCGCTGGTACGTGCGGCAGGTCATGGGCGACGACGCGTACGCGACCTACGCCGCGCACCAGCGTGCGGTGCACCCGGGCGGGGTCGTGATGACCGAGCGCGAGTTCTGGCGCATGCGCCACGCCGAGCAGGACGCCAACCCGGGCTCGCGCTGCTGCTGACCGGCCCGCACGCGGTCCCCTCGCGGCCCTCTAGCCGGTCGAGCACGACCCTGCGCGCCGTCGAGCACGACGTCGGTGTCGTCATCCACCCGATAACGACACCGACGTCGTGCTCGGCACCTGGCCCGGGAGCGCGGACGGCGCCTCCGGAGCGCTAGCGTGACCGCGTGGCTCGTCCTCCTGTACCCATCACGCTCGACCCGCCGCGCGGTCAGATCCCCACCGTGTCGGTCGCGCTCGCCACCGATCCGGCGACCGCGGCCGGCTGGGTCGCCGAGGCGTTCGGCTCCCAGCGCTGGAAGCGCCGTGCCTCGGACGCCGCCCACCAGGCCGGTGCGGCGCTGTGGGAGATCGGGGGCGCCGGTCGCGCCTTCTTCCTCGACGACCTCGACGTGCTGCGCTGGGTCACCCCGCGCGCGACGGCGTTCGTCTCGCACGGCCGGGCCGTCGCGACGGTCGGCCCGCTCGACCCGGGGACGGGCCACGCTCCCGCCACGACCGTCGCCCTGTCCCTGGTCGACGGCGCCTTCTCGTGCCGCGAGAGCCTCGGCGCCGTCGCCCGCGGCCTGTGCGACCGTGCCGTCCGCGCCGGAGCGCTGCGCCCGGACGACGTCCCGGTCTGGGCGAACGCCGTCGAGATCCCGGCGGGGTCGCCCCTGCACCCGGCCACCGGGCGAAAGCTCTTCCGCCGTGGCTGAGGCGACCGCGGGTCGCGGGACGGTCCCGGCCCTGACCGTGCTGGCCATGGGCGACGCGGCGAAGCGTCAGGTGCTGCGCTCCAACATGACCGTGATCTCGATCCTCGCGCCGCTCGTGGGCCTCGCCCAGCTCCCGGCGGCGATCATGGGCGGCTACCCGGTGCTCGCCCTCGGCCTCCTCGCGTTCGCGCTCGCGATGATCCCGCTGACGTACGCGCTCGCGCGCCGCATGGTCGACCGCGCGCGGATCGTCCTCGGCGACGGGACGTACACCGTGCACGGCTGGGGCCGGTCGAAGCGGTTCACGGTCGCGGACGTCGACCGCGTCGTCACCGTGGACCACATGGCGTTCGGGGCGGCCGGAGCGACGCACCACCTCATCGTGGTCGGGCCGACCAAGCGGCTGCTCCTGCTCGTCGGGCAGATGTGGGACCGCGACCAGCTCTCGACCGTCGCGCTCGACCTGGCGCGCCGCGGCGTCCCGCTCACGCCCTGGCACCAGCCGGTCACGCCGGTCCAGCTCCGTGCGTTCGACCGGCGGCTCGTGCCCTGGCCGCAGGCCCACCCGGTCGCGCTCGCCCTGCTGGTCGGGATCGGCACGCTGCTGGCGTGCGTCGTGGTGTTCGTCGTCGTGGTCGCGATCCTCGTCTGAGCGTCGCGAGGGCGTGGCCCCGGAGGACACGTGCGGTCCTCAGGCGCGCGCCGCGCCGTCGTCCGGCTCCGCCTCTCGCCGGGCCCGGTCGTGCCAGTAGCCCTGCGCGTGCACGCGCGACCTCTGGATCCCCGCCGCCACGAGCTCGGCGCGGACCCGCGCGACGGTCGCGCTCTCCGTCGCGCACCACGCGTAGAAGCCCGCGCCCGCGTCGGCCGCGGACCGGCCGTGCTCGACCGCCCAGGCGCGGACCGCGCCCAGCACGGCCCGCTCGCCCCCACGGCGGCGGCGTACGTGCTGGACGCGCACGGTCCCGGGCACGTCACCGACCGGCGCGTCCGCCGGGTCGTCGGCCTCGACGACCACGTGCGCCCGCACGTCGGGACGCAGGCTCCCGAGGATGCCGCGCACCGCGGGCGCCGAGGTCTCGTCCCCGACGAGCAGCACGTGCGCGACGTCCGGCCCCGGGTCCCACTGGGTGCCGTGGTCGGTCACGCCGAACCGCACGTGCGGCGCGGACAGCAGCACGCGGTCCCCGGGTGCCGCGCGCCGCGCCCAGGCGCTCGCCGGGCCCGCCGGCTCGTGCAGGAACACGTCGAGGTCCACCTCGGCGTCCCGTGACCGGACGGCGACGGGCGTGTACGACCGCATCACCGGACGCACCGCGTCGTCGAGCGCCGCCCACTCGCGCCGCCACGCGCTCTCGCCCGCCAGGCGCGCCCGCCGCGCGAGCTCGTCCGCCCCCGGTCCGGGCAGGAGGATCTTCACGCGCTGGTCGAGCCCGACGTCGGCGCACCCCGCCAGGTCGGGGCCAGCGAGGGTCACGCGCACCAGGCGCGGGCCGACGTCGTGCACGCGCACGACCGCCGTCGGGAAGAGGACGTTGGGCGACCGGTGGAACCGGCACCCGGCCTCGCCCCCGACCGTGGTCCCGGCCGGGCTCCCGACCGCGACCGGAGGCCCGGCCGGCCGGTCAGGACCCGGCACGGTCCTGGAGGAACTGCTCGACGTCGTCGAGCACGGCCTGGCCACCGAGCGGGCCGACGCCGCTGATCCAGTACGACTGGTCGACGACGCGCACGTCGGGGAACGACGACGCGTTGAGCGGGATCTCGGCCGGGACGGCGGACGCGTCGTCGGGGTCGGCGGCCGAGACGAGGACGAGGTCGGCAGCGGCCTCGGTCACGCGCTCGGGCGAGAGGTCGACCGAGATGTCCTCGCCCCAGTCCTGCGCCGGCGTCGCGAACCCGACGCACTCGAGCGTGCTGCCGGCGAACGACCGGGGCCCGTAGGCGGACACGATGCCGTCGCGCGGGCGCAGGAGCTGTGCCGTCCCGCTGACGTCGTAGTCCTCCTGGAGCTGGGCGCACCGCGCGTCGTAGGCGTCGAGCAGGGCCTGGGCGTCCGTCTCGCGGCCGAGCGCGCGGCCGACGAGCAGCACGTTCTCCTGCCACGGGTCGGTCTGGGTCGCCATGAAGACGGTCGGCGCCACGCTCGCGAGCTGGTCGTAGAGGTCGGAGTGGCGTGACTCCGTGCCGAGGATGAGGTCCGGCTCGAGCGCCGCGATGGCCTCGAGGCTCGGCTCGGGCACGGTCCCGACGACCTCGATCGACTGCGCCTCCTCGCCGAGGTACGCGGGCACGCCCGCCTCGACGCTCAGCACGGCGGCGCCCACGGGGACGACGCCGAGCGCGACCGCGGTGTCCGTCTCGACGGGCTCGAGCGTCACGACGCGCACGGGCGCCGCGTCGAGCTCGGCGGTCCCCCGCGCGTGCTCGACGGCATACCCCGACGCGGTGTCGTCCGGCGCGGGCGCGCCGGTCGCGGCGGGCGCGGGGTCGGACGAGCAGGCCGCGAGCAGACCGGAGGCGAGCACGACGGCACCGGCGAGCACGCCGCGCACGCGAGGGCTGGACGAGGTGGTCCGGGAGATGGGCACAGGGGTTCCTTCGCATTCCGTAGGGTTGCCTCACCTTACCTTCGCGCCGACACAGGACGGGACGTGACGCTGGTTACGATCGCTGCATGTCCGGGCCCGTGTTCGCCGGCGCCGTCGCCGGTCTCGTCGTGGGCGTGCTGCTCACCCTCGGGCTCGTGCTCGCGTGGCGGCTCGCGCGCGGGTCGCGCGAGCTCGGGAGCGACTCGGACCGCGCGACGTTCCGCACCCTGCACCTCGCGTCGCGTGCCGCGACGCACCTGCGGGGCGGGCTCGACGGCGACGACGTCGGGCGCGCGGCCCGCTCGCTGCGCCAGCTCCTCGGCGCGGACGCGCTCGCCGTCGTCACGGCCGAGGGCGCGGTCGCGCTCGACGGCAGCACGACGCTGGAGCCCGACGCGCGCCGGGTCGCCGAGCGGGTGCTCGCCACCGGTCGGCGGCACGTCGAGAGCCGGGACCACAAGGACGGCGACGAGGCGGGCGGCGACGTCGCGGACGCCGTCGGGGCGCCGGTCGTGACGGGCGGGCGCGTCGCGGGCGTCGTCGTCGCGTTCGCGGGCACGGTGCGCCCGCCGCTCGTGCGCGCGACGGGCGAGGTCGCGCAGTGGTGCTCGGCGCAGCTCGAGCTCGGCGAGCTCGAGGCCTCGCGCACCGCGCTCGCACAGGCCGAGCTGCGCGCGCTGCGCGCCCAGATCAGCCCCCACTTCGTCTACAACGCGCTCGGCGCCATCGCGTCGTTCATCAGCACGGACCCGGAACGGGCGCGCGACCTCGTGCTCGACTTCGCCGACTTCACGCGCTACTCGTTCCGCGGCCGCGGCGACTTCACGACGCTCGCCGACGAGCTGCGCTCCATCCACTCCTACGTCGAGCTGGAACGGGCCCGGTTCGGCGAGCGCCTCGCCGTGACCCTGCAGATCGCGCCCGAGTCCCTCACGACCGTCATCCCCTTCCTGTCGGTGCAGCCGCTCGTCGAGAACGCGGTCCGGCACGGCCTCGAACCCCAGGAGCGGGGCGGGACGATCGTCATCACCGCGCGCGACGAGGGCACCCAGACGGAGATCACGGTCGAGGACGACGGCGTCGGCATGGACCCGGCCGTCGTGCGCAAGCTCCTCACGTCGCGCGGGAGCGAGCACGTGGGCCTGCGCAACGTCGACCGGCGCGTGCGCCAGCTCTACGGCGACGACCACGCGCTCGACATCGAGACCGCCCCCGGCTCCGGCACGCTCGTGCGCCTGCGCGTGCCCCGCTCCCAGCCCCTGCACGAGACGGAGGTGAGCGTGCCGTGACCGGCACCGACCCGGCCCCCGGCCCGGCGCCCCAGGACCCGCCCGCCGTCGGGCTGGACGTGCTCGTCGCCGACGACGAGCGGCCCGTGCTCGACGAGCTCGTCGCCCTGCTGCGGCGCGACCCGCGCGTGCGGACCGTGCTCGGCGTCGCGACCGGGTCGGAGGCGCTGCGCGAGCTCTCCTCGCGCACGGTCGACGCGGCGTTCCTCGACATCCACATGCCCGGGCTGACCGGCCTCGACCTGGCTCGCGCGCTCTCGCGGTTCTCCGACCGCCCCGCGGTCGTGTTCGTCACCGCGGACGAGGCCCGCGCGCTCGAGGCGTTCGACGTCGAGGCCGTCGACTACGTGCTCAAGCCCGTGCGCCGCGAGCGCCTGACGCGCGCCGTCGACCGGGTCGTGGAGCGCGTCGCGGACCGCGCCGGGCGAGGTGTCGGGGCCGGCGGCGTGCCCGACGGCGCAGGGTCGCCGCCCGCGAGCGCCGCCCCTCCCGCCGCGCCGGCCGCCCCGCCGCGCGGGGCCCCGGAGGACGAGACGCTCGTCGTGACGGTCGGGACGACGACGCGCCTCGTCCGCCGCAGCGCGGTGCGGTGGGTCCAGGCGCAGGGCGACTACTCGCGCCTCGTCACGGACACCGAGCAGTTCCTCGTGCGCGAGCCGCTGTCCGACCTCGAGGAGCGGTGGGCGCCCGCCGGGTTCCTGCGCGTCCACCGGTCGTACCTCGTGGACCGGGCCGCCGTGACCGCGGCGCGGTTCGGCGGGGCGCAGCCCGCGCTCGTCGTGGCGGGGCACGAGGTGCCGGTGAGCCGCCGCATGGTCCCGGCCGTGCGGGAGGCGCTGCTCGGTCCCCACCGGGGCCCGTCGTGAGCGGCCCGGACCCCTCGTCGGCCCCGCCCCCGACCGACGACGGACGCGCTCCCGGTCGAGAGCCGCACCCCGGGGTGCATCCCCCGGCCCGGAGTGCGGCGCCCGACGGGCGTCGTCCCGAGCGCGTGCGCGTCCGGTCGACCGATCCCCCTCCCGCCGCCGGACCCGCGGCCGGCGTCCCGGCGGGCGGGCCGCCGTCGGGCACGTCCACGGCCGCCCCGCGTCGCCCCGAGGAGCCGGACGACGCCGCCGCGCACTACACGCGCGGCCTCGTCCGGGCGCAGCTCCGGCTCGGGCTCGCGTGCGTCGTCTCGTTCCTCGCGGTCGTCGCGCTGCTCACGGTGACGATGAGCGCGGTGCCCGCGCTGGACGCGGTGGTGGTCGCCGGCGTCCCGCTCCCGTGGCTCGTGCACGCGTACGGCTTCTACCCCGTGATCGTCGCGTTCGCGGTCGTGTTCGCCGTCGCGGCGGCGCGCAACGAGCGCCGGTACCGCGCGCTCGCGGAGGGATCGGGCGGGTCCGCCGAGGCCGGCCCGGACGAGGCAGGACCCGACGAGGCGGGCGCCGCGTGAGCGCGCTGCCCCTCGTCGCGATCGGGCTGCTGCTGCTCGCGACCGGCCTCATCGGGTTCTACGGCCTGCGCATCTCGCGCACCACGAGCGACTTCTTCGTCGCCTCGCGCACGGTGCGGCCGGTGTGGAACGCGTCGGCGATCAGCGGCGAGTACCTGTCCGCGGGCACGTTCCTCGGCCTCTCGGGGCTCGTGCTGCTCTCGGGCGCCGAGGCGTTCTGGTTCCCCGTCGGGTACGCGGCCGGCTACCTGCTCGTCCTGCTGTTCGTCGCAGGCCCGCTGCGCCGCAGCGGCGCGTACACGATCCCCGACTTCGTCCACGCCCGGCTCGACTCCGTCGTCGCGCGCCGCGTCACGAGCGTGCTCGTGCTCGTCATCGGGTGGCTGTACGTGGTGCCGCAGCTCCACGGCGCGGCGCTCGTCATCACGAGCGTCGCACCCGTCCCGCCGTGGGTCGGGTCGGTGGGGATCGCGGTCGTCGTGAGCGCGGTCGTCGCGGCGGGCGGCATGCGCTCCATCACGTTCGTCCAGGCGTTCCAGTTCTGGGTCAAGCTCACGGCGCTCGCGCTGCCCCTCGTGTTCGTGCTCATGGCGCTGGGCGGGGCGTTCGAGCCCGGCGGCGCCACCGTCCTCTTCGACCCCGCGGCGGTCTTCCCCCACGACGCCGGTCCCGGCGGCCTCGACGCCTACGCGACGGTGTCTCTGCTGCTCGCGCTCCTGCTCGGCACGACCGGCCTGCCGCACGTCCTCGTGCGCTTCTACACCTCGCCCGACGGCGGCTCCGCCCGCCGCACGACCGTCGTCGTGCTCGTCATGATCAGCGTGTTCTACATGGTGTCGAGCACGCTCGGGCTCGTGGCGCGGGTCGTCGCGCCCGACCTCGCGGCGCCCGGCGTCGCCGACACCGTCGTGCTCACGCTGCCGACCCGCCTCGTCCCCGGCCTCGGGGGCGAGCTCCTCGCCGCGCTCGTCGTGGCCGGGGCCTTCGCGGCGTTCCTCGGCACGTCCTCAGGGCTCGTCGTGGCGCTGGCGGGCGTCGTCAGCCAGGACCTGTTCGGCGGGACCGTGCGGTCGTTCCGGTGGTCCGCGGTCGCGTGCACGCTCATCCCGCTCGCGTTCGCACTCGTCACCATCCCGCAGGGGCTCGTGACGAGCGTCGGGACGGTGTTCGTGTTCGCCGCCTCCGCGCTGTCGCCCGTGATCCTGCTCGGCGTGTGGTGGCGGCGCCTCACCGCGCGCGGCGCGGTGGCGGGGATGGTCGTGGGGGCCGTCCTGTGCGCGACGGCGCTGCTCGCCTCGTCCGCGCTCGTGGCCGCGGGATACGGGACGGGCTCGTCCGGCACGACGGCGGACGGCGTCCCCGGCATCGTGCGCGCGCTGCTCGCCCAGCCCGCGGCCTGGACCATCCCGCTCGCGACCGCGACCGTCGTCGTCGTGTCGCTGCTCGACCGGCACGGCCCGCCGCTACGCACCGACCGGTTCCTGCAGCGCCTGCACGTGCCGGAGCGCCGCCGGCCGTGACCCCCGGCAGACAGGCAGGGTGAGGACGCGAGCACCGGAACACGTAGAAGGGCCGGGAATCTGTAGCGTGGAGGGCATGAAATTTGTAGCGTAAGAGTCCTGAAATCTGTAGCGTAGGAGGCCGACGAGCCTCCTGGTCGGTTCTCTACCGGGGCCGGGAGCACGCGAGCACCAGGGAGCCGATCAGTGATGGACTACCGCAGGCGCGTCATCGACGACGTGCTCGACGAGCTGGTCGCAGAGCTGCCGACGATCGAGCTCCACGGGCCGAAAGGCGTGGGGAAGACAGCCACCGCGCAACAACGCGCCCGCACGGTGATGCGCCTGGACGATCCTCGCGAACGTGAGTTGTTCGCCAGCGACCCGGCACGAATCCGCGCCGTAGAGCACCCGCTGCTCGTGGACGAGTGGCAGCGGGTCCCGGAGTCGTGGGACGTGGTTCGACGAGCGGTCGACGACGGCATCGGGACCTACCTGCTGACCGGCAGCTCCGTCCCCCTCGAAGCACCCGTCCACTCCGGGGCAGGCCGGTTCGTCACGTTTCGCATGCGTCCCATGAGCCTCCTGGAGCGAGGGTTTGCAGAACCCACCGTCAGCCTCGGCGACCTGCTGGACGGGTCTCGGCCCGAGATCACCGGGTCGTCGAGACGCGGCACACGTGACTACGTCGACGAGATCGTGCGTTCCGGGTTCCCGGACATCCACGCCCTCGCGCCGCGAGCCCGTCGGCACCGGCTCGAGGGATACGTGGACCTGATCGTCACGAGGGCGTTCCCCGAGCAAGGACTCGTCGTGCGTCGCCCGGGCGTCCTGCGCGCGTGGCTCACGGCCTATGCAGCCGCGACGTCGACGACTGCGACCTACCAACGGATCCTTGACGCCGCCACACCCGGCCTCTCCGAGAAGCCCGCTCGGAGCACCGTGACCGCGTACCGCGACGTGCTTGAACAGCTCTGGATGCTCGATCCCGTCGAAGCGTGGCTCCCAGGCAGGAATCACCTCACCCGGCTCGCGCGCGGACCCAAGCACCAGCTCGCGGACCCCGGTCTCGCCGCTCATCTGCTCGGTGCAGACCAGTCCGCGCTTCTCGGGGGCAGCGACGGCCCGGTCCCCAACCTGCGCGACGGGACCTTGCTCGGATCGCTGTTCGAGCACCTCGTCACTCTGGACGTCCAGGTCTATGCCGAACGGTCCGAAGCACGGGTACGTCACCTCCGGACGGCTGACGGCGCGCACGAGGTCGACATCATCGTCGAGCGTCCGGACGGCCGGGTCCTGGCGATCGAGGTCAAGCTCGCGACCACGGTCACCGACCACGACGTCCGGCACCTCGCATGGCTCCGCGACAGGATCGGCGCCGACCTCCTCGACGCGGCCGTCGTCACGCCCGGGCCCCACGCCTATCGGCGGCGGGACGGGATCGCCGTCGTACCGGCCGCGCTGCTGGGTCCTTGACCGTCACGATCGGTGACCTGGCGGGGGGGCGACGACCACGGCCCCCGACCTCGGCCTCGCGTGACGCCCGTCACGGCAGGAGCCAAGCGCCGTCTGAACACGTGACGGGGTGGGCCCGCACGTGGGAGGACGGGACATGGAACTGGCACGCTCGACGACGGCTGCGCTCCCGACGATCTGGGGGTACGCCACGCTCACCACGACGCGCCACCGAGCGCTGCCGTGCGCCACCACCCAGCGGGTGGACACCGTGCTGGCGCCCGTGCTCACGCCCGACGAGCTGGAGGACCTGCACGATCGTCTCGACGCCCGGCCTCGCAGGTGGTGGGGCCGTACCCCACTGCTCCTCGGCGCGAGCCGCTCGGCACGCCATGCCCTCTCGCACGCGATCGACGTCCGGACGACGACCGTGCTGCAGTGCCCACCGGACCACCCCGGTCACGGCTCTCCGGTGGCCCGCCTCCTGCGAACCATGGTCGTCGTGGAGGCCGCCCCGCTCACCGTGACGGGCGAGGCCCTCGCGCGCGAGCTGCTCTGGGCGGGCCTGTGTGCCGCACGCGTGGGCGAGACGGACAGCGTCCTCAGGGCCGCCGGTGCACTCCGCGGGCTGACCGCGGCGAACCGGCCGGACCTGCGCAGCCTCGCGGAGGACTCGTGAAGCCCTGCTCGGGCCGGTTCGGCCGTGTTCGCCCGATCTCATCCCACTCATCACCCTCGTCCGACCGGTCGCAACGAGCGCGGGCGACGTCTGATGTGGAGCGGGGGGTCGACCGGAGAGAGGCGGACGGGCGTGGATGACTTCGTGCACGAGATCGGGGCGTACGTGAACCGGGTGGAGCGCCTGCACTGGCGGCGTACCGGCCTGTTCAGCAGGACGGTCGTCGACGCTATCGTGCCGCTGTGCCAGGCCTACGCGGCCGGAGCGGACGCGGCCCTTCTCTACCTGGCCGTGCAGGACCTGTGCGCGACGCTCCGCGCGCTCGGCGTCCCACCGGGCTGCCGGGCGCGCGCTGCGGCGGCAGTGGCCGACGACCTCGATCTCGCACTGCTCGCGTGGCTTCCCCAGCCCGATCTCGGGGTACGAGACCCGCTGCTCGCGCGAGCCTTCCGCTCGGCCGAGCCGCTCGACCGAGACGACCTCGACCCCGTGCCCGCCACGGCCGTAGGAGCCGCCGCATGATCGCACGACGACGCGCGGCCGCGGGCCGCGACGAGGGCGAACGGCCGTCACTGCTCACCCCGGCCGAGGTGGCGGCTCTCTTCCGGGTCGACCCAAAGACCGTCACCCGCTGGGCCCAGGCGGGCAAGATCACGTCCGTCCGGACGCTCGGTGGCCACCGACGCTTCGACGCCGACGAGATCGAGCGCCTGATCGAATCCGCACGCACCGGCCGGACGAGCGAGACACCGTCGTGACGGGATCGCGACTCGGCACATGGCTCGCAGCCGCCGTCTGCGCGGCGGGTCTCTGCTGCGTCGCGGCCTCCCTGCTGCTCGCGCTGGGCAGCTGAAGAAGCTCAGAGGCCCTGCGGGGCCTCCCCAGCTTCACGGACGGCCGCGAGATGCGCGTCCGTCCCACCGCGCCCTGTCCGCGGGTTCGAGCGACGCCCGGTGGCTCCCTGCGTGACGGGGGCGCGGCACGCTACCGACAAGCTTCACCTGCCAGTTCACCCACGGTGGTCCGCCATGATCGTCCGCTTCACCAGTCTGTCTTCACAGAGAGGCACGCCTCGGGGGCCTCTGCGGACGAGGAGCAGACCATGACGCATCCCACGCTGTGGGACCAGCTCGAGGAGATGGCCGCCGGGAGTCCGCTCCCCCCACCCCCTCCGCACCATCGTCGCGCCGCCACCGGACCGGGCTCCGGGCGTGGTGCGGTGTCGTCGGTCGTGGGTGTTCTCGGGGAGCTGCTCATCACGCTCGGGATCGTGCTGGGCCTGTACGTGGTGTGGCAGCTGTGGTGGACGGACGTGCAGGCGGACCGGGTGCAGGCGCAGGTGTTGGAGGAGATGGGTGCGCCCACGCCGGACGCGGGCGACGTCGCGACGACCGTCCGGCGGGACGAGCCTCCGGTCATGGAGGCGCTGGCGCTGGGCGAGGTGTGGGGCACGCTGTACGTGCCGCGGTGGGACGGGAAGATGATGCCGATCGCGGAGGGGACGGACAAGCGGACGATCCTCGACCAGGGCCAGGCGGGCCACTACGCGGAGACGGTCATGCCGGGCGACGTCGGGAACTTCTCCCTCGCGGGCCACCGGCAGACGTACGGCAAGATCTTCCACGACGTGGAGGAGCTGCAGGTCGGCGACCCGATCGTCGTGGAGGCCGGTGGGATCTGGTACGTGTACCGGGTGGACCACCTGCAGGCGGTCAAGCCTGACCAGGTGGAGGCCGTGGCCCCGGTGCCGTGGCAGCCGGGCGTCGAGCCCACGGAGCGGTATCTGACGTTGACGACGTGCCATCCGATCGGGTTGAACTCGCTCGTGGCCCGGTTCATCGTGAATGCGAAGCTCGACTACTGGATGCCGGTCGAGGACGGCACGCCGCCGGACCTGGTCGGTCAGGCGGCGCCTGCTGCCGAAGGGAGCGCGTGATGTACGGGGCGCTGTGGCGCGTGCTGCCCGGGCCCGCGTGGGTCCGGGCGGGGATCCTGCTCGTCCTGCTGGCCGCCGTCGTGCTCGCGTGCTTCGAGTGGCTCTTCCCGCTCCTGTCGGAGTACATGCCGTTCAACGACCCCAACATCCAGACCGACGCCGCCGACTGAGCGGATCCGGCTTCTCGTGGCGGCTCCGAGCGCGTCGAGGACCGCGGCGCAAGCGGGGGGGGCGTCCGTCCTTCACTGCTCGGGCAGCGGAACGCTCCCGAGAAGATCGTCGATCTCGAGCTCTACCGGCGCACCCCCGGCACCGGGCATCTCCGCCACGGGGTCGGCCACCACGACGTCGTACCCCTCCTCCCGGAGGACACGGCGGACCTGCGCGAGGTCTGCCTCCGGGAGGACCAGCCAGTCGGGATCCTCGAGCGGCGCACAGACCACCTGGTGATCGGCGTCCAACGTCGTGCGCAGCTCCTGGAGCCACTCCACGCGCACCGGGCAGTACCCGTCGTCTGCTGCGGCGTCGGCCTCCGTGTCCCACACGCTCGCGCTCAGCGGCATGACGACCACGGCCGTCCCCGCTGCCCAGATCGCCACGCTCTCCCGCACCGTCACGTGCTTCTCCTCAGGCACATTCCATCCACCCCTGTCCAACCGTTCCGTTCCGGAGGACGACTCGTGTCGCCTCCGTCCTCACGTGGCCCGACGTGTGATGGTGCCGCATCCCGGCACCGTCCCTCGCCCCGCCTCATGCACCCGCCGTTCGGCTCTCGTCCGACCCCCAACACCCTGACCAGCCTCGACACCGCACGAGAGCATCCCTGCCTCACCCCTTCCGGGCATGTTGAATCACCCTCTCGATCACCACCTCGATCCGCGACACGATGTGCACCGTCTCGCATCTCAGTGGGTGAAGTCACACACGACCTGCCTCGTCGGGGCGGCGGCGCGGCCACGACGAGCATCTGAGGACGGGGCACCACGGATGGACCTGAGCACTACCGACGAGCAGACGACGACCGGGCGCCGGTATGCACCGCGCCACCTCGACACGGGCGATACCGACACCGTGCTCTGCGAGCGTGCACGCGAGGGAGACCAGGAGGCGGTCGCCGAGCTCTGGCGCAGGCACTACCCGTACGCCCTGGTGGTCGCCCGCCGCTACACCCGCTCCCAGTGGGAAGCGGACGACCTCGCGGCGGAGGCCTTCACCCGCATCCTCATCCTCTTCCGACGCGGTCAGGGACCCGTCGAGTACGCACGGACCTACATCGCCCGGGCCGTGCGCAACGCCGCCACCGACCGTTCTCGACGCAAGACGCTCCCGACGGTGGAGATCGACGAGGCCGTCGACGTCCCCTCGGCCTACGACCTCGGTTCGCACGCGACGAGCTCGGTGGAGCTGGACGAGGCCGTGGAGGGCATGTCCGGCTGCTCGGAACGCCAGCGCTACGTCCTCTGGCAGGTCGCCATGGCCGGACGGACCGTGGCAGAGCTCGCGACCGAGCTCGACACGACTCCGAACGCCGTCTCCGCGCTCCTCGTCCGCGCTCGTGCGACGGTGCGTCGCACGATGGACGCGAACCGGGAGGCGCGCCGCACGGCCGCGCGACTGCGAGGCGCGGAGGCGGCCGGCCTCTGAGCCGGCACCAGCGCTATCCCGCGGGCGGCGGAGACGATCTGCCGCCCGCGTGACTCACCACCGTCCGATAGACCCGCAGTCTCTCCACCTGGAGCTCGGCGAACAGCGGCGCGTCGACCTCGTCCGCCGGCACCGCGAGGAGCCGCTCGAGGATCTCCCGCTGCGCCGCGTCGAGCTCGTCCAGGCGACGCCGGTCTGCCGAGGTGAGGAGAGGCCACGTCTCCGTGTAGGTAGGAAGGTCCGCCGTCATCGGTCGTTCTCCCGCGGGGACCCGCTGCGCACGACATCGAGCAGGTCGCCCGCCGTGTAGAGCGCGCGCCCGTCCGATGCTCGCAGGGTGCGCAACGCACCGCGTCGACCGAGCTCGACGAGGACGGTCTCGTCCACGCCGAACAGCCGGGACGCGGTCGAGGACGTCAGCAGACCGCAGTCCGGGTCGGCAGGATCGCTCGTCGCTCCCCAGAGCGTCATCGCGACCACTACCTACGAGACCAGGATCTCGGCGCGGTCCGCCGCCCCGGCATCGGTGGCCGCTCCACGCGCTGTGAGCATCGCTCGTAGCGCGATCACCGTACGCTCGGCCGCCCTACCGTCCCCGAACGGGTTCTCGGCACGAGCCATGCGGGCGTGGAACTGCTCGTTCGTGAGCAGCTCGCGCAACGTGCGCACGATGCGGTTCTGGTCCGTGCCGACGAGGACCGCGCCGCCGGCCTGGACGACCTCGGGCCGCTCCGTCGTGTCCCTCGTGACGATCACTGGCACGTCGACCGCCGGCGCCTCCTCCTGGATGCCACCCGAGTCCGTGACCACGACGGTCGAGCGCGCGAGCAGATGACAGAACGGCGCGTAGTCCATGGGCTCGGTCAGGTGGACGTTCGGCACCTCGGACAAGATCGGGACGACGATCTCTCGCACGAGCGGGTTGCGATGCATCGGGAGGACCACGAGAACGTCCGGGTAGAGGTTGGCGACGCGGACCAACGCTCCCGCGACCTCCCCGATCCCCGCACCCCACGACTCACGACGATGCGCAGTGACGAGCACAATACGGCGCCCCTGGGACACGGCCACATCGATCACCGGGTCGCCCGTCGAGCCCTGCCGCTCGACCGTACGCAGCAGGGCGTCGATCACGGTGTTGCCCGTGACGACGACGTTCTCGCGCGGAACGTTCTCGACGTAGAGGTTGTGGGCCGCAGCCTCGGTCGGGGCGCAGTGCAGCGCCGCGACCGACCCCACGAACTTTCGGTTTCCCTCTTCAGGGAACGGCGAGTACACGTCACCGGTCCGCAGGCCGGCCTCGACGTGCACGACCGGGATCTGACGGTGGTACGCGGCGAGCGCCCCCGCGAAGGCGGTGCTCGTATCCCCCTGTACCACGACCGCGTCGACCGGGTGACGGTCCAGGTAGGCACCGAAACCCTGGAGAGCGCCGGCCACGACGTCGTCAAGCGACTGGCCGTGCCGCAAGAGCCCGAGATCGTGGTCCGGAACGATCCCAAACAGGTCGTTCACCTGGTCGAGCATCTCGCGATGTTGACCCGACGTGACCACGACGGGCGTCAGATCGCGCGACGACCGCAACGCCGCCACCACGGGCGCCATCTTCACCGCCTCGGGCCTCGTCCCGTAGAGCACGGCGATCCTGCGCCGGCTGCCATCAGTGCTCATCGTCTTGCTCCTCGTCATCGTCCCGGAACGCCCCGTGCAGCGGGACAGACGAGAACGACCGAGCGCAATGACGGGGGGATGCCATGCCGATACAGGCCGGGCTCGGTCGATGGGCTCACCCTGCGGTTCACGCCGTCAGACACACCCCCGACCCACCGTCTACCCCAGAGCAAGCCCAACCCGGTCACGGCACACACGCGCCCACAGACCGGCACACGGAAAGGGAAAAGACATGACCTTTACCCCCCCCCCCGCGCAGATAGGGGACTGAGAACAAGGGCGCGCCACTCCCTAGGACGCGCCGCCCGCGCCACAGCCGCCATCGGCCTGTGCGCAGGACTCACCCTCAGCAGCGCCACCCTCGCGACCGCGGCACCAGCCACCGGTGACCAGACCCAGTCCAACCTGCTCTACTCCGTCGACGGCGGGACCACCTGGACCGACACCGTCACCGCCGAGCGTGGCCAGCAGGTCCTGGCCCGCCTGTTCTACGACACCACCAAGGACACCCCGGTGACGGGCACGTCCCTGACCACCCAGATCCCCGACGGATTCACCTACGTCCCCGGCACCACCCGCAACGTCCTGGCCCCCGGCTCCGACGTCACCACCGGTACCGTCGGTGCCGAGACCAAGGCCGTCGCCGTCACCGACTCCGTCTGGTCCGGCGACAACCTCCAGGTCTCCCCCTCGGCCGGGTTCAACGGCGAGTCCAACGCCTCCCAGACCGGCATCCTGCGCAACGGCACCAAGCGCTACCTCAACCTCCACGAGTGCCAGGTGCAGAACGGCCAGAACGCTGCGACGTACAACGTCACCACGCCCAGTTGGATCGGCGTCGGAACCAACACCTCCAACTCGGCAGACAGCTCGGCCTCATGCGAGGGCAGTCTCTCCGGCGGCTACTACGTTTCGGGGCAAAACGTGGAGCCGATCGACCTTCTCGGGAACCGGTACCTCAACTTGCACGAGTGCCAGGTCTCCAACGGGAGGGACTCGGTCACCTACAACGTCACCACCCCGAACTGGATCGGGATCGGGACCAGCGGTTCCAACAGCGCCGACATCACCCCCGCGTGCGAGAACAACCTCTCCGGCAACTATGTGATCCAGGGGCAGAACGTCCAAGCGCTGGACCTCGTCGGCAACCGGTACGTCAACCTGCACGAATGCCAGGTGTCCAACGGTTCGAACTCGGTCACGTACAACGTGACCACACCCAGCTGGATCGGCGTCGGCACCAACGCCTCCAACAGCGCCGACACCACCCCCGCGTGCGAGAACAACCTCTCCGGCGGCTACGTGATCCAGGGCCAGACCGTTCAGGCGCTGGATCTTCTAGATGCGGCGCGTGGTCAGGGGTTCATCGAGTTCGCCTTCACCTCCGAGGCACCTGAGCCCCC